>NZ_CP150484.1:4367533-4667533 GCF_037997115.1 Amycolatopsis coloradensis
ACCGCGGCGATCGCGCCGAACGCGCCGACCGGGGCGGCCCACATGATCATGGCCAGGATCCGGAACACGAGCCGCTGGATGTGCTCGATGCCGCGGCGGATCGGCTCGCCCTTGGTACCCAGCTTCTGCACGGCGAAGCCGGCGAGGAGCGCGACCAGGAGCGTCTGCAGCACCTGGCCTTCGGTGAACGCGGAACCGAAGCTGGTGGGGATGATGCCCATGAGGAAGTCGACGGTGCCTTCGCCGCCTTCGGCCTGCTTGTGCGCCTTCGCCGCGGCGGCGGGGTCGAGGTGCAGGCCCTCACCCGGGTGCAGGAGGTTGCCCACGACGAGGCCGATCGCGAGCGCGAACGTCGACATCATCAGGAAGTAGCCGAGCGACAGCAACCCGACCTTGCCGACCTTCGCGGCCTTCGCCACCGATCCGATACCGAGCACGATGGTGCAGAAGATGATGGGGGAGATCATCATCTTGATCAGGTTGACGAAGCCCGTGCCGAGCGGCTTGAGCTCCTTGGCCAGACCCGGTGCGGCGAACCCGACGATGACGCCGAGGACGACCGCCGCGATCACGGCCAGGTACAGGTAGTGCATCTTGTCGCGGCGTCGTGGCGCCGCTTCCGGCGTTGTAGGCACCTTTGCCTCCAGCTCAGGGGGTGTTCGTGGGATTGCCGGTCACTATCACCCGGGCTGGTGAGCTGGGTCACGGTTGTGTTCATTGAGTTCGTACGAGTGTCATTTAGGGAATTCCGTCCAGGCGTGTGGAGCGACCTCGGCGTGGGTGTGCTGATATGGGCGGGTGCCCTCGACGACGCGGATCCGGACCAGGCGTGGCAGTCTCGCCCGCCAGCTGCTGATTCTGCAGCTCGTCGTGCTTTTCGCGCTCGTCGCGGCCGGGGTGACCTTCGCCTACCTCGATTCGGTCCGGGCCACCGAAGACCGGGCGCGGGACAAGGTGACCGCGGTCGCCGAAGCGGTGGCGGACGCCCCCGGAGTGCTGGCCGCACTGTCCACATCGGAGCCGACCCGGACACTGCAGCCGTTCGCGCAGAGTGTCCGCGCGGATACGGACGTGGACTTCGTGACCATCATGGACAAGAACGGGATCCGCTACACGCATCCGAATCCGGACCTGATCGGGCAGCCGTTCATCGGCAACATCGGCGAGGCGCAACGCGGCGGCAGGGTGCTCGAGACCTACGCCGGCTCGCTCGGGCCGTCCGAACGCGTCGTGGTGCCGGTGCACGGTGCCGCCGGACAGGTCGTCGCACTGGTGTCGGTCGGCATCACCGTCGAAGCGATCGACGCCGAACTGCGGGAACGCCTGTGGCCGCTGATCGGGGTCGCGGTGGCGGTACTGGTGGTCGGCGGGATCGGCAGCTACCTGGTCAGCGCCCGGCTCCGGCGGCAGACCAGGGGGATCGCGCCCGAGGAACTGAGCAACCTGTTCGAGTACCACGAAGCCGTCCTGCATTCCGTGCGCGAGGGGCTGCTGCTCGTCGGCGGTGACGGGCGGGTGGTGCTGTGCAACGACGGAGCCCGCGCGTTGCTGGGTGTCACCGCCGATCCGGTGGGCCGCGAACTGTCCTCATTGGACATTCCCGAAGATCTCGTCGAAGCGTTCACCTCGGGGGAGGAGCGCACCGACGAGCTCCATCTCACCGAGGCCAGGGTGCTCGTCGTCAGCACGTCGCCGGTGCGCTCGCGCGGTAAGGCGATGGGCACCGTGGTGATCCTGCGCGACCACACGGAACTCCAGGCGCTGACCGGGGAACTGACCACCGTGCGCGGCCTGGCCGAGGCGCTGCGGTCGCAGGCGCACGAGGCGGCGAACCGGCTCCACACCGTCGTTTCGCTGGTCGAGATCGGCCGCCCCGAACAGGCCGTCGAGTTCGCGACCGAAGAACTCGCGCTGGCGCAGGAACTCACCGACCGCGTGGTCGGCGCGGTCGCCGAACCGGTGCTCGCGGCGCTGCTGCTCGGCAAGGCGGCGGAGGCGAGCGAGCGCGGCGTCGAGTTCACGATCACGCCCGACACCGTCATGGAGGACGCGGACACCGGCGTCCCGCCACGCGACCTGGTGACCATCCTCGGCAATCTGATCGACAACGGCATCGACGCGGCGGCAGGGAACGCCGGCGACGGCGGGCGGCGGCCCGGCGTCGAGGTCACCGTGCGCTCCGACGCCGAGGGGCTACTGCTGCGGGTCGCCGACACCGGCCCCGGCGTGGTAGACGTCGAGGACGTCTTCCGGCGAGGGTGGACCACCAAACCCGAGGACGGGCACGGGCTCGGCTTGGCGCTGGTGGGTCAGGCAGTGCGGCGGCACGGTGGGACGATCGACGTCGGCCGCGACGAGGGCGCGGTGTTCACCGTGTGTTTGCCGCCGAAGGAGTCGACACGATGATCAAGGTGCTGGTCGTCGAGGACGAACCGGTGGCCGCCGACGCGCACCGCGTGTACGTCGAGCGGATGCCCGGCTTCACCGTGTCCGGCGTCGTCCACTCCGGCGGAGACGCCCTGCGGTTCTGCGAACGCGAACCGGTCGATCTCGTGCTGCTGGACTTCTATCTCCCGGACACGCACGGTCTCGCCGTCTGCCGGTCGCTGCGCGCGGCAGGGCTCCCGATCGACGTCATCGCGGTGACCTCGGCGCGGGATCTGGCGCTGGTGAAGGCCGCCGTGTCGGTCGGCGTGGTGCAGTACCTGCTGAAACCGTTCACTTTCGCCTCGCTGCGGGAGAAACTCGAGCGCTACGCCGAGTTCCACGGCGCATCGGGTGAGGTGACCGGGCAGGCCGAGATCGACCGCGCGCTCGGCACCCTGCGCACCACCGAGCGGCAAGTCCTGCCGAAGGGGATGAGCGCGCAGACCCTGGAGGCGATTACCGAAGTCCTCGCCTCGGCCGCCGACGGACTCTCCGCCGGAGCGGCCGCCACCGCGATCGGCGCCTCCCGCGTCACCGCGCGCCGCTACCTCGAATACCTCGCCGACAACGGCCTCGCCCAGCGCGAGCCCCGCTACGGCCAGGTCGGCCGCCCCGAGGTCTGGTACAAACCGAAAACCGTATAACGACCTATACGTCGACTCGCGGGCTACCTTGAGCATCGTGAAGATCGGCGAACTCGCGCGGAAGACCGGAGTCAGCGTCCGTGCGCTGCGCTATTACGAGGAAGAGGGCTTGATCAGCCCAGGCCGGGAAGGCAACGGCTACCGCGACTTCTGCGAAGGCTCGGTCGAGGCGGTCCTGCAGATCCGCGGGATGCTCGACGCGGGCCTCCCGATCAGGCTGATCCGCGAAGTACTCCCGTACCTCGACGGACCAGGGGAAGTCCGGCCGAAGGAGCCGTGCGAGTACATGATCGACGAGGTCGCGCGGCAGCGGGAAGTGCTCGATCGCCGGATCGCGCTCATGACCCGCAATCGCGACGCCCTCGACGCGTACCTCCGCGACTTGACCCTCACGCAAATGTGAGGGTTTTAGCGTGCGGACATGACTTCGATGCGCGCGCTGCGACAGAGCTCCTCGAACGGTCCCGAAGACCTTCACTTGATCACCGACGCACCCGTTCCGGTGCCGGGACCAGGCGAGATCCTGCTGAAGGTCACCGCCGCAGGGGTCAACTTCGCCGACGTCATGCAGACGCGGGGCACGTACGAAGGCGGTCCGGAAGCCCCATACGTCGCCGGGTTCGAGGCGGCCGGGGTGGTCGTCGCCGTGGGGGAGGGGGTGACCGCGCCTGTCATCGGCGACCACGTCGTCGGGACCGGTGCCGGGGCCTTCGCCGAGTACATGGTCATGTCCGCGGCCGGCGCGGTCCCGGTACCCGAAGGCTGGTCGGACGACCAGGCTATCGGGCTGATCCTGAACTGGGTCACGGCGCTCGCCGCGCTCAAGCCGCTGGGCAGGCTGGCCGCCGGTGAGACCGTGCTGGTGCAGGCGGCGGCAGGCGGGGTCGGTCAGGCCGCGGTCCGGCTGGCCAAGCATTACGGGGCGACCGTCATCGGTGCCGCGTCGCCGGACAAGCACGACTCGGTCCGGGCGCTGGGCGCCGACCGAGTGGTCGGTTACGGCGAGGAGACGGGGGAGATGGATCTCGTGCTCGAATCGGTCGGCGGGGCCACGTTCGCCGCCGGTCTCGCCGCCGCCAAGCGGGTCACCGGACGTGTCGTGGTCTACGGCGTCGCCGGGGCGAGGTCGCGATCACGAACCGAGACTTGAACTTCCGGCATCAGATCCACGTGATCGGACTGCATCTCGGCGTCTGATCGAGCACGCGCCCGCGATCTTCGCGGAGCTGATGGACGAACTGCGCGCCCTCATCGCCGTCGGTGTCCGCGTGCCGGGAAATCCCACGGTGTACGACCTGGCGGACGGGCCGAGGGCGCTCGTGGACCTCGAAGCGCGGGCGACTTCGGGCAAGCTCGTGCTGCGGCCCTGAACGAGGGTGACCGAACATAGTCGTATGCGAACACGTGCATGTCAATAGAGCGAAAGTGTTGGTAAATCACCAGCTGACGGAAGCGACGAAAGTTGGTGCCAAGCCTCGGCCGGGACTCCTAAATTCACGAACCATTCCGTTGTCCTCACAAGGAGTGGGTCCATGGCAAGGAAGTTCTTCGTCTCCGCGTCGGTGAGCTTGGCGCTGCTGGCCGTCCCGGTCACCGCCGGCCAGGCCACGGCGGCGGTTCAGCCTGCTCAGCAGACCGCGGCGGCGACCACGGTCTACTACGACGCCTCGGGAGCGCCCAGTTTCCGCGCCGCCATTCAGGCGGGCGTGGCGAACTGGAACAACTCGGTGTCGAACGTGAAGCTGCAGGAGAGCTCGTCGGGCGCAACCCTGCGCTACACCGAAGGCAACGACCCCTCGGGTTCGTACGCCGAGACCGACGGCCACGGCCGCGGCACGATCTTCATCGACTACACGCAGGCGCGGGAGTACGACCAGACGCGGATCGCCGCGCACGAGACCGGCCACGCGCTCGGCCTGCCGGACAACTACCAGGGTCCGTGCTCCGAGCTTATGTCCGGCGGCGGCCCCGGCCCGTCCTGCACCAACGCGAAGCCGAACGCCCAGGAGGTCTCGCGGGTGAACTCGCTGTGGGCCAACGGGCTCGTCGCGGCGGGCGCCATGCAGCGCATCTACAACTGACGCTCGTAAGTCCGTGAAGGCCTCCTTCCCTACGCTCAAGGTAGGGAAGGAGCTGCCGCGCGCGAGTTCGACGCCGTCCGGCACCTCGGNGACGCTCTTCCGATCTCTCAAGGTAGGGAAGGAGGCCTTCACGGACGTCTAGCCCTGGAACTCGTAGGCGCCCGCATCGACCCGCGCGCCGGCGAAGACCGGGTTGCCGTCGACGTCGCGGTCGTCGTACTTCGCGGTGCCGAGGTCGATCGCCGGGCTTCCCGCCTGAAGGATCAGGTTCGTGGCCGAGGTGAACTCCGGATCCGCGATCTTGTCCGTCGCACCGGGCGTGAACTGCCGGAGCCCGCCGAAGTACACGTTGTGGTCGGTCGCGGTGAAGGTCGGGTCCGCGTAGCCGACCTTGTACGCCGCCTGGACGACGTTCTGCGTCATCGTCAGCATCTGGTTCGTGCAGCCGCCGTAGCAGACGAAACCCTCCGCCTCCGCGTTCGGGAGCCGGAGTGAATTGTTGCGGAACACGGTGCCGAGCACCGGGCCGTTGCCATCCTCCGCGCCGCGCGTGATGATCCCGCCGCGCGTCTTGGCGCCGAAGATCGCGTTGTACTCGAAGACGTTGCCGGTCGAGACGCCGTCGGGATCCTTCGCGTCCGTGCCGAGTTCGGTGAAGGTCTCGTTGTCCTCGGAAATGTTGTGGTGGATGACGTTGCGGGAGCCGTAGAAGATCTCGACCGCGGCGCCGTCGAGACCACCGAAGTCGTCGGCTTTCGCGATCGAGCCGCTGATCCGGTTCCAGCCGATGTCAGAGTCGTTGCCCTGGACCAGGATGGCGAACGCGCCGGAGTCGTCGTTGCCGCCCGGCGTCACGACGGTCATGTGGTTGTTGTCGACGAGGTCGTTCTGCGTGACCTCGGTGCCCTCGGCCGACGGCGCGATGTACACGCCCGCGCCGGCGCCCGTGATCAGGTTCGACAGCACCTTGTTGCGGTCGCCGGACACCTTCACCCCGGCCCAGGAGCAGCGTCCCGCGTCGGCCGCGACGCCGATCTGCAGGTCCTTCACCACGGTGTCGTTCCCGGGAAGATCGACACACGCCTCGGCGTTGCCCTTGACGACCGGCCGCGCCCCGGTGCCATACGCGCCGATCATGACACCCGAACTCTTGACGGTGAGGCCGCCGGTCCAGGCACCTCCGCGACGCAACAGAACGGTGTCGCCCGCCGCGAACGTGGTGGCGGAGACCTTCGCCAGTGACTTCCACGGGGTCTGCTGCGAAGTGCCGCTCGCGGTGTCACTACCGGAGACCTGGTCGACGTAGTAGGTCTTCGAGGCGGCTTCGGCCGTCGTGAACCCGGTGCACGCGACGGCGGCGAGCACGGCCACGGAAAGCAGTTTCCAGGACATCCCGCGGACGGTAATCACCTGGCGCACAAGGGTCGTACAAAATCCTCGGCGCCTCTAGCATGATCCGATGCGCCGGGCGTCGAGGATTCTCGTACCGGCCGCGTTGCTGTTCAGCGCCGTGGTGGCGAGCAGCGGGATCGCGTCCGCGCCGCCGCCGGTGGCTCCCGTCGCCGGTCTGAACGAGCTCTGGAACGACTACGGCGACCAGGGCGGCCACTGGACCGGCGGGGATCGCACCGTGTCGGTGCCGCTGCCCGACGGCCGTACCGCGTGGCTGTTCTCGGACACGTTCCTCGGCACGGTGAACCCCGACCACAGCCGCCCCCGGGACAGCCCGATCGCCCGCAACACCCTGGTCGTCCAGCGTCCGGACGGCACGCTGGGGGAGACGCTGCACGGCGGAACCGCGGACGAGCCGGAGGCATTGATCGGGCTCGCGGGTTCGGGTGAGCACTACTGGGTCGGCGACGGAGTCGTCGAGGGCGATGTCCTGCGGGTGCTCTACAACCGGTACGAGACAACGGGGCCAGGCGGCCTCGATTTCCGGAGCACCGGGACGTCGCTGGCCACGTTCCGGTTGCCCGCGCTGACGCCGTCCGAGCTGCTGGTGATCCCGGTGAGCGAGAAGGTCGCGTGGGGATCGGAGCTGCTCGAAGACGGCGGGTACACCTACCTCTACGGTGCCGAACAAGGCCATCTCCGGCTCGCCAGGGTGCCCGTCGGGGGCCTTCGCGGACCTTGGCAGTTCTGGACCGGCGCCGGTTGGTCGTCCCACGAGGAGCACTCGGTCCGGATGCTGTCCGGGATCGGGACGGCGTTCTCGGTGACCCGTGTCGGCGGCGAATACGTGCTGATCACCATGGACACCAGCCCCGGCTTCAGCCCGGTGATGCTCGCCTACACCGCGAGTTCGCCGACCGGCCCGTTCGGCGATCCCGTCGTTCTCCACCGGGCACCCGAAGCCGGCGACCGGCGCATCGTCTACGACGCGACAGCGCATCCGCAGCTGAGCCGTCCCGGGAAGCTCACGGTGTCGTACAACGTGAACAGCCTCGACCACGGCGACAACTTCGAGGACGCGCGGATCTACCGGCCGCGGTTCGTCGAGGTCGCCTGGCCGCCGGTATTACGCTTCATCGGGTGATCGAGATACTCGACGATCTGGACGTCCTCACCCGGCCGGATGTCGATCCGCGCGGCCTGAGCCTCGCCGGTGTCCGTTATGGGGCGAAGGCCGCCGATACCGTCGCCCGCGACAGCGTCATCGAGGTCACGCTCTCGCCGATCGTCCACCGCGTGATCGCGGGAAGCGGCCGGGCCACGGAGTACTACGGCGCGGAGGGGGAGCCCCTCTCGCGTGAAGAGGTGGTCGAGAGCGTCGTCGAAACCGAGGGAATCGTTCACTTTTCCGGCAAGTTCAGCTGCCGGATCGTCGACGGGATGGTCTCCGGGTTCGCGTTGTACGGTGCCGGGCGTGGTCTCCTCGCCCACTTCGGGTACCTGCGCTCCCGTGACGAGTTCCTCGAAGTGTTCGGCACGCCCGATCTCGCCGAGGAGAGCTTCGATTGTGGCGAGCTGATGGGATACCGGCATCGCTACCGGGCTGCCGAGAAGCAGGTCTTCTGGGACAGCTGGGACGAGCACGTGGGCTGGTTGAACATCGGCGAATTCGATTCTCGCTGATCACTCGAGCGTGCGGCCTCCCGGCGCTTCGATGGTCAGGGGAACCGACGTGTCACCGGTGAGCTGGTTCAGCCGGGTCATGGTCCGGTCCAGTTGCTCCGCCAGCCGCGGGATCGTGCTCGACGGCAGGTACGCCTCGGCGCCGGCGTCGAGCATCCGCCGGACCGGTCCTTCGTACTTGACCCCGAGCTCGGCGTCCTCGATCTCCGTGATCACGATCCGGGCCTTCGGATACAGCGCACGGAAGTTGCCGATCAACTGCGGGCTGCCCGGCGGGACCAGCAGGACGTCGACGCTCGGGGGAGCCGAGCGCAGGTCCAGGACGAGGTAGCCGGGGCCGAGCCGCTCGGACAACGAGTCCCGCGCCGATGCGGACAGCTTCATGGCGGTGGCGACCACCGTGATGCCGTCGGAGTCCGCCGAACGCACCGGTTCTTCGCGGACAGCGCCGGAAATCGTTCCGATCGTCTCGCCGTTCCGCGTGATGAGCACGTCCTCGCCAGGGCGGAGGGTGTCGATGAGCGCTACGAGTTCTTCAGGAAGCTGGGAGGCGTCGACCCACCGCGCGGACTGATCACTCATCACCCCATGATGGCCCGCTTCCCTGCACCTGCTGCAAGGAAGGGGGCCCTCACACACTTCGGGTGCGCGGACCGTGTGGATTTCGGGACGTCAGATGTCCCGAAATCCACANCCACAGCAGGCACAGCGGCCGCGCGTGAAGGCCCCCTTCCCTCGGCTCAGCCGAGGGAAGGGAGCCTTCACGTACTTAAGGCGGGAACGGGCGCCGGTACCGAGCCCACGTACTTACCGCTGTCGCGGTCGCCCCGGCACGCCCGGCCGGGTCTGCCAGGGGTGAGGCCCGTCGAGCGGCCGGTACTCGACGCCCAGCGCGTCCAAACGCGGCAGGTGATGGTCCCGCAACCGCGGCAGGAACTCCGCGTAATCCCGTCCCGCCGGGTCGCTCCACGCCACTTCGGCGAAAGCGCACAGGCGCGGAAAGGTGACGTAATCCACCCGCCGCGCGGTGTCGAGATGCTCCGACCACACCTGCGCCTGCGCGCCGAGGATCGACTTCCCCTCGGGAAAATCGGCGGGCACCGGCTCGTAGCCGTAGAAGCTCTCCAGCGTGCTCAGGTACCCGACGGGGATCGGTTCATCGGGGTGGTCGGACTGCCGGTGGTCCAGGTACACGTGCTCCTCGGGGCACATGACGACGTCGTGGCCCGCGGCCGCCGCGCGGGCACCGGCCGCCTCGCTCTGCCACGAGCCGATGACCATCGGCGGCAGGTCGCCCGCTTCGAGCACCTCGTCCCAGCCGAGCGGACGACGCCCCCGATCGACCAGGTGCTGCGCGATCTCACGGACGAACCGGCCGTGTTCCTCGGTCGCGCCGGGTACTTCGTCACCGCCGAGCGCGATGACCTCGGACGGGAAGATCTCCAGCACGTGGTCGAAGACGCGTTTGAAGAAGTCCACAGTGGACTTGTTCGTGTTCAGCAGTGACGTGCTGATACCCCAGCTCGTCCAGACCTCCCACGGTTCGTCGGTCTCCGGGCCCAGTTCGGGATAGGCGGCGATCGCGGCCCTGGCGTGGCCGGGGATGTCGACCTCCGGGACCACCGTCACCGAACGCGACGCGGCGTACGCGACGATCTCGCGGAGATCGTCGGCCGAGTAGAACCCGCCGTGCGGACGCCCGTCCCGTTCCGGACCGTCGTGCCGCCCGACCATGGACGACTTCCGCCAGCCGCCGACCTCGGTCAGCCTGGGGAACTCGGGGATCTCGATCCGCCAGCCCTGATCGTCGGTCAGGTGCAGGTTGAGCACGTTGAGCTTGTGCGCGGCGATCAGGTCGATGAACCGCAGCACCTCGGCCTTGGTCCGGAAGTGCCTTGCCACGTCCAGTAAACAGCCGCGCCAGCCGAACCGCGGGTGGTCGGTGACCACGCCGCACGGGATCGTCTGCTGTTCACTGTGGATCGACGCGGCCCGGAACGCGTCCGGCCCGATCAGCTGCCGGAGCGTCTGGCGGCCGTAGAACTCGCCTGCCGCGTCGGCCGCGTGCAGTGTCACGCCGGACGGATCGATCTCCAGCCGATAGCCCTCGGCGGGCAGCAGATCGTCACGGCGCACGTCCACTTCGGACGGTACTGGGCAGTGTCCCGGCAAGGGTTCCACCGAGACGGGACGGGGAAGCAAGGTTTCGAAGCCAGGCATGTCAGCCCTTCACCGCGCCGCCCATGACGGACACGAGTCGTCGTTGCACGAGAATGAAGAACACCAGCACCGGGATGGTCATCAACGTCGAACCCGCCATCACCGCGCCCCAGTCGGTGTCCTCCGGTTTGAAGAACACCAGGATCGCCAGCGGGAGCGTTTGGTTCTCGGTGTTGGAGATGATGAACGTCTTCGCGAACAGGAAGTCGTTCCAGGCGTGGATGAACGCCAGCACGCTGATCGCCACCAGCCCGGGCGCCACCAGCGGGAAGAGGATCTGCCAGGTGAACCGCATCCGGCTCGCCCCGTCGATCTTCGACGCTTCTTCCAGCTCCTGCGGCACCGCGGCGACGAAGCCGCGCAGCATCCAGATCGCGAACGGCAGGCTGAACGCCAGGTGCACCAGGATCAGCGAGCCGAGGTGGTTGGTGCCGAACGCCGGCGCGACGTCGCCGACCGACCGCATCAGGAAGAACAGCGGGATGGTCAGCGCCTCCACCGGCACCATCTGCGCCACCAGCACCATCACCAGCAGCACGGTCCTGCCCTTGAAGTTGAACCGCGTCAGCGCGACCGCGGAGAGGAACGAGAGCAGCAGCGACAACGCCACCACCACGACGGCCACGATCACGCTGTTCAGGAAGAACATCGCGAAGCCTTCGCCGCTCAGCACCCGTTCGAAGTGTTCGAGCGTCGGCGTGAGCGTCCAAGGCCGGGGGTTCTCCGCCTGGATCTGCCCGGTGGGTTTGAAGGCCGAAAGCACCATCCAGTACACCGGGAACGCGACCATCCCGGCGATCACCACGCAGACGATCTCGGCGATCAGCCTGCCGGGCCTGCGCACCCGGCGGCCCGTCGTCACACCCATCCCGCGCTCCGGCGTTGCGACCGGACGTACAGCCCGGTGATGGACAGCAGCAGCAAGGTCATCACGACTCCGAGCGCCGCGCCGAGACCGTATTCCTGTCCGGCGAAGGCCTGTTGATAGGCGAAGACGTTGAGCACGAGGTTGCGCCCGGCCACGCCGCCGCCGTTGGTCATCACGTAGATCTGGGTGAAGATCTTGAAGTCCCAGATGATCGACTGGATGGTGGCGATGGTCAGCAGCGGCCGCACCATCGGCAGCGTGATCGACCACGTGGTGCGCCAGGTCGACGCGCCGTCGAGGTACGCGGCCTCGATGACCTCCTCCGGCACCCCCTTGAGCCCCGCGTACATCGTCACCATCACGAACGGGAACGAGCACCAGATGACCTCGGCCGCCACCAGCCCGAACGTGCTGTAGGTGTCGAACGTCCAGGAGTGGTTCGCCATCCCGGTGAACCCGATGCCCGAGAGCACCTCGTTCACCAGGCCGAAGTCCGCGTCGAACAGGAACAGCCAGACGTACGATCCCGCCATCGCCGGCGTCGCCCACGCGGCGAGCGCCGCCAGGAACAGCGGGACCCGCGCCCACGCGCGGACCCGGGTCGCCAGCACGGCGAGTCCCGTTCCGAGCGCGAGGCTGCCGACGACGCAGACCGCCGTGAAGCCGAGGGTCTTGGCCAGCACCTCCCAGAACTGGAGGTTCTCCAGCAGTTCGACGTAGTTGCCGAAGCCGAGGAACACCAGCGGGGCGTTGCCGACCGCCTGCGGCTGGCCGTAGTCGTAGAACGAGATCAGGACGAGCTGGTAGATCGGGTACACCAGCATCGCCAGCAGCAGGATGCCACCGGGCGCCAGGTAGAGCAGGGCGGCCCGCCCGTCCCGGCGACGGCGGGGCGACCGCCGTGCGGGGACGGCCGGAGCCGTGGTGCGGGGGATTTCCTGGGTGACCACTTAGCCGAACGCCTTGTTCATCTCGGCGGCCGCGGCGGTGAGCGCCGTCGCGGGTTCCTTGCCGCCGGTCGCGATCTGCTGGATCGCGGTGGGCAGGACGTTCTGCGCGTCGATCTTCGACCACGCCGCGGTGGCGGGGACGAACTTCGTGCCGGCGGTGAGCGTGTCGACGAACGGCTTGACCGACGGGTCGCTCGCGGCGACCTTCTGCTGGACGCTGCCGAGAGTGGGCAGGTTGCCCATGGCGACGTACATCTTCTCCTGGTATTTCGCACCACCGAGGAGCTGGGTGAACTCGACCGCGAGGCTCTTGCGCTTGGTCGCGTTGAACACGCCGAGCAGGTTGCCGCCCGCGAACGCGGGGGCGATCTTGCCCGCCTCGGTGCCCGGGATCGGGATGATCGCGTACTTGCCCTTCACCTGGCCGGCTTCGACAGCCTTGCGGTTGAAGTCACCGCCGATGGACATCCCGGCCTTGCCGCCGGCGAACGCCGTGATGCTCTGCGTTCCGGTGAGGTTGGCGCACTGCTCGGGCGGGCAGATGTCCGCCTTCAGCAGGTTCGCGTACGCCGCGACCCCGGCCTTGGCCTGCTCGGAGTCCACAGTGGACTTCCACTTACCGCCGTCCTGCTTGGCGATCTCGCCGCCGTGCGCCCAAAGGAACGGCAGCATCGCGTAGGTGTACTTGCCGCCGACGGAGATGCCGTACAGCTCCGGCTTCCTGGCGCGGATCGTCTTCGCGGTCTCGGTCAGCTCCGCCAGCGTCGCCGGCGGCTTGAGGCCGAGTTCGGCGAAGAGGTCCGTGCGGTAGTACAACGCGCGGATGCCGGTGAACCACGGAAGCCCGTAGGTCTTGCCGCCGGACTTCGCGGTCTCCAGTACCGCGGGCAGGATGTCGGCCCCTTCCTTCCACGACGAGAGATCGCCGGTCAGGTCGGCCAGCGCGCCGGTGGCGGCGTAGCTGGACACGTCGGTGTTGCCGAACTCGGCGACGTCCGGCGCGCTCGCCGGATCGTTGAAGGCGCCGGAGAACTTGTCCGCGCGGCCCTCCACCGGAATCCACTGGACGTCGACCTCGACGCCCGAGTGCGCCGCCTTGAACTCGGTGATCGCCTCCTTGACCGCCGCCTCCTTGGGCGCGCGGTTGGCCTCGTCGAACAGCCAGACCCGGATCGTGCCGGTCTTCTCGTCACCGCCGCTCGCGGCCGGTGTGTTCTGGGCCGGCGCGCAGCCGGCCACGAGGCCGACGGCCGCGAGGCCCGCGATGAGGACGCGAGTTCTCATGGGTTTTCTCCTTAGGCGAAAAAGACGGAATTGACCTGGGGGAGCGCCAGTTTCCCGGCGACGGCCCCCGGAAGACCGGTGCCGGGATCGCGCGGCAGCCAGCTGAGCGTGCCGGACTTGTCGCTCGACACGTAGAACCAGCGCTCGGTCGGGTCGAGGGTGAAGTGTCGCGGGTACACCCCGCCGACGGGCGCGTTGTTCAGCAGCTTCAAGGACTTTCCGTCCTCGCTGACGCCGAACGACGCGATCGTGTCGGAGCCGCGCACGGAGGCGTAGACGAACTTCCCGTCCTTGGACGTGGTGATCTCGCCCGGGTACTGCTCGCCGGGGGTGCCCGCGGGAACGGCCGGGGCGACCTGCCCGGCGGTGAGTTTCCCGGTCGCCGGGTTCCACGCCGCGACGGTCACCTCGGCCCGCAGCTCGCCGAGGATGTACGCGTACTTGCCGTTCGGGTGGAACGCCAGGTGCCGCGGCCCGGCGCCCGAGGGGAGCTTCAGCTGCTGGTTCAGCTTGAGCTTCCCGGTCGCGGTGTCGAGTTTGTAGACGTAGACCGAGTCCGCGCCGAGATCGACCGCGAGCACCCACTTGCCGGTGGGGTCGTTGACCACCTGGTGCGCGTGCGCCTGGCGCTCGGCGCCCTTGTGCTGGGCCAGATCGACGACGTCGCCGAGTTTCCCGCCCGCCAGGATCGGGAGGACGACGACGCTGCCACTGCTGTAGTTCGCGGCCAGCACGTACTTCTGGCTCGAATGGACGCTCAGATGGGTCGGGTGCCGGCCCTTGGCCGACTTCTTGTTGAGCAGCTTGGGCTTCGCCGGATCGGCCAGGCTGAACGAGGAGATCTGGCCGTTCTCGTCCTCGTTGGTCACGTAGAGAGTCTTGCGGTCGGCGCTGATGTCGAACCAGGAAGCGTTGCTGACTCCCGGAATCGTCCGGTCGATGACGAGCGCGTTGCTCGCCGCGTCCCGGTGAGCGACATCGAGCCCGTGCCCGGAACTGGTGTAGCTGCTGACGTAGATGGCCCCGGTTCCCTTCGGTCCGCAGGATTGTTCGGAGGCGTTCGCGAGGTGGGAACCGAGAACGGTGGTGAGTCCAGCCGCTCCGACGGCGCCGAGGAAGGTGCGTCGATCCAGTCCGGTCATCGTGATCTCTCCCAGTCGTCAGGTGGTTTAAACCACTGCCATGAGCAATGCTGCCACGCCGAAACCGGAAACGGAAAGGACGGTTTCCAGGACGGTCCAGGTTTTCAGGGTCTGCGGCACGGTCATGTTGAAGTACCGCGAGATGATCCAGAAACCGCCGTCGTTCACGTGCGAGGCGATGATCGAACCCGCCGAAATCGCGACGACCAGCAGCGCGAGCTGCATCTGCGAATAGCCCAGCGTCGCCACCGTCGGTGCGACGATGCCGCTCGTGGTCACGATCGCGACCGTCGCCGAACCCTGCGCGATGCGCATTCCGCAACTGATCACGTACGCCGCCAGGATGACCGGGAGACCGGCGTTGTCCAGGGATCCCGCGACGGCCTTGCCGATCCCTGTCGCGGCCAGCACGGCGCCGAAGAACGCGCCCGCGCCGACCACGAGCAGGATCATCGCGACCGGGCGCAGCGACTTCGCCGAAAGCTCGCTCAAATCCTTGCCCGTCAAGCCTCGGCGCAGGCCCAGCAGCCACGACGCCAGCAGCACCGAAATCGTCAGCGCGACCGCCGGGGTACCGACGAACGCGGCGACACCGGCGAGCGCGGAGTTCTTGGGAAGCCAGATGCTGCCGAACGTCCCGGCGAGGATCAGCACCAGCGGGACGGCGATGATCGCCAGCACCAGGCCGAGCGACGGCGGGTTTGTTTCCTTTTCGCCCTCTTCCTCGGCGACCAGGAATTCCGCGGGAACCTTCACGTCGACGCGCTTGCCGATCCAGGTCGAGTACGCGACGCCGCCGACAAGGAACGCCGGGATACCGCAGACCAGGCCCATCAGGATGATCCAGCCGAGTTCCACGTGCAGCAGACCGGCCGCGGCCACCGGGCCGGGGTGCGGCGGGAGGAACGCGTGTGTGATCGAAAGTCCGGCGAGCAACGGCAGCGCGTACAGCACGAGCGAGCGGCCGCCCTGTTTGGCGGCGACGTAGACCAGCGGCGCCAGCACGAAGATGCCGATGTCGAAGAAGACCGGGATACCGAAGACGAAGCCCGCGAGACCCATCGCCAGCGGGGCCCGCTTCTCACCGATGGCCCGCAGCAGCGCGCCGGTGAGCACCTTCGCCCCGCCCGATCGCTCCAAAATGGACCCGAGGATGGTGCCGAGTCCGATGATCGCGGCGATATGGCCGAGGATCCCGCCGAAACCCTTTTCCAGCAGGGAATCCGACGCCTTCTGCGCGGAGCCGACGATCTGGACGACCGGCAGTCCCGCGGCCAGCGCGGTCAGCAGGCCGACCACGATCAGCGCGATGAAGGGCTCGAGTTTGACTTTGATGATGAGGAACAACAACACCGCGATCGAGACGGCGGCGAGGGTCAGGAGACCTCCCGTCGTGTGTTGGAGCCAGTCGATCATCGGGCACTCCCGGGGTTCCGCAGTGAATGGCCGGCGAGGGCGCCGGTCGGTTGACCATCGTCGATGGCGGCGACACCGTTGACGAAGACATAGGGGATACCGGCGGCCTGCTGCCGCGGCTCGTCGAACGTGGCGGTGTCGGCGACGGTTTCCGGGTCGAACAGCACGAGGTCCGCCGCGTAGCCGGCGCGGACGAGACCCCGGTCGGTCAGCCGCAGGCGCTGTGCCGCGCGGCCGGTGAGGTGGGCGACGCATTCGGCGAGGTCGAGGACGCCGAGTTCGCGGACGTAGCGTGCGAGATAGCGCGGGAACGTGCCCCAAGCGCGGGGATGCGGCCGCGCGCCGACGAGCAGCCCATCGCTGCCGCCGGTGTGCGTGCGATGCCGCATGATCGCCTGGACGTTCTCCTCGTGACCGACGTGCATCAGGCAGGACGTGCCGAGCCTCTCCGAGATCAGGACGTCGAAGTACAGCTCCGCGGCAGGCTTTCCGGCTCGCTGTGCCGAAGCGGCGACGGAATGCCCGACGAGGTGGGCGTTCTCGTCCCGGCGGACACCGTTGATCTCGATGGCCTCCCAGTCGATCGGCACGCCGTGGGCACCGTCGGAGCCGGTCTCCTCGATCTCGGCGCGGATCCGCTCCCGGGTGTCCACATCGGACAGACGGGCCAGTGTGGCGTCGAGGCCGCCTTCGGTGGCCCAGCTCGGCAGCAGCGCCGAAAGGTAGGTGGCGCCGGGGAGGTAGGGGTAGGTGTCGAGCGTGATGTCGCAGCCGTCGTCGAGCGCCCGGTCGAGCAGCTCCAGCAGATTCGCCGCTTTGCCCTTGTTCACCGAGAAGTTCATCGTGGCGTGCGCGAGGTGCAACGGGCAGCCCGAGCGGCGGGAGACGTCGACCATCTCGCCGAACGCCTCCAGCGCGCCCTTGCCGTAGCTGCGATGGTGCGGGCTGTAGAAGCCACCGCGCTCGCCGACGACCTGGCACAGCTCGACGAGTTCTTCGGTGGTCGCGTACATGCCCGGCGTGTAGGTGAGCCCGGACGACATGCCCATCGCGCCCTCGGCCAGCCCGGTCGCGATGAGTTCCTTCATCGCGTTCATCTCGGCTTCGGTCGCTGGCCGGTCCTCCCAGCCGACGGTGAGCATGCGGACGGTGCCCTGCGGCACCAGATAGGCCGCGTTGACCGCGACCCCCGCGTCGAGCCGGTCGAGGTACTCGCCGACGGAGCGCCAGTTCCAGTCGAAGCCCGCCGGATCGTCGTTCCACCCGGCGAGCTGCTGGCGCAGCGCCGCGAGGACGTCGTCGTTCACGGGTGCGTAGGAGAGCCCGTCCTGCCCGAGCACCTCGGTCGTGACGCCCTGGGAGAGCTTCGCGAGGTGATCCGGATTGGCGAGCAGCTGAAGGTCGGAATGCGAATGCATGTCGATGAACCCGGGCGCGAGCACGAGTCCTTCGGCGTCGATGGTGCGGCGGCCCGCGAGCGAGCCGGGTTCGGCGACACTGGCGATCCGGCCGTCGGTGATGCCCACGTCGTGCCTGGTGAGCGGATCCCCGGTGCCGTCGGCGACCAGTGCGGAGCGGACAACGATGTCCATGGCGATTCTTCCTCTGCGGCGGTGGAGGACGGATCAGAAATGGGTGCGGACGAAATCGAGCACGGTCTCGCCGTCGGGGCCGACGACCGGGATCAGGGGCCATTTGTCGAAAACGGTGCACGGATGCGACAGGCCGAGGGCGATCCAGTCGCCGACCTCGACCGGCGACGACGCGGGCAGTGTGAGAAAGGCGTGCTGGTCGTTCATCTTCTGGATGGAGTGACCTTCGAGCGCGGACGGCGGCCCGTCGCCCTTGCGGATCAGGCGCGGCTCGGGCATGCCTTCGTCGAAGGAGGCGTCCCGTTTGCCGATGGTGAGCAGCGCGAGTTCGTCCGTGGGCTTCGACGTGACCTGCGCCCAGGCACGCAGCGCGGGACGGAACGAGGCGACCCCGTCGATACGCGGCTGCTCGCCGAGTGGCGAGATCACCCGGTAGAAGCCGTCGTCGTGGGTCACGTAGGCGCCGCTGCGCAGGATCGGCAGGACGTCCAGGCCACCCCAGTCCTTGGTGAGTTCGTCGGCGACGCGGTCGAAGTACGCGCTGCCGCCGCCGGTCACGATGATCTGGCCGGCGTCGTCGAGCAGGCCCTTGGTGTGGAAGGCGAAGACGAGTTCGCGTAGACCGTCCACATAGGAGCTGATCAGCCGGAGCGACTTTTCGTCGGTGTGGTGGGAAAGCGCGCCTTCGTAGCCGCCGGACCCGCGCAGCCGCAGAGCCGGGCTCGCATGCGCGGCTTCGGCGACGGCGAGCGCGGTCCCGGTGTCGCGGACGCCGGTGCGGCCGCCCTCGGCGCCGAGTTCGACCAGGACGTCCACCCTGCGGCGAGCGCCGCGCAGGGCTTCGGTCATCAGCTCGACACCGCGGACCGAGTCGACCCAGCAGACGAACTCGAAGTCGTCGTCGGCGTCGAGTTCGGCGGCGAGCCACTTCAGGCCCGAGGGGTCGAGCAGCTGGTTCGCCAGCAGGATCCGGGAAACGCCGAACGCGCGGTATACCCGCAGGTGGCCGGCGTTCGCGCAGGTGATGCCCCACGAGCCGTGCTTCAGCTGCCGCTCGAACAGCTGCGGCGCCATCGTCGTCTTGCCGTGCGGGGCCAGCGCGACCCCGCGTTCGGCGCACCAGCCCGCCATCGTGCGGAGGTTGTGTTCGACGGCCTCTTCGTCGAGAACGACGAACGGGCCGAGAAAGCCGTCGTCGAACAGCTTGGCGCCGCGGGCGGCGGCCTCGCCGATCGTGAGACCGGACAGCGAGGGCGCGACCGAGCGGAAGCGCCAGTCGACGCGCTCCTCCCGGACGGCCGCGACCGCGGCGGAATCGATGGTGCCGGCTTCGAACATGAGGTCCACCTCGGTTGCGTATGTTGCAACGGACGTTGCGCATATTGCGTGGGATAGGTGTAGCATCCGGTCCGCTGGAGGTCAACGGCGTGACGACTAGGAGACGCGAAGGTGACAAGCGAGCCTCGGCCGCCCGGGAATCTTTTGATCTTTGGGGATCGCGCTTTTTCGGCCGGAGGCCCCGCCATCGCGATGGCAGGGCGCTCTGCGGTCGTGAAGCGAAATGAATCCTTGTCGTGCGCCCTGGCGGCGGGATTGCGGTCGGCGCGATGAAGAGCACTGACGTGTTGTGCATCGGGGAGTCGATGGCCTTGTTCGTACCGGCCGAATCCGGGCCGCCCGACGAGGTACGGAAGTGGGTGCGGACCATCGGCGGAGCCGAATCGAACGTCGCCTGCCATCTCCCGGCGCTGGGTTTCACCAGCGCCTGGGTGAGCGCCGTCGGCGACGATCCGTTCGGCCGCGCGCTGGTGCGCGAAATCGGCGCGGCGGGGGTGGACGTCAGCGCGGTCGTGGTCGACCCGACGCGCCCGACCGGGCTCTACATCAAGGAAAGCGGAGCGGACGGCAGCCCCGTGCGCTACTACCGCAAAGGCTCCGCCGCGTCCGGAATGGACGCCGGGCTACTGGGAAAGCTCGATCTCGACGGGGTACGCGTGATCCACTTGTCCGGGATCACGCCCGCCTTGTCGGACGGCTGCCTCGACCTGGTGCGGGCGCTGATGGAACGACCGCGTGGCGACACGCTGGTGTCGTTCGACGTGAACTTCCGGCCCGCGCTGTGGGCCGGGCGCGACCCGTCGGTGCTGGCCGGGCTGGCCGCTCGCGCCGACATCCTGCTGGCCGGCGAGGACGAGGCCGAGCGAGTGTGGGGGACCGGCGACCCGGCGCGCCTGCGCGCCGCCGTGCCCGGACCGAAGACGCTGGTCGTCAAGCATGGGGCACGCGGCGTGACCTTGATCGACGGCGACGAAGCACCGCTGTTCTCGCCCGCGCTCCAGGTCGACGTCGTGGAGCCGGTCGGCGCGGGTGACGCCTTCGCGGCCGGTTTCCTCGCCGCGACCCTGCGCGGCGACGACCCCGCGACCCGGCTGCGGCGCGGTCATCTGCAGGCCGCGGCCACCCTGCTGACCCACGACGACGTGGGCAGGCCGCTGCCCGCGTCCGTCGTCGAAACGCTCCTCGGGGCGGATGAGGCAGCATGGGCGGCGGCCAAGCTGACGGACAAGGGAGTGGTGGGCGGATGAGCCAGAGCCTGGACAGGGCGCTCACGCTGCTGAGCGGGCTCGCCCGTGAGCCGAAGACACTGGACCAGCTCGCCGAGGAGATAGGCGTGCACAAGTCGACCGTGCTGCGCCTGCTTCGCACCCTGGAGGCGCACCACTTCGTGCGCCGGGAGGGTCAGCGGTACTACCGGCTGGGCAGTGCGCTCTTCGACCTCGCACAACAGGCGCTGGAGGATCGCGACGTCCGCCGCACAGCGCAATCCGCGCTCGCCGGGCTCAACGCGCGCACCGGGCACACCGTGCACCTCGCGTCCTATGAGGACGGAGAGGTCGTCTACATCGACAAGTTCGAGGGCAGGCATTCGGTGCGGATGTACTCCCGCATCGGGAAACGCGCGCCCCTGCACTGCACCGCCGTCGGCAAGGTGCTCGTCGCGGCGATGACGCCGGAGAAGCAGGCGGACGTGGTGTCGAGGATCGACTTCTTCGTCCGGACGCCGAACACGATCACCACTCCCGAGGCCTACATGAAGGAACTCGCGCTCGTCGCCGACCGCGGCTACGCGGTGGACAACGCCGAGCACGAGGACTTCATCCACTGCGTCGCCGCGCCGGTCCGCGGCCCGGGCGGCGTGGTGCTCGCCGCCGCGTCCGTGTCGGTGCCGAAGGTACTGCTGGACTACGACGGCCTGATGGGGCTCGTGCCCGAGCTGATCGCCGCCGCCGAAGAAGCTTCCGTCCACAGTGGATGGACGGGGAACCGAAAGGGGAAGTTGGAATGAGCAAGACCGCGATCAGCACGGAGAACGCGCCGAAGCCGGTGGCCGCGTTCTCGCAGGCGGTTCGCAAGGGCAACATCCTGCAGGTGGCCGGCCAGGTCGCCTTCGACCCGGCCACCGGCGCCATCGTCGGCGAGACCGTCGGTGAGCAGACCGAGCAGACCTTCAAGAACATCGAGGCGGTGCTCGAGGCCGCCGGTTCGAGCCTGGCCGACGCGATGATGGTGCGCGTGTACCTGACCGACGTCGACCACTTCGGCGCGTTCAACGAGGTCTACAACAAGCTGATCGGCGAAGCGCCGCACCCGGCCCGCACCACCGTGTACGTCGGCCTGCCCGCCGGGCTGCTGGTGGAGATCGACGTCCTGGCCGTGACGGACTGACCCGCGCCTCGTGAGTGGTAAGGACGGTTCTAACCGTCCTTACCACTCACGAGGTCACAGGACGCTCGTGTAGCCGTTCAGCGCGGGCTGCCCGCCCAGATGCGCGAAGAGCACATTCGAGTCCCGCGCGATCTCCCCGCGCGCGACGAGATCGATCAGCCCCGCCATGGACTTGCCCTCGTACACCGGATCCGTGAGCACTCCCTCCAACCGGGCCAGCGTCCGGATCGCGTCCAGTGTGGACTCGTCCGGGATGCCGTAGACCCCGGCGTGGTAGCGCTCGTCCAGCTCGACCTCCTCGATCTCGCCGGCAGCGATCAGTTCCGCGGTCGCCCTGGCGATGCGAGTGATCTGATCGCGTGTCTCGGCCGGTTTCGCCGACCCGTCGATGCCGAGGATCCGGCGCGGCTTACCGGAAAGCGCAGCTCCGGCGACCATCCCGGCCTGCGTGCTGCCGGTCACCGAGCAGACGATCACCGTGTCGAAGAAGACGCCGAGTTCCGCCTCCTGCGCTTCGAGTTCGACGATCCAGTTCGCGAAACCGAGCCCGCCGAGACGGTGGTCCGAGCCGCCGGCCGGGATCGCGTACGGCTTCCCGCCGCCGGCTTCGATTTCCTTGACCGCGTTCTCCCAGCTCTCCTTGAAGCCGACGCCGAACCCGGCCTCGACCATCCGGATGTCCGCGCCGAGGATGCGCGAGAGCTGGATGTTGCCGACCTTGTCGTACATCGGGTCGTTCCAATCGACCCAGCTCTCCTGCACCAGTACGGCCTTGAGCCCGGCCCGCGCGGCGGCCGCGGCGACCTGGCGGGTGTGGTTCGACTGCACGCCGCCGATCGAGATCAGCGTGTCCGCGCCCGAGGCCAGCGCGTCGGCGACCAGGTATTCGAGCTTCCGGGTCTTGTTGCCACCGAACGCGATCCCGGAGTTGACGTCCTCGCGTTTCGCCCAGACCTTCGCCCCGCCGAGATGAGCGGTGAGCCGCTCCAGCGGATGGACGGGGGAGGGGCCGAACAGCAGCGGGTAGCGCGGGAAATCGGCGAGGGTCATGGCGTCTCCAGGAGGTCTTCGAGCTCGGTCCAGATCGTGGCGGTGATCGCGCAGGCCGCGTCGACGTCGCCCGCTTCGATGGCGTCGGCCAGTTCCGCGTGGCGCTGGACCGACCGGTGGGCGGGCAGGGAACCGAAGCGGGCGTACTCGAGACGTCGCAGCAGGGGTGTGTAGCGGGCCAGCGTCGCGGCGATCGCCCGGTTGCGCGCGGCGGCCACCGGGACGTCGTGGAGTTCGTCGTCGGCGGCGATCGCGGCCGCGATGTCCCCGGCGGCGATCGCGTCGGCGAACCGGGCGTTGGCCACGCGCATCGCCGCGACCTCCACCGGTCCCATCCGGGGCGCACCCGCCCGGACTGCGAACTCGTGCAGCGCCCGGACGAGCTCCAGTGCGTCACGGACGTCGTCGGGAACGAACCCCGCGACGCGTGTGTAGCTCTGTGGCTTCGACTCGACGAGACCGTCCTCGACGAGCCGCAGCAGCGCTTGGCGCACCGGGGCCCGGGAAAGCCCCAGCTGATCGGCGAGGTCGCCGTCGCGCAGGTTCGTCCCCGGGGGCAGCGTTCCGTCGATGATCGCCCGCCGGATGCTCTCGTAGGCCTCGTCCCGGAGGAGGGACCTCGGTACCTTCGCCAACCCACTCACATCTGAAATGTTAGTTGCCATCGGCCGGTTCGGAAAGGGGCCGATGCCATGAAAGGTCCTTTCCTTGCGAATTTCACAAGGAAAGGACCTTTCATGGCACGCCAGAGGGGGCGGGAGGGCTAGTAGACCGGCCCCGTGTACTTCTCGCCCGGTCCCTGACCGGGAGCGTCGGGCACGGCCGAAGCTTCGCGGAACGCCTTCTGCAGCGACTGCAGGCCGTCGCGCAACGGGCCCGCGTGCAGGCCGAGGTACTCTGCCGAAGCGGTGACCAGCCCGGCGAGGGCGGTGATCAGGCGGCGGGCCTCGTCGAGGTCGCGGTGCGGTGAGCTGGCCGGGTCCTCGTCCGCGAGGCCGAGACGTTCGGCGCCGGCGGAGAGCAGCATGACGGCCGCCCTGCTGATCACCTCGACGCTCGGGATGTCCTCCAGGTCGCGGACGTCCGGGGAATACGGGGGCTGCTGAACGGGTTCATCTGACACGTCTGGTACCCTTCCACGAGCGACCAGCCCCCGAGCGATCGGGGGCGGCAAGTGGAGCCCCGCTCCCACCCGTGTCACCGCCGCAACACCAGGTGTCCGGGTCCGGTCTCGCCAAGACGATTTCGGGCGTCGAGGCGGTGTGTTCGGTTCTGGAGATCGAACACGATCGGAAAGAGTGGGCCCCGCGTACCGCACGGTACCGGGGCCTTAGGTATGTGGGCACCAGGTCGAAACGGTAGAAGAATTTACCTCGAACCAGGGAGGCCCCATCAGCGCCGAGACACGCATCAACGACCGAATCCGGGTACCGGAGGTCCGCCTCGTCGGGCCGGCCGGTGAACAGGTCGGCATCGTCCGGATCGAAGATGCGCTGCGGCTGGCACAGGAGAACGATCTCGATCTCGTCGAGGTCGCTCCGCAGGCACGCCCGCCCGTATGCAAGCTCATGGACTTCGGCAAGTTCAAGTACGAGAGCGCGCAGAAGGCCCGCGAGTCCCGCCGCAACCAGCAGCTCACCGTCATCAAAGAGCAGAAGCTGCGGCCGAAGATCGACCAGCACGACTACGAGACCAAGAAGGGTCACGTGTCGCGCTTCCTTGCGGCAGGCAACAAGGTCAAGGTCACGATCATGTTCCGCGGTCGCGAGCAGTCCCGGCCGGAACTCGGGTTCCGCCTGCTGCAGAAGCTCGCCGACGAGGTGACCGAGCTCGGCTTCGTCGAGTCGTCGCCGAAGCAGGACGGTCGCAACATGATCATGGTGTTGGCCCCGCACAAAAACGTGAAGCCGCAGAAGGCCGCGAAGGCAGCCAAGGACGAGTCGTCCGAGCCGCCCGCCGACGCGTAGCGCCGACCAGCACATGTCAGCGGCGCACCGGGCAACACCGGTGTGCCGCCGCACGGAAGAGGACAACGTAATGCCGAAGATGAAGACGCACAGCGGGACGTCCAAGCGTGTCCGCGTCACGGGTTCGGGCAAGCTGCGCCGCCAGAAGGCCGGCCGCCGCCACCTGATGGAGAAGAAGTCCAACAGGCTCACCCGTCGCCTCGAAGGCACGACCGAGATCGCCAAGAACGACGTCGGCCGCGTCAAGCGCCTTCTCGGCCGCTGACACCCCGCACTTTGTAAACGCCGGGCGCGCCAGCGCGCCCCCAGATCGACAGGATGGACCCAGTGGCACGCGTCAAGAGGGCTGTCAACGCCCAGAAGAAGCGTCGCGCGACTCTCGAGCTCGCCAGCGGCTACCGCGGCCAGCGTTCGCGGCTGTACCGCAAGGCGAAGGAGCAGACGCTTCACTCGCTGAACTACGCCTACCGGGACCGTCGTGCCCGCAAGGGTGACTTCCGCCAGCTGTGGATCACCCGGATCAACGCGGCGGCCCGCGCCAACGGCGTGACCTACAACCGGTTCATCCAGGGCCTCAAGGCCGCGGGTGTCGAGGTCGACCGCAAGATCCTCGCGGACCTCGCGGTCAACGACGCCGCCGCGTTCACCGCGCTGGCCGAGCTGGCCAAGGCGAACGTGAACACCGAAGAGAAGAAGTCGGCCTGACCGGCGACAGCGCTCTTCCGCGACCCGGGGCCGCTCCGTTCACCGAACGGACGCCCCGGGTCGTTGCTGCGCGCAAGCTCACCCGCCGGGCCGAGCGCGAGAAGACCGGCCGATTCCTGGCCGAGGGCGCGAACGCGGTCGAAGCCGCGCTCGAATACGGCGGCACGGTGTACGAGCTGTTCGTGACCGAACGCGCCGCCGCGCAGCACGAGCGCCTGCTCATCGCCGCGCGTGAGGCGGGTGTCCCCGTCTCGCCGATCACCGATCGCGCGGCCGGCGGATTGTCCGAGACCGTGACACCGCAAGGCATCGTCGCGGTCTGCGCGCTCGTCGACCGTCCACAAGAGACTGTCCTGAAGCCGGGCGCGAAGCTCGTCGTCGTCCTCGTCGACGTCGCGGACCCCGGTAACGCGGGCACCGTGATCCGGGTCGCGGACGCCGCCGGCGCCGACGCGGTCGTCCTCGCCGGGGACAGCGTCGACCCGCACAACGGCAAATGCGTCCGCGCGGCCGCCGGCAGCCTTTTCCACCCCGCCATCACCCGTATCCGGGACGTCGACGCGGCCTTGAAGGCCTGCTCCGCCGCCGGACTCCGCACCGTCGGCGCGCACGGCTACGCCGACACCGAGCTCGACCAGGTGACCTTCGACGAGCCCACCGCGTGGGTCTTCGGCAACGAGGCGCACGGATTGCCGCAGGGCGTCCTGGAGACCGTCGATCTCGCGGTCAAGATCCCGATGTACGGCCGGGCGGAGAGTCTCAACCTCGCGACGGCCGCCGCGATCTGCGTGTACACAAATGCGATGGCCTCCCGGGTCGCGACCACGTAGAGTCGCGGGCATCACGCCGTCGCATCACGACACCAAGGGAGCTCTCATGGAACGCAGTGTTCGTTCCAGCACCTTGTTTAGGGCGTAGAGCGCGGTTTTCGCACTTCCGAGTGACGGTGTGCCCAGCCCGAGGGTGATCGGGGGCCGCCGTTCGCTGTCCCATAGAATTCAGCAGCTGCTAAACCCATGTGTGCGCTCGCGTGCACCGGACCAGTCCCAGCGGACGCCGAGGAGTTATGTCCGAAGCCAACGACAAGCAGGACCCCCAGGCGGGAACGCTCGCGCCGGAAACGTTGACGGCCGCCGTCAAACAGGCCGAGACCGATTTCGCGGCCGCGGCGGATCTCGACGCGCTGGCCGCGGTCAAGCCCGCCCACCTCGGGGACCAGTCTCCGCTGCTGCTCGCCCGCCGCGAGATCGGCGCCCTGCCGAAGCAGGAGAAGGCCGAGGCCGGCAAGCGGGTCAACGAAGCGCGCCAAGCCATCCAGGCCGCCTTCGACGCGCGCCGAGCCGTGCTCCAAGCCGAACGTGACGAAAAGGTGCTCCGCGAGGAGGCCGTCGACGTCACGCTCCCGTGGGACCGCGTGCCCCGTGGCGCGCGGCACCCGATCGCGACCCTGTCGGATCGGATCGCCGACGCGTTCATCGCGATGGGCTACGAGATCGCCGAAGGCCCCGAGCTCGAAGCCGAGTGGTTCAACTTCGACGCGCTGAACTTCGGCAAGGACCACCCCGCGCGCCAGCTGCAGGACACGTTCTACCTCGGCGAGGAGGACTCCGGCCTGGTGCTGCGGACGCACACCTCGCCGGTGCAGGCCCGCACGCTGCTGCACCGTGACCTGCCCGTGTACGTCGTCTGCCCCGGCCGCACCTACCGGACCGACGAGCTCGACGCCACCCACACCCCGGTGTTCTCGCAGGTCGAAGGGCTCGCGGTGGACAAGGGCCTGACGATGGCCCACCTCAAGGGCACCCTCGACGCCTTCGCCCGCGCGATGTTCGGCGGTACCTCGAAGACCCGCCTGCGCCCGCACTTCTTCCCGTTCACCGAGCCGTCGGCCGAGGTCGACGTCTGGTTCGAGGAGAAGAAGGGCGGCCCCGGCTGGGTCGAGTGGGGCGGCTGCGGCATGGTCAACCCCAACGTCCTGCGTGCCTGCGGCGTCGATCCCGAGGTCTACTCGGGCTTCGCCTTCGGTATGGGTATCGAGCGCACCCTGCAGTTCCGCAACGGAATCCCGGACATGCGCGACATGGTGGAGGGCGACATCAGGTTCACCCTGCCCTTCGGAACGGAGGCCTGAGTGAAGGTCCCAGCCAGCTGGCTGACCGAACACCTCGACGTCGACGAGGAGGTCACGGCCCAGGATCTGGCCGACGCCTTCGTGCGCATCGGCATCGAGGTCGACGACGTCCGGAAACTCGAACCGGTCACCGGCCCGCTCGTGGTCGGCCGCGTCGCCGAGATCGAAGAGCTCACCGAGTTCAAGAAGCCGGTCCGGTTCTGCCGGGTCGATGTCGGCGAATCCGACGACGACATCGACAAGCCTGTCGAGAACCTCGACGATGACGAGGACGACGACGAAGGTCCTTTCGAGGACGACGGCCCCACGGGGATCAAGACCCGCGGGATCATCTGCGGCGCCTCGAACTTCGCCGAGGGCGACCTGGTCGTCGTCGCGCTGCCTGGCACCGTGCTGCCCGGTGGGTTCGAGATCGGGGCGCGCAAGACCTACGGCCGCCTCAGCGACGGCATGATCTGCTCCGCGAGCGAACTCGGCATCGGTGACGACCACTCCGGCATCCTGGTGCTGCCGCCGAGCACGGCCAGCCCCGGCGAGGACGCGAACAAGCTGCTCGGCCTCGAAGACACCGTCCTCGAGGTGACGCCGACCCCGGACCGCGGGTACACCCTGTCGGTCCGCGGCCTGGCCCGCGAGCTGTCCAACGCGCTCGACGTCCCGTTCGGCGACCCGGCGTCCATCGAGGTCCCCGAGGCCGAGAGTGACGCCTGGCCGGTGCACCTCGAAGACACCGAGGGCTGCAAGAGGTTCGTACTGCGCCGGGTCAAGAACCTCGACGCGACCGCACCGACGCCGTGGTGGATGCGCCGCCGCCTGATGCTGGCGGGTATCCGCTCGATTTCGCTCGCGGTCGACGTGACCAACTACGTCATGCTCGAACTCGGGCATCCGCTGCACGCCTTCGCGACCGGTTCGGTCAAGGGCGATCTGGTGGTGCGCAAGGCGAAGCCGGGCGAGAAACTGACCACTTTGGACGATGTCGAGCGCACGCTCGACGCGGACGACGTGGTGATCGCCGACGACAGCGGGGTCATCTCGCTGGCGGGCACGATGGGTGGCGCGTCGACCGAGATCACGCCGGAGAGCACCGATGTGCTGCTCGAAGCGGCGCACTGGGATCCCTCGTCGATCAGCCGGACGGCCCGCCGTCACAAGCTGTTCTCCGAGGCGGCCAAGCGGTTCGAGCGCTACACCGACCCGCAGCTGTGCGCGGTGGCCGTCGAGCTCGCCGCACGCCTGCTGCGTCAGTACGGCGAGGGCTCGATCCTGCCCGGCCGCACCGACGAGGGCGGCGTCGAGCCGAACCCGCCGGTGACCATGCCGATCAGCCTGCCCGACCAGGTGGCCGGGGTGCGGTACGAGCGCGGCGTCACGGTCAAACGGCTCTCGCAGATCGGCTGCAAGGTCAACGTGGGCACGGCCGAGGACGGCACCGCGCTGGTGACCGCCGTCCCGCCGAGCTGGCGCGGTGACCTGGTGCAGCCCGCCGACCTGGTCGAGGAGGTGCTCCGGCTGGAGGGCTACGACAGCATCCCGTCGGTGCTGCCAGACGCCCCGGCGGGCCGGGGCCTCACCGACACGCAGCGCCGCCGTCGTTCGGTCGCGCGTGCGCTGGCGGAGAACGGCTACGTCGAGGTGCTGCCCTTCCCGTTCATCTCGGACTCGGTCTGGGACGCGTTCGGGCTGCCCGAGGACGACGTCCGCCGCAGCACCGTGAAGGTCCGCAACCCGCTGGAGGCGGACAAGGACCGGATGGCGAGCACCTTGCTGCCGGGGCTGCTGGATACCTTGCAGCGCAACATCTCCCGTGGTTTCAAGGATGTCTCGCTGTTCCACATCGGACAGGTCGTGCTGCCCGGGCCGAACCCGATCCCGATGCCTTCGCTCGGGGTGGACCGGCGCCCGACCGACGAGGAGCTCGCGGTGCTGGAGGCGGCGGTCCCGCCGCAGCCGCTGCACGTCGCCGTCGTGCTCGCGGGCCAGCGTGCCCGTGCCGGCTGGTGGGGTGCGGGCGAGCAGGCGAACTGGGCCGACGCGGTGCAGGCCGCGCGGCTGGTCGCGCAGGCCGCCGGTGTCGAGCTGACCACCGCCGCCGCGGACCAGCCGCCGTGGCACCCCGGGCGCTGCGCGCAGCTGCGGGTGGGCCAGTGGCCCGTCGGTTACGCCGGTGAGCTGCACCCGAAGGTCGTCGAGGCGCTCGGGCTGCCGCCGCGTACCGTCGCGATGGAACTCGACCTGGACGCGATCCCGATCCCGGACGGCCGTCCGGCGCCGCGGATCTCGGCGTACCCGCCGGTGCTGCTCGACGTCGCCCTCGTCGCCGAGGCGAGCGTCCCGTCAGCCGACCTGGCCGAGGCGCTGCGCGAAGGCGCGGGCGAACTGCTCGAGGACATCACGCTGTTCGACTCGTACCAGGGTGAGCAGCTGGGCGAGGGCAAGCGTTCGGTGGCGTACAAGCTGCGGTTCCGTGCCGCGGACCGCACGCTGACCGTCGACGAGGCCACCAAGGCCCGCGACGCCGCCGTCGCGGTCGCGGGTGAACGCTTCGGCGCGAGCCTGCGGGCCTGACCCGAAAGTCCCGTGAAGGCCCCCTTCTCGCGGCCACGCCGAGGCTGGGCNGCTCGCCGCCCCGTGGTGGCGCAGGGAGGCGTACTCCCTCTCGGCTGAGCCGAGGGAAGGGGGCCTTCACGCGCTTCAGGTGTGGCAAAGTGAGGACTTGTGTCACGTCCAGACGGTCGGTCCAGTATCCAAGACATCGCCCGCGCCCGGCTGAGCGACGGTTTCGTCGGCAGGGTCGGGGAACGCGAGGACTTCCGGAGCAATCTGGGGCTGCCCGGAAGCGATCGGCGCCGCCGATATCTGTACTCGGTGCACGGTCTCGCCGGGGTCGGCAAGTCCTTCCTGCTCGACCAGCTTCGCGGTATCGCCGAGGAAACCCGCGCCGCCGTCGCCTTCGCGGACGACCGGCAACAGGATCTGCCCGCGACACTGGTCAAACTGGCGAAGGACCTCGCTCGCGCCGGACACGAGATGCGCCGGTTCGAGAAACGCCACGAGTCCTACCTCAAGGCCAGGGAACGGCTTCACAACGATCCGCAGGCTCCGGCGGCAGGCCGCGAGCTCGTGACGAAGACCGTGGTCAAGGCCGGCCTCGGCGTGGCGAAGACCCTGCCCGGCGGAAGCATCGCCGCCGACGCGATCGACGCGGACGCGACGGCGAAACAGCTGGAGCAGTTGCAGGTCTACCTCGCGGCGAAGTTCAAGCGGAAGGCCGATGTCCAGCTGCTCCTGGAACCGGCGGAAGAGCTGACCAAACCGTTCGTCGAAGATCTCTGGCGTATTCCGGAGACCCGGCAGATCGCGCTGTTCTTCGACACCTTCGAACGGACGGCGCCGGTACTGGAGACCTGGCTGCTCGACCTGTTCGGGGGACTGTACGGCGATCTCCCGCAGAACCTGGTGTTCACGGTCGCGGGCCAGTTCCCGCTGGACGAGGCGAAATGGAACCGGCACGCGCCGCTGGTGCGTGAGATCGAACTCCGGCCGTTCACCGAGCCGGAGGCGCGCCGCCTGCTCGCCGAGCACGGGATCACCGACGAAAAGGTCGTCGAGATCGTGCTGCGGCTGACCGACGGCCTGCCCGTTCTCGTCGCCATGCTGGCTCGCGGGAACCCCGCCGAAGCGGACGCGGTCGGCGATCCCAGTGACGACGCGGTCAAGCGGTTCCTGCACTGGGTTCCCGAAAAGGCCAGAAAGGACATCGCCGCCACGGCGTCGTTGCCCCGCTTCCTGGACGAGGACGTCATCGGCGTGCTGACCGGGAAGGAAAGCGCGGGCGAGATCTTCCGCTGGCTGCGGGAACTGCCGTTCGTCGGGCGCCGTGAGCTCCCGGTGCGCTATCACCCGGTGGTTCGCGGCCCGATGGTGCGCATGGAACGCGGCCGTTCACCCGGCGAGTTCGCCGAACGTCATCGCAGGCTCAGCGAATACTACGAAGGCCGGTGCGCCGAACTCGGCTTCAGCCGCCACCGCGACGCGTGGAACGACGAGCGCTGGCAGAGGCGAAAGCTCGAACAGACCTACCACCGGCTCTGCGGCGACCCGGCCGAGGCGCTGCCGGACGCGCTGCTCGGCGCCGCCGAGATGATCACCACCGGCACCGCTTCCGCCCGCGTTTGGGCGCGCATGATGGAGCAGGCGGGTGCCGACGCGGACGCGCCAGCGGTCCTGGGCTGGGGGCAGCGCCTGGCCGCCGCGGTCGGCGACGGTGAGATCCCGGTGCTCGACCTGCTCGCCGGTGCGGGCGAACTCGACGCGGCCCGGCTTTCCACCGTGCTCCGGCGCCGCGCGTGGGCCTACGAAGGGCAAGACGACGTCGCCGCGGCGAAGCGGGACTTCGACCGGGCTGTCGATCTGAACCCCGCCGATCCCTACGCGTGGAGCGATCGGGGCAACCTGTTCCACAACGAGGGCGACTGGGAACGGGCACTGTCGGACCTGGACCGGGCGATCGAACTCGATCCGACCTACGCCTACTCGTGGCGTGGGCGCGGTTCGGCCAGGGCCGAGCTCGGCGACCTCGAGGGTGCGATGGCCGACCTCGACGAGGCCGTTCGCCTCCAGCCCGATCACCGGTGGGCCTACACCATCCGGAGCGAGGTGCACTTCAAGCGCGGTGACGTCCGGAAGGCGATCGACGAGATCGACATCGCGATCAGGCTCGATCCCGACTACGCCTGGGCCGTCCACTACCGGGCCACGTTGTTCGCCGAACTGGGAGACAAGGAAGAGGCGCTCGCCTGCCACCGCGCTGCCGCCGCCCTCCGCCCGAAGGACGTGTTCTACCTGACCGAGCTCGCGTCGTTCCTCGAGCAGACCGGAGACGAGGACGCGGCGACGGCGACCTTCGACACGATCGTCGCGGCGGACCCTGGCAGCGCCAGTGCCCATGCGATGCGGGGGGCGTTCCACCACCGCGGTAAGCGGCACCGGCTCGCCATCGACGGCTTCACCACCGCGCTCCGGATCGACCCGGACTACGAGTGGGCGTACTACATGCGCGGGCGGGCATACGACGACCTGGAAGATCGCACGGCGGCGCTCGCCGACTACGAGCGCGCCATCGAACTGGCTCCCGAAGACGCCGAGAATCACCTCCGGCGAGGAATAGTGCTCAGCCGCCTGGGAAGGAATGGCGAAGCGCTGGAGGCTTTGAGCCGCGCGATCGAACTCGAACCCGGTAACGTGCTGGCGCACGCCCGGCGCGCGATGACGCACCGGAGGTCCGGCGAACACCCGGCCGCCCTCGCCGACATCGACGTCGCGGTCGCGGCGAGCCCGGAGATGGCCTTCTTCCACACCACCCGGGGGGACATCCTCAGAGGTCTCGACCGGCACGAGGAAGCCCGCGCCGCGTTGGACGAGGGGGTCCGGCTGGGACAGGACGAGGGATACGCCTGCTATCGGCGTGCCCACCACCGCCTCCTCTTCGGCGAGTTCGAGGGCGCTTTGTCCGATGTGGACAGCGCGCTGGCCGCCGGTGACGACGAGACCGGCGCCCTGCGCGCGGACATCCACCGTCAGGCGGGTGAGTACGGCGAAGCCATCCGGGAGCTGCGCGAACTGGTCGTCTCGGATCCCGATGACGCCGATCACCGCGAGAACCTCGGGGAGGCTTTGCTGTTCGCGGGGGAGACGGACGAGGCGATGGAGATCCTGCGTCCGCTAGCGCCGGAGTCCGTGTGGGCTCGCAATCTCCTCGCGATCGCCTGGCTGAAGGCTGGAAGAACTGAGGAAGCTCACCAGTCCTTCGCCGCCGGACTCGACGAAGCAGTCAAGCGGAACGCGGCAGAAGACCTCGGCTGGGAGGACCGGGTTCAGCCGCTCTTCTATCTTCTCGCCCTCGGACGTCACGCCGACGCGACACGTGAACTCAGGGCATTGCTGGAGAAGGAACCGCCCCGCGAGACGCGACTCATCCTGCTCCGCGACCTGAAAGACCTTCGAGAGCTGATGCCCGAACTCGGCGGAGAGATCGAGGAACTCATCGCCCTCGTTCCCCGGCCGGTGCTCACTCGCCCAGGTGTTTGAGCGCCTCCTTCCTGGACAGCGTGGACAGCGCCGGATGCGCGGTGACAAAGGCGCGCACCCAGTCCGGCTCGGTCTTCGCGTACTCGCGCAGGGCCCAGCCGATCCCTTTGCGCAGGAAGAAGTCCTTGTCGTCGATGTTGGCTTCGACCGAGCGGGTGAGCAGGTCGGTGTCCGTTCCGCCCTTGGCGCCGATCTGGCAGATGACCGACGTGCGGCGACGCCACCTGTCCTCGTCGTAGGCCCAGGTCAGCATCAGCGTGGTCACCGTATCCGGCTCCGCCCGCAGGATCGGCCCGACCCGGCGGATCGCGACTTCGTCCACGTAGTCCCACCAGGCGCCCGTCACGATCATCTCCTCGTACAGGCCGAGCAGATCGCCGTCCTGCCAGCGGGCGTAGGCACGGTGACCGGACAGGGCGATCGCCGCATAGCGCTCTTCACGGAATTCCGCTTCACGCCACAAGGTGAGAACTGCCGTCGAGAAACTCACTCGATCGGGTAGCGGATGTTCGGCGTAAACCCGCTTCAGCAAGGCCGTCCGAGGTGGGGACGCCACCCCGAGGAACGGCATCTCCGACTTCATGTACGCCCGCATCGACGGAGCCTTTTCCGGATCGGCCAGTCCGGCCAAACCGTTGCGAACCGCTGAAACCAGGCTTTTCACCTCGTCCACGCGTTCTCCTTTCCCCAGTGGGCGCCGCGAGCGTACGACAGGGGACCGACAAGACGGATATGCCCGGATCGGGATGCGGATACCGACTAAAGAGGGATGGCGGTCAACGTGTCGGTCAGCGAGATTGAAGCCGGTTCTCGGTAGCTTCGGCCCGACCGGGTCGAACGCGGACGAAAAGGAACACAGTGAAGAAATTCGTTGCCGCCCTGGCGGTCGCGGGGATCGGCGTCGGCACCATGGCGCTCGCTCCCTCCGCCACGGCCGCCTCGGCGTCGGACTTCGATCCGAAGCCCATCTCCTGGGGAGCCTGTACTCGCCCGAGCCTGGTCAAGGCCGGCGCGGAATGCGGTTTCCTCGAGGTCCCGTTGGACTACGCGAAGCCCGGCGGTGAGAAGATCTCGATCGCCGTCTCGCGTGTGAAGCACAAGGCCGCCAAGTCGCAGGGCGTCATGCTGGTCAACCCGGGCGGACCCGGCGGCTCCGGCCTCGGCCTCTCGACCCTCGGCAGGGCCGTCCCCAAGAAGGCGGGTGAAGAGTACGACTGGATCGGGTTCGACCCGCGCGGCGTGGGGGAGAGCAAGCCGTCCCTGACCTGCGACGGGAACTACGCCTCCTACAACCGCCCGCAGTACGTGCCGACCACGCGCGCCATCGAGACCGCGTGGCGTGAGAAGGCGAAGGGCTACGCGAAGGCGTGCGCCAAGAACGGCGCGATCCTCGACCACATCAAGACCATGGATGTGGCGAAGGACGTCGACAGCCTGCGCAAGGCGCTGGGCGAGAAGCAGATCAACTACTACGGCTTCTCCTATGGCACCTACCTCGGGCAGGTCTACAGCACACTGTTCCCGCAGAACGTGCGGCGGATGGTGTTCGACGGCACCGTCGACCCCCGCGACGTCTGGTACAAGGCGAACCTGAACCAGGACATCGCCTTCGACAAGAACATCAAGACCTACTTCGGCTGGATCGCGAAGTACGACGACGTCTACCACCTCGGCAAGACCGCGGCCGCGGTCGAGAAGCTGTGGTACGCCGAGCAGAAGAAGCTGTACGACAAGCCCGCGGGTGGCGTCATCGGCGGGTCCGAGTGGACGGACATCTTCCTGCAGGCGGGCTACTACGTGTTCGGCTGGGAAGACATCGCGAACGCGTTCGCCGGCTGGGTGCACAAGGGCGACTGGCAGACCTTGAAGGGCCTGTACGACGACTCCAACCCGCCGGGCCAGGACAACGGCTACGCGGTGTACGCGGCCGTGCAGTGCACCGACGTGGCGTGGCCGCAGAGCTGGCCCCGCTGGAAGTTCGACAACTGGGTCACGCACTTCCGGGCGCCGTTCGAAACCTGGGGCAACGCGTGGTTCAACGCGCCGTGCCTCGACTGGCCCGCGAAGCCGGGCAAGCCGGTGGAGATCGACGGGAGCAAGGTCCCCGGCATCCTGCTCGTCAACGAGGAGAACGACGCCGCGACGCCGTACCCCGGCAGCATCGAGGTCCGCAAGCGCTACCCGAACTCCAGCCTGATCAGCGCTCCGGGTGGCACGACGCACTCGGGCTCGCTGTCCGGTGTGTCCTGTGTGGACGACAAGATCGCGGATTACCTGCTGACCGGAAAGCTGCCGGTGCGCAAGCCGGGCAACGGTTCGGACGTGCAGTGCTCCCCGGTCCCGGCGCCGGTTCCCGCCGGTGCTTCCGCGGCCGCCAAGTCCGACCTTCCGTCCTCGGTCACCGAAGTGAAGAAGGAGGCGCTGGCTCAGGCGCTGCCTTTCTGAGTTTCTCGCTGGAAACGCCCCGGTCCGGATTTCCTGGACCGGGGCGTTTTCTGTGATGAGAAGGTCGAACGCTTCGTGTCGCGTTCGTGGGCGGGCCGGTGTCGCGAAAGCCACTTTGGGGACGTCTGGTGTCTCGATAGTGGCTTTCGCGACATGGCAGTGGGTCGCTTGGGGTGTGGGTGGCGGATCGGGAGCCGGTCAGGTTCCCCATGCCGCATTGGAGGCGCTCAGTGTCCCCCATGCGACATTGGGGACACTGAGCTGTGGCCTGGCGTGTGTCCGCTAGCAGTGGCTCGTCATCCGCATGCTGTGGATGCGGTCGAAGAACGCGGCGTCGAACGACCCCTCGGCGAACCACCAGTGCCACACGTTCTTGACGGTGCCCTTGACGAACTTGGTGTCACCGCCGTGATGGATGGGCCCGAGGACGATGCCGTTGCTGTCCAGGGTGTTCACCCACATCAGCCACGCGTCGTTGCTGTCGCTGCTGACGATCGTCGCTTCGAACGAAGCGCTGCCGTTGCGTCTGAGCGTCCATTTCGCGTTGTCCATCGTGCAGTCGCCTGCCTGGATGCGACCCCAGGTGAACCAGCAGGAATCCGCTCCGGTGCAGGTGGCCTGCGCGGTGGTGGACCCCGTCGTCCCGGCCGAGGCGGGCGTGACGAAGACGGCCCCGATCGTGAACACGAGCATCGTCACGAAAAGCGCCATCCGACGTGCTTTGGTTTTCATGTTTCCTCCCCGGAAATCGTCGATCCGTGCCGGCCGGCCATCCGTCGTGAAGAACCGGTGAGCAACGCTAACTCGCGGGTGACCGCGGTCTGGATCACTTAGGTGCGGCAACAGGGGTGGCCGATAGTGCGTGAGCGGCACCCTCGCGGTCCGGAAAGCGATGAAAGTTCCGGTCACGCACCGAGTCCCCTCACCGCGCCGGAAAACTGTCGGCGCCGCCCGTTAGCGTCCCCGGCATGACCATCGTCGAAGAGCACCGGACCGAGATCCGCGTGCAGGACACCGTTTATCGCATCGAGGTCGCCGCCCGTGAGGGTGGCGGCGCGGCCGGGGAAGACCGCTGGGTGACCGTCATGGTCGGCGGAGCCGGACCGCAAGAAGAGCCTGTCGCCGAAGGCAGGCTCGATATGGACGCCGAAGCCGTACCGGCCTTGGCGACCGTCCTTTCCGACACCCTCCTGGCGTTCGCCGGGCGGGGCAACGCCAGGAACGGCCGCCGAAGATCGGCGGACCGCCCCGCCCAGCAGGGCTCGCCGTGGTCCGACGAGCTGGACGCGGAACTGGAAAGCCGTTGGCTGGCCGGGGAAAGCGTCGAGGAGATCGCACGGCGGTTCGAGCGGACACCGGGCGGGATCCGGGCCCGGTTGCCCAGGGTCGGCTGCGACCCGGAGCGCCGGGGCGCGTATCTCCCGATCCCGCCGAGCAGGCGAGAGGGAGGTGAACTCGGCTGAACCAGTGCGGTCGCGAGGGCGGGCAAGTCCTCGCGGCCGCCGTCAGTCCACTGTGGACTTTGTTCCGCGCCGAGCCCTGGCCGCCATCTCCCTGAGATGATCGATCAGTTCCGGCGGTTCGTGCACGGTGAATTCGCAGCCGAGCCCGAGGATGCGGAACGCGAGCCAGTCCAGGGTGTCCGTGCCCGCGTGGAAAACGCAGCTCTCGTCGTCGATCGGTTCCAGCTCGCCGGTTCCCTCGCCGATCGCGGGGGAGACCTGGCCGATCGGCGCGTGCAGGGTCACGCATGCGCTGTAGGTGGGAAGGAGGCTGTACATCTTGTCCGTGACATAGGCCGCCACATCCTTCGCGGGTGGCTGTCTCGGCGTCGCCCGGCCACCGGTCGCCCGCGGTTCCGAGATCCGGTCCGCGCGGAAGATCCGCCAGTCGTCCCGGTCGAGGTCGTAGCCGAGCAGGTACCACCGGCGTCCGGCGGAGACGAGCCGATGCGGTTCCACATGCCGCCGGGATTCGGTCCCGTCGCCGGTGCGATAGGTGAACCGGGTCCGTTCGGTGTTGGCGATCGCGCCCGCGAAGACCGTGAGGTGTTCCGGGTCCACCACGGACCCGGTGCCCGGGATCGGCACGGTCGCGGCGCCCAGCGCGCCGACCCGATACCGCAGCCGCGACGGCAGCACCTGCTCGAGTTTGGCCAGCGCCCGCACCGAAGACTCCTCGATTCCCGAGATCGCCTGCCCGGCGGCACTCCGGAGACCGACAGCGATCGCGACGGCCTCCTCGTCGTCGAGCAGCAGCGGCGGCATCGCCGTACCGGCGACCAGCCGGTAGCCGCCTTCGGAACCTCGCGACGCTTCGACGGGGTAACCGAGCTCGCGCAAGCGGTCGATGTCGCGCCGGATGGTCCGCGGACTGACCTCCAGCCGGTCGGCGAGCTCGCTGCCGGGCCACTCGCGTGGGGTTTGCAGGAGTGACAGCAGGCTCAGCAGCCGGGCGGGCGTGTCGGTCATGCGGTCAAGGATGCCCGTATGAGGTCCCGGATCGGGTGAGCCACACGACTTTGTTTGATTGAACTTGCATGGGAGTGCATAATCATGCGTATGACGGTGAAGATCGCGGTGGCCGGAGCCAGCGGGTACGCGGGAGGCGAACTCCTGCGCCTGCTGCTGACCCATCCCGAAGTCCAGATCGGCGCGCTCACCGCGGCCAGCTCCGCGGGGACGCCGCTCATCCAGCACCAGCCGCACCTCGCGCCCTTGGCGGACCGTGTCCTGCTGGAGACGACCCCGGAGACCCTGGCCGGGCACGACGTCGTCTTCCTCGCCCTGCCACACGGCCATTCCGGCGCCATCGCCGCGCAGCTGGGCCCGGACGTCCTGGTGATCGACCTCGGCGCGGACCATCGCCTCTCGGACGCGGCAGACTGGCAGCGCTGGTACGGCGGCGACCACGCGGGGCAATGGCCGTACGGGCTTCCCGAACTCCCCGGCGCCCGCGAGCGCCTCGCCGGGACCAAACGCATCGCGGTCCCCGGCTGCTTCCCGACCGGCGGTTCGATCGCCCTCGCCCCGGCGCTCGCCGCGGGCCTGGTCGAGCCGGAGGTCAACGTCGTCGCCGTCACCGGGACCTCGGGCGCGGGCAAGAGCCTGAAGCCGAATCTCCTCGGCTCGGAGGTGATGGGTTCGGCCGCCGCGTACGGCGTCGGCGGTGCCCACCGCCACACCCCCGAATTCGCGCAGAACCTTTCCGCGGTCTCGGGTGAGCGGGTCAAGGTGTCCTTCACCCCCGTGCTGGCCCCGATGCCGCGCGGGATCCTCACCACCGCGAGCGCTCCGCTGAAGACCGACCTGGACGCCGATGGCGCCCGCGAGGTCTACGAAAAGGCGTACGCCACCGAGCCGTTCGTCCAGCTGCTGCCCGCGGGCCAGTGGCCGTCCTCGGCTTCGGTCGTCGGCTCGAACAACGTCCAGCTGCAGGTCACCGTCGACGCCGACACCCGGCGCCTGATCGTGGTCGCGGCCATCGACAACCTGACCAAGGGCACCGCGGGAGGTGCCGTCCAGTCGATGAACATCGCACTGGGCCTCCCGGAAACCACCGGACTACCGACCGTAGGAGTCGCTCCGTGACCGTCACCCAGCCGAAGGGATTCCGTGCCGCGGGCGTCGCCGCCGGAATCAAGGCCGAGGGCAAGCTCGACCTCACGCTCGTCGTCAACGACGGGCCGCTGCAGGTCGCGGCCGGCGTGTTCACGCGCAACGTGATCAAGGCCGCGCCCGTCCTGTGGTCACAAGAGGTGCTCAAGCAGCAGCGCCTCAAGGCCGTCGTCCTCAACTCCGGCGGCGCGAACGCCGCCACCGGCCCCGGCGGTTTCCAGGACACCCACAAGACCGCGGAGAAGGTCGCCGAACTCTTCGAAGCGGGCGCGATCGAGGTCGCGGTCTGCTCGACCGGGCTGATCGGCGAACGGCTGCCGATGGACGCGCTGCTCTCGGGCGTGGACACCGCTTTCGGGGCACTCGGCACGGGTGCCGAAGCCGACCTCAACGCCGCGACCGCGGTCATGACCACCGACAGCAAGCCCAAGCAGGCGGTTGCGAAGCACGACAGCGGCTGGAGCGTCGGCGGGTTCGCCAAGGGGGCGGGCATGCTCGCCCCGAACCTCGCGACGATGCTCTCCGTTCTCACCACCGACGCGGTCGTCACGCCGGAAGTCCTGGACAAGGCCCTGCGCGCCGCCACCGGCGTGACCTTCGACAGGCTCGATGTCGACGGCGGTACTTCCACCAACGACACGGTGCTCGTCCTCGCGTCCGGCGCCAGCGGTGTCGAGCCGACCGAGGCCGAACTGACCGAGCTCCTCACCGCCGTCAGTCTCGACCTCGTCCTGCAACTGCGCGCGGACTCCGAAGGCGCGACCAAGTACGTCGACGTCACGGTCACCGGTGCGGTGACCGAGGCCGACGCCATCGCCGTCGGCCGCACGATCGCGGAGGACAACCTGGTCAAGACCGCGCTGTTCGGTTCGGACCCGAACTGGGGCCGCATCGCCATGGCGCTGGGCCGGGTACCCGCGAAGATCGACCCGGAGAAGGTCGCCATCGCGATCAACGGCGTCACCCTGTTCGCCGACGGCACGCCCGCGGCGGACCGCTCCGAGGCCGACCTCTCGGGCCGGGACATCCAGATCGTCGTCGACCTCGGTCTCGGCGAAGGCGGGGCGACGATCTACACGACCGACCTCTCGCACGCGTACGTCGAAGAGAACAGCGCGTACTCGTCATGAGCCCTTCCGAATCCACCGTCCCCGCGGACGAGCGGCTTGCGACCGCCGCCGAGAAGGCTTCGATCCTCATCGAGGCCCTGCCCTGGCTGCAGCGTTTCCACGGCGCCACCGTCGTGGTCAAGTACGGCGGCAACGCCATGATCGACGAGAGCCTCAAGCAGGCCTTCGCCGAGGACATGGTCTTCCTGCGCATGGCCGGCCTGCGTCCGGTGGTGGTGCACGGCGGCGGCCCGCAGATCACCGCGATGCTCAACCGGCTCGGCGTCGAGGGCGAGTTCAAGGGCGGCCTGCGTGTCACCACGCCCGAGACGATGGACATCGTCCGCATGGTGCTGACCGGTCAGGTCAGCCGCGAACTGGTCGGCCTGATCAACGCGCACGGCCCGTACGCGGTCGGCATCTCCGGTGAGGACGCGCGGCTGTTCACCGCCGAGCGCAAACAGGCCACTGTGGACGGTGTACCGGTCGACATCGGGCTCGTCGGCGAGGTTTCCGAGGTCAACCCGGACGCGGTGCTCGACATCGTCAACGCGGGCCGGATCCCGGTGGTGTCCACCGTGGCCCCGGACGTCGACGGCATCGTGCACAACATCAACGCCGACACCGCCGCCGGTGCGCTGGCCGCCGCTCTCGGCGCGGAGAAACTCGTCGTGCTCACCGACGTCGAGGGCCTGTACGCCAACTGGCCGGACCGCGGTTCGCTGGTCGACCGGATCCGCGTGGACCGTCTCGAAACCCTGCTGCCCGGCCTCGCCAGCGGCATGATCCCGAAGATGGAGGCCTGCGTGCGCGCCATCCGCGGCGGCGTCCGCCGTGCGCACGTGATCGACGGCCGCATCGCCCATTCGGTCCTGCTGGAGGTTTTCACCTCCCGCGGCATCGGTACCATGGTCTTCCCCGAAACGGAGCTTCCGTGACCACGTACAAGTCCAATGTAGACGGCCAGGAGCACTGGAAGTCGTCCCTCATGGACAACTACGGCACCCCGGCGCTGGCCCTGGTCCGCGGCGAGGGGGCGAAGGTCTGGGACGCCGACGGCAAACCGTACGTCGACCTGCTGGGCGGGATCGCGGTCAACGCGCTCGGCCACGCGCACCCCGCCGTGGTCGCCGCGGTCACCGAACAGGTCGCGAAACTCGGGCACACCTCGAACCTCTACGTGAATCCGGTCGCCGTCGAACTGGCCGAAACCCTCCTGGACGTCGCCGGCCTGTCCGGCAACGCGAAGGTGCTGTTCGTCAACTCCGGCGCGGAGGCCAACGAAGCCGCGCTGAAGATCAGCAGGCTCACCGGCCGGACCAAGATCGTCGCCTGCGAGGGGGCCTTCCATGGGCGCACCATGGGCGCGCTCTCGCTGACCGGTCAGCCGTCGAAGCGGGACGCGTTCGCGCCGCTGGTCCCGGGCGTCACCCACGTTCCCTACGGTGACGTCGACGCGCTTCGCGCCGCGGTGGACACCGAAACCGCGGCGGTGTTCCTCGAGCCGATCCTCGGGGAGGCAGGCGTCGTCCCGGCGCCGGACGGCTACCTCCAGGCGGCGCGGGAGATCACCAAGGCGACCGGGACCCTGCTGGTCCTCGACGAGGTACAGACCGGCATCGGCCGCACCGGCGCGTGGTTCGCCTTCCAGCACACCGGCATCGTCCCGGACGTCGTCACGCTGGCCAAGGGACTCGGCGGCGGGCTGCCGATCGGCGCGGTCATCGGTGTCGGCGAGGCAGGCGAGCTGATGAAGCCAGGCCAGCACGGGACCACCTTCGGCGGCAATCCGATCTGCTGCGCCGCCGGGCTCGCCGTGCTCAGGACCATCGCCAAGGACAACCTGAACGACCACGTTTCCGCACTGGGCAAGGACATCGCGTCCCGTGTGGAGGAGCTCGGCCACCCGCTGGTGTCCGGGGTCCGCGGTGCGGGGCTGCTGCTCGGCATCGCGTTGCGCGAACCGGTCTCGGCGGCGGTCGCCAAGGCCGCGCAGGACGCGGGATACCTGGTCAACCCGATCGCACCCGACACCATCCGGCTGGCACCGCCGCTGATCCTGAGCGCCGAAGAGGCCGCGGGATTCCTCGAAGCCCTTCCCGGGGCGCTCGATTCCACCACCACCTAGGACAGAGACGAAACGCATGCTCCGCAACTTCCTCCGTGACGACGATCTCAGCCCCGTCGAACAGACCGAGATCCTGGATCTCGCCGACCAGTTGAAAGCCGAGCCCCTCAGCTCCCGTGCGCTGGAGGGCAAGTCCGTCGCGGCGATCTTCGAGAAGAACTCCACCCGGACCCGGTTCTCCTTCGAGGTGGGCATCGCCCAGCTCGGCGGGAACCCGGTCATCGTCGACGGCCGCTCCATGCAGCTCGGCCGCGAAGAGACCATCGAGGACACCTCGCGGGTGCTCTCGCGGTATCTGGACGCGATCGTGTGGCGGACGTTCGCCCAGAAGCGCATCGACGCGATGGCGTCGGCGGCGAGCATCCCGGTGATCAACGCGCTCACCGACGAGTTCCATCCGTGCCAGGTGCTCACGGACCTGATGACCATCCGCGAGCGCAAGGGCAAGCTCGCCGGGCTCACCCTGGTGTATCTCGGCGACGGCGCCAACAACATGGCGCATTCGCTGCTGCTGGGCGGGACCACGGCCGGGATGCACGTCCGCGTCGTCTCGCCGGAGGGCTTCCAGCCGGATCAGCAGGTCATGCTCGACGCGAAGCACCGGTCGTCGGAGACCGGCGGCAGCACCACGGTCTTCACCGATCCGTACGCCGCGGTCGAAGGCGCGGACGTCGTCGTCACCGACACCTGGACCTCCATGGGCCAGGAGAACGACGGTCTCGACCGCGTCGGCCCGTTCCGCGAGCTGCAGGTCAACGCCGCGCTGATGCGCCGCGCCGCGGACGAGGCGATCGTGCTGCACTGCCTGCCCGCGCACCGCGGCTGGGAGATCACCGACGAGGTCATCGACGGACCGGCCAGCGCGGTCTGGGACGAGGCCGAAAACCGTCTCCACGCCCAAAAGGCGCTGCTGGTGTGGCTGATGGACGAGAAGCGACGATGACCGGCAGCAGGGTCACCCGGCAGGCACGGATCACCGAACTCGTGTCCACGATGGCCATCCGCAGCCAGACGGAGCTCGCGAAGCTCCTGGCGGCGGAAGGTATCGAAGTCACGCAGGCGACGCTTTCGCGGGACCTCGACGAACTGGGCGCGGTCAAGCTCCGGGGTGCGGATTCCGGCGCGCCGGTGTATGTCATTCCCGAGGACGGCAGCCCGGTACGCGGGGTGCAGGGTGGCACGTCGAGGCTTTCGCGGTTGCTCGCCGAACTGCTCGTTTCGGCGGACTCGTCGGGCAACCTGACGGTGCTGCGCACCCCGCCGGGCGCGGCGCAGTTCCTGGCCAGCGCCATCGACAGGGCGGCGCTGGAGGAGGTCGTCGGTTCCATCGCCGGCGATGACACGGTCGCGGTGATCGCGAGGGAACCGTTGTCCGGCAAAGACCTGGCCGAGCGCTTCATGGCGCTGGCCCGACGGTCGTCCACAGTGGACGGCGGTGAGGAGACCGAAGGTGACGCCTGACGGGTTCGCCTTCCCGGACGACCCGGAGAAGCTGGTCATCACCTTCGACGAGGGTGTGCCGGTGGCCATCGACGGGGAGACCGTGACGCTGCTGGAAGCCTTCCAGCAGCTGAACCGCCGTGTCGGCGCCTTCGGGCTCAGAGGACGCGAGATCTATGAGGGACCGGCCGCGGTAGCGCTGGTCACCGCGCACGAGGAACTGCAAAAGGTCAGTACCGGGCGGGTGTCCGGCGAGGTGCGGCTGGTCCTGCACCGCGGCAACGCGGTCGTGAACTCCGCGCGCGACGAGCGCGCGCTGTACGACTTCACCACAGGCGCTACCTTCGACCGGTCAGTCGCCTGAAGAGAACCAAGGAATCCGAGGAGTGTTGTGAGCGGGAATGAGCAGCCGGTGCAGCTGTGGGGCGGCCGGTTCGCCAGCGGACCGGCCGAGGCGATGGCGGCGCTGAGCGCGTCGACCCATTTCGACTGGCGGCTGGCGCCGTACGACATCGCCGGGTCGCGGGCCCACGCGCGGGTGCTGCGGAAGGCGGGGCTGCTCACCGAAGACGAGCTGACCGGCATGCTCGCCGCGCTGGACACCCTCGCGCAGGACGTCGAGTCGGGCGCGTTCACCCCGACCGTCGCCGACGAAGACGTCCACACCGCGCTCGAACGCGGTCTGCTGGAGCGGGCGGGCACCGAACTCGGTGGCAAGCTGCGGGCGGGGCGTTCGCGCAACGACCAGGTCGCGACGCTGTTCCGGATGTGGCTGCGTGACGCCGCCCGCCGGGTGGTCGCGGGCACCCTCGGCGTCGTCGACGCACTCGTCTCGCAGGCGAAGCGGCACCCGGACGCGATCCTCCCGGGCCGCACCCACCTGCAGCACGCCCAGCCTGTCCTGCTGGCGCACCACCTGCTCGCGCACGGCCAGTCGCTGCTGCGCGATGTCACCCGTTTGCGTGACTGGGATGCTCGCACCGCTGAGTCGCCCTACGGCTCCGGTGCCCTGGCGGGGTCTTCGCTCGGCCTCGACCCGGAGGCCGTCGCCGAGGAGCTGGGCTTCGACACCAGCGTCGAGAACTCCATCGACGGCACGGCCTCGCGGGACTTCGTCGCCGAGTTCGCCTTCGACGTCGCGATGCTCGCGGTCAACCTGTCCAGGATCGCCGAAGAGGTGATCATCTGGAACACCGCCGAATTCGGCTACGTCACCCTCGACGACGCCTGGGCGACCGGCAGTTCGATCATGCCGCAGAAGAAGAATCCGGACGTAGCCGAGCTGACCCGCGGCAAGGCCGGGCGGCTCATCGGCAACCTGACCGGCCTGCTCGCGACGCTCAAGGCGCAGCCGCTCGCGTACAACCGTGACCTGCAGGAGGACAAGGAGCCGGTCTTCGACTCCGTCGAACAGCTGGAACTGCTGTTCCCGGCGATCGCGGGCATGCTCGAGACGCTGACCTTCCACACCGACCGGCTCGCCGAACTGGCGCCCGCCGGGTTCACCCTCGCCACGGACATCGCCGAATGGCTGGTGCGCCAGGGCGTTCCGTTCCGTGTCGCGCACGAAGCGGCGGGGGAGAGCGTCCGCGTCGCCGAAGCCCGCGGAGTCGGCCTTGACGAACTGACCGACGAAGAGTTCGAGAAGATCAACCCGGCACTGACGCCCGCCGTGCGCGAGGTGCTGACCGTCGAGGGCTCGGTGAGCTCGCGCAACGCCCGCGGCGGTACCGCCCCGGAGCGGGTCGCCGAGCAGCGGGACCGGCTGGTCGCGCGGGTCGCCGAACACCGCGCCTGGCTGAGCTGACCTCTCGCGTGAAGGCCCCCTTCCTCCATCCCTGCCCCCGCCACCGCCCTCAACGGACGCGCTGGCGCGCGCATGCCTGATTCCATCAGCCGAGGGAAGGGGGCCTTCACGCGCTTCAAGATCGCTTCGCGGTCTTCCGGAGCTTCGCTCGCACCGCACGGGTGGCGACCGGGCCGAGTCCTTCGAGGACGTCGACCAGGACAGCCAGCTGTCCCAGCGCGCTCAACGCCTGCTCGGCGCCGTCCGGATCAACCGACTCGAACAGTGTGAGACCGAGGAACCCGGCGGAGACGGCGTGAGCGAGTCCTTCGGTTTCCGCCAGTTCGAGCACCGGCGAACCGGCCAGCACGCGGTCCAGGGTCCCTTGGACTTCGCGGACCCATTTGTCCAGTGCCTGCCGCGTCGCCTCGGCCAGCCGTCCGCCGCCCTGCGCGCCGGCGAGTGCCTGGGCGAGGACCGTCATGTTCCCCTCGGCGCGTTCCTCCGCGTGGATGACCCGGCCCAGGTCCAGCAGTTCGCCGAGCGTGGTCACTTCGGCGAACCGGTCACGGAAGTGGGCGACGCGGCTTTCGGTCGCCGTCACGCAGGCCTGCGCGATCAGCTCCTCGACACTGCCGAAGTGGTAGAAGATCAGCGCCTGGTTGGTACCCGCCGCGGTGGCGACGGTCCTGGCCGAAACGGCGGTGATCCCGCTGGTGCGGATCGTCTCCAGCGCTCCGTCGATCAACCGCTGTTTCGTGCTGGGCCCGTTCATCAGCCCAGGACCTTCTCACGCAGGGGCTTCACCGCGCCGCTCACCCCCGGCCGCAGATCGACGAACCGTGCCTCGAAAGCGCCCCGGTAGCCGAACAGCGGTCCGAACCGCCGATTCGTCACCTGGATCTCGATGCGGAAGAGTCCGCTCTCCGCGTCGAACCACTCGTCGACCTCGGCCACACCGACGACGGATCGCGGCACCACACACCGAAGCGGGCCCTCGCGGATCCGGAACTCCTCCGACCGGATGCGGAAGCCACCGTCCGGTCGCACCGTCAGGTCGAGATCGACGGCGAGGTGCTGATGCGTCCCCAAGTAGTCGACGATCTTCCCGCGCTCGGTGCTGTAGATCATCTGAGCGTCGAACCGGCGTCGCCGTTCCGGTAGTTCGAAGGTGCGGACGAACGACACCGTCTCCCTGCCGAGCGAGTCGAAGTACGGATAGTTCTCGATGGTGAAAGGGACGTTGCGGCCACGTTCCGGGAACAGGATGTGCCTCGACGCGCCGAGCCGGAGGAACGGCGTGGTGAACGCGGCGCCGCGCCAGATCTCGTCCATCACGCCGACGCCGATCATCCCGACGCCGTTCTCCGTGCTCAGCGACAGCCGTTCACGCATTCGCGGATGCAACGACTCGAAGTCGGTGCCCAGCGCTTCTCGGAAGATCATGCCTGCTCCAGGGTGTCGAGGACGCGGGGCGCGACGCCGTCCTTGCCCGGTCGCGGGCTCCGGCGGCAGCGCCCCGCCGAGGGCGAGAGCAACGGGAGCTGTTCCGGCGGCCCGCCCGTCTCGAGCCACAGACGGAGCCTGTCGAACGACCAGGCCGTCATCCAGCCGAAGAGCGGCCGGAACAGCAGATCGGCGAACCTGCCGATGACACCCCATCGAGTGGTGTAGTCGAAACCGGTGACGAACCGGACACCGCCGTCGACCGGGGTGTAGCGCCAGTAGCCGGAACCGGACCTGATGAGCGACAGTGGATCCGCGGAGGCGAACCGCAACGCGGACGTCCGGCCGCCGTCCGGCCGCGTGCTCTCCCCGGCGTGTGTCCCGGTCCCGCTGACGACGAACCCCAGGAACTCGGTCGTGTACCGGAACCGTCCCGGCGAACCCGCGACGGGTTCGATCCGCGCGAAGCGGAGATCCCACCGTGCGTGCAGACGCGGATCCTGCGTGTACCGCCACAGCGTGTCGAGGTCCGTCCGGATCACCGTTTCGACGTAAAGCGCTCTTCGGCTCATGGAGCCCCCTCCAGTATTGAGCGTCCGCTCAAACCACTGTAAAGCACGTTTGAGCGATCGCTCAATAATCGGTCCGGTTAAGGTCGGCCTGGGAGAACGCGACGTAAGAGGAGTGCGGCACGTGGAGACCGGCAGACAGTTCACTCGCCGCGAGCTGGCGCTGGATCCGGTGGAGCTGTCCACACTCCTGCTCGGCGCGGTGATCGAAGCGACCGGTCCCGACGGCACGGTCGCCGTCCGCCTGGTGGAGGTCGAGGCCTACCGAGGGCTCGACGACCCCGCGTCGCACTGTTATCGCGGCAAGACGCCGCGCAACGCGGTCATGTGGGGACCGGCGGGGCACTTGTACGTGTACTTCGTCTACGGCATGCACTTCTGCGCGAACGTCGTCGGCACCGAAGACGGGCAGCCGGGCGCCGTGCTGCTGCGTGCCGGGGAGGTGGTGTCGGGTGCGGACATCGCCAGGGCGCGCAGGCCGTCGGCACGCGGCAACGGCGAACTCGCGAAAGGCCCGGCCATCCTCACCTCGGTGCTCGGCATCGACCGTGCCGAGAACGGCGTCGACCTGACCGACCCGGCGTCACCCGTCCGGCTGTTCTCCGGAGAACGCGTTTCCGAAGCGGACATCCGTACCGGGCCGCGCGTCGGTGTCGCGATGGCGATGGACACGCCGTGGCGGTTCTGGATCGACGGATCGCCCGCGGTCTCCACCTACCGCCGTGGCGGCAAGCGACGGGCGGCCGCCCCCGGCCGATAGTCGGTTGACCTGGTGCGGGAGGATCTACAGGCGTGAGCGAGCACATCCTTGACGAGTTGACCTGGCGCGGCCTGATCGCGCAATCCACCGACATCGACGCACTGCGGCGAGACCTCGACCAAGGACCTCTCACGCTCTATTGCGGATTCGACCCGACCGCGCCCAGCCTGCACGCCGGCAACCTGGTCCCGCTGTTGATGCTCTCGCGCTTCCAGCGTGCCGGTCACCGGCCGATCGTGCTGGCGGGTGTCGCGACCGGGATGATCGGCGATCCGCGCGACACCGGTGAGCGCACCCTCAACACGCTGGACACCGTCGCCGAATGGGCGGACCGGATCCGTGGGCAGTTGGAGCGCTTCGTCGACTTCGACGACTCGCCGACCGGCGCGGTCATCGAGAACAACCTGAACTGGACCGGCAAGCAGACCGTGGTCGAGTTCCTGCGCGACGTCGGCAAGCACTTCCCGGTCAACATGATGCTGAATCGCGAGACGGTGAAGCGCCGCCTCGAAGCCGACGGTATGTCCTACACCGAGTTCAGCTACCTGCTGCTGCAGTCGCAGGACTACCTGCACCTGTACCGCGAGTACGGCTGCAAGCTGCAGATCGGCGGCTCCGACCAGTGGGGCAACCTCGTCGGCGGCGTCGACCTGATCCGCCGGACGGACGGTGGCCACACGCACGCGCTGACCGCGCCGCTGGTCACCGACACCGAAGGACGCAAGTTCGGCAAGTCCACTGGCGGCGGGAGTGTCTGGCTCGACCCGGAGATGACCTCGCCGTACGCGTGGTTCCAGTACTTCGTGAACGTCGCCGACGCCGATGTCATCCGCTACCTGCGGATGTTCTCCTTCCTCGGGCAGGAGGAGATCGCGGCGCTGGCCGAGGACACCGAACAGCGCCCCCACCTGCGGTCCGCGCAGCGGAAGCTGGCGGAGGACTTCACGACCCTGGTGCACGGTGAAGAGGCGACCCGCCAGGTCATCGCCGCGAGCCAGGCGCTGTTCGGCAGGGGAGAGCTGCGTGAGCTCGACTCGGCGACCCTCGACGCTGCCATGGCCGAGGTGCCCAACGGCAAGGTCGACCCGAACGGAGAGTCGACCATCGTCGACCTGCTGATAGCCGCTGGGCTCGTCGACAGCAAGGGCGCCGCGCGCCGCACCGTCAAGGAAGGCGGCGCGTACGTCAACAACGCGAAGATCGCCGACGAGGAGTGGAAGCCGTCCGCGGACGACGCTCTGCACGGCCGCTGGCTCGTGGTCCGCAAGGGCAAGCGCAACGTCGCCGGCGTGCGCGTCGGGGGCTGATCGTGGCCCCGGCCCGAAACAGGGCCCCTGACCTGCGGAAACGCAGTTAAGGTACCCCCCTGTTTCGGGCCCTTCCGGGGCGTGTAAAGTTCTCCAAGTCGCCAGGGAAACCGGGCGGCCGACCGGGACACGAACCAAGCTCTCGCCGCGGAGTTGATAAACTCAGTGCGATTGAGTGGGTGTCTCACCAAAAACTGCTAGGAATGACTGCTTCGGATAAGGCCGCTTGGTTGCGGTGCGATCTGGGGTGTGTTGCTTGAGAACTCAACAGTGTGCTAGTGAACTAAGCCAGTAGAGCTTATGTATTTTGAACCTCNTGTCGTCAGCTCGTGTCGTGAGATGTTGGGTTAAGTCCCGCAACGAGCGCAACCCCTATTGTTAGTTGCCATCATTAAGTTGGGCACTCTAGCGAGACTGCCGGTAATAAACCGGAGGAAGGTGGGGATGACGTCAAATCATCATGCCCCTTATGACCTGGGCTACACACGTGCTACAATGGTTGGTACAACGAGTCGCAAGCCGGTGACGGCAAGCTAATCTCTTAAAGCCAATCTCAGTTCGGATTGTAGGCTGCAACTCGCCTACATGAAGTCGGAATCGCTAGTAATCGCGGATCAGCACGCCGCGGTGAATACGTTCCCGGGCCTTGTACACACCGCCCGTCACACCACGAGAGTTTGTAACACCCGAAGTCGGTGAGGTAACCTATTAGGAGCCAGCCGCCTAAGGTGGGATAGATGATTGGGGTGAAGTCGTAACAAGGTAGCCGTATCGGAAGGTGCGGCTGGATCACCTCCTTTTGAGCAAAGACAGCATCGTCCTGTCGGGCGCCTTCACAAAGTACCTGCATTCAGAGATTTGCATCGGCCAGGCCGGTGTGAGATGTCCCTTTCTGGGGCCTTAGCTCAGCTGGGAGAGCACCTGCTTTGCAAGCAGGGGGTCGTCGGTTCGATCCCGACAGGCTCCACCAGGGAGATTAAGAAACAAGCTCCGGGTCTGTAGCTCAGGTGGTTAGAGCGCACCCCTGATAAGGGTGAGGTCGGTGGTTCGAGTCCTCCCAGACCCACCATTCTCTGAATGACGCATACATTCGATCTTTATACGCATCAGCACTGTGGCTGGTACGTGTTCTTTTAAAACTTGTGACGTAGCGAGCGTTTGAGATGTTCTATCAGACGTGTCGTGAGGCTAAGGCGAGAGACGCAAGTCTCTTTATTGATTGAGTCGTTATATTCGTATCCGGGCTTTGTACCCCCGGGTCATGTATAACCCAAGGCAACTTGCGGTTATATGGTCAAGCGAATAAGCGCACACGGTGGATGCCTTGGCGGTCAGAGGCGATGAAGGACGTGGCAGCCTGCGAAAAGTATCGGGGAGCTGGCAACAAGCTTTGATCCGGTAATGTCCGAATGGGGAAACCCACCCGCTTGCGGGTATCCTGCAGTGAATACATAGCTGCTGGAAGCGAACCTGGTGAACTGAAATATCTAAGTAACCAGAGGAAAAGAAATCAACCGAGATTCCGTAAGTAGCGACGAGCGAACGCGGACTAGCCCTTAAGCTGGATTGGTTCTAGGAAAACGCTCTGGAAAGAGCGGCCATAGAAGGTGATAGCCCTGTATCTGAAAGGGCCATTCCAGTGAAGACGAGTAGGGCGGGGCACGTGAAACCCTGTCTGAACATGGGGGGACCATCCTCCAAGGCTAAATACTACTGACCGACCGATAGTGAACCAGTACCGTGAGGGAAAGGCGAAAAGAACCCCGGAGAGGGGAGTGAAATAGAACCTGAAACCGTGTGCGTACAAGCAGTAGGAGCTCCGCAAGGAGTGACTGCGTACCTTTTGTATAATGGGTCAGCGACTTACTGTTCGTGGCAAGCTTAACCGTATAGGGGAGGCGAAGGGAAACCGAGTCTGATAAGGGCGCATAGTCGCGGGCAGTAGACCCGAAACCGGGTGATCTAGTCATGCCCAGGGTGAAGGTGCGGTAACACGCACTGGAGGCCCGAACCCACTCCCGTTGCAAAGGTAGGGGATGAGGTGTGATTAGGAGTGAAAAGCTAATCGAACCCGGAGATAGCTGGTTCTCCTCGAAAGCTATTTAGGTAGCGCCTCATATGTATCCTCTCGGGGGTAGAGCACTGTTATGGCTAGGGGGTCATCGCGACTTACCAAACCATTGCAAACTCCGAATACCGAGACGGACTGTATGGGAGACACACGGCGGGTGCTAACGTCCGTCGTGAAGAGGGCAACAACCCTGACCACCATCTAAGGTCCCTAAGTTATGGCTAAGTGGGAAAGGATGTGAGGATCCCAAAACAACCAGGATGTTGGCTTAGAAGCAGCCATCATTTAAAGAAAGCGTAATAGCTCACTGGTCGAGTCGGTCTGCGGGGAAGATTTAACGGGGCTAAGCACAGAACCGAAGCTTGGGGTGCATAACTTTGTTATGCGCGGTAGAGGAGCGTTCCGTAAGCCGTTGAAGGTGGATTGAGAAGTCTGCTGGAGGTATCGGAAGTGCGAATGCTGACATGAGTAACGATAATGCGGGTGAAAAACCCGCACGCCGAAAGCCCAAGGTTTCCTTGCGCAACGTTAATCGGCGCAGGGTGAGTCGGCCCCTAAGGCGAGGACGAAAGTCGTAGTCGATGGGAAGCAGGTTAATATTCCTGCACCTCGCGTAAGTGCGATGGAGGGACGGAGAAGGTTAGGTGTACCAGGCGTTGGTTGTCCTGGGGAAAGGCGGTAGGTTTGGATCTTTGGCAAATCCGGGATCCTCTAAGACCGAGCACCGAGACGAGCCTTTATGGCGAAGTCACTGATACCACGCTTCCAGGAAAAGCTCCTAAGCTTCAGCTTACGCAGACCGTACCGTAAACCGACACAGGTGGGTAGGATGAGAATTCTCAGGCGCTTGAGAGAACTCGGGTGAAGGAACTAGGCAACATGGCACCGTAACTTCGGGAGAAGGTGCACCCTTTTTGGTGGCTCGTGCGAGCTATAGCTGAAGAGGGTCGCAGTAACCAGGCCGCTGCGACTGTTTATCAAAATGCATGGCTGTCGTCAGCTCGTGTCGTGAGATGTTGGGTTAAGTCCCGCAACGAGCGCAACCCTTATCCTACGTTGCCAGCGCGTAATGGCGGGGACTCGTGGGAGACTGCCGGGGTCAACTCGGAGGAAGGTGGGGATGACGTCAAGTCATCATGCCCCTTATGTCCAGGGCTTCACACATGCTACAATGGCTGGTACAGAGGGCTGCGATACCGCGAGGTGGAGCGAATCCCTTAAAGCCGGTCTCAGTTCGGATCGCAGTCTGCAACTCGACTGCGTGAAGTCGGAGTCGCTAGTAATCGCAGATCAGCAACGCTGCGGTGAATACGTTCCCGGGCCTTGTACACACCGCCCGTCACGTCATGAAAGTCGGTAACACCCGAAGCCCATGGCCCAACCCGTAAGGGGGGGAGTGGTCGAAGGTGGGACTGGCGATTGGGACGAAGTCGTAACAAGGTAGCCGTACCGGAAGGTGCGGCTGGATCACCTCCTTTCTAAGGAGCAACACATCCACCCCGCCGGGATACCCGGAGCAACGGTGGTGGAGTGGCCGGCACTCAATGCCCGAATGTGGTGTTGTGCTGGTTGCTCAAGGAATTGTGGAACTACTGGTTTATGCCGGTTCGCTTGATGCCCGCACGGGCTAGTACTGCTCCGCAAGGGGCGTGGAACGTGTGCTGCAGGGTCAAGGGAATTTCGGTGTTCACGAGCACGCTGTTGGGTCCTGAGGCAACACGCCAAGGGGCTTACACGAGCTCCAGGTTGTTTGTTTCTGGTGTGGTGTTTGAGAACTGTAGAGTGGATGCGAGCATCTTTGTGGTCAAGTTGTTAAGGGCACATGGTGGATGTCTTGGCTTCAGGAGCCGATGAAGGACGTGGGAGGCTGCGATATGCCTCGGGGAGCTGTCAACCGAGCTGTGATCCGAGGATTTCCGAATGGGGAAACCCAGCACCAGTTATGTGGTGTTACCCGCATCTGAATATATAGGGTGTGTGGAGGGAACGCGGGGAAGTGAAACATCTCAGTACCCGTAGGAAGAGAAAACAACCGTGATTCCGTGAGTAGTGGCGAGCGAAAGCGGAAGAGGCTAAACCATGCACATGTCAAGCTGTCAGGCGTTGTGTGTGTGGTGTTGTGGGACCCAGCGTCGAGGATCTGACAGTCCTCGGAACGATTACGCGTGTTAGTGGAACGCCTTGGGATGGGCGACCGGAGTGGGTGAGAGTCCCGTACGCGAAAACACGTTGTGGATTGTTTGTTTGGTGTTCCCGAGTAGCAGCGAGCTCGTGGAATTTGCTGTGAATCTGCCGGGACCACCCGGTAAGCCTAAATACTTCCTGAAGACCGATAGCGGACTAGTACCGTGAGGGAAAGATGAAAAGTACCCCGGGAGGGGAGTGAAAGAGTACCTGAAACCGTGTGCCTACAAGCCGTCAGAGCCCGAGCACATCCTTGTGATGTTGAGGTGATGGCGTGCCTTTTGAAGAATGAGCCTGCGAGTTAGTGCTGCGTGGCGAGGTTAACCCGTGTGGGGTAGCCGTAGCGAAAGCGAGTCTGAATAGGGCGTCTGAGTCGCGTGGTCTAGACCCGAAGCGGAGTGATCTACCCATGGCCAGGCTGAAGCGTCGGTAAGACGACGTGGAGGGCCGAACCCACTTAGGTTGAAAACTGAGGGGATGAGCTGTGGGTAGGGGTGAAAGGCCAATCAAACTCCGTGATAGCTGGTTCTCCCCGAAATGCATTTAGGTGCAGCGTCACATGTTTCTCCACGGGGGTAGAGCTACTGGATGGTCTAGGGGCCTTACCGGGTTACCGAAATCAACCAAACTCCGAATACCGTGGTGTGAGAGTGTGGCAGTGAGACGGCGGGGGATAAGCTTCGTCGTCGAGAGGGAAACAGCCCAGAACACCAGCTAAGGCCCCTAAGTGTGTGCTCAGTGGGAAAGGATGTGGGATTGCCCAGACAACCAGGAGGTTGGCTTAGAAGCAGCCACCCTTGAAAGAGTGCGTAATAGCTCACTGGTCAAGTGGTCCTGCGCCGACAATGTAGCGGGGCTTAAGCACACCGCCGAAGCTGTGTCATTCACACATATACATCCATCGCCTCCTTGAGAGTGTGATGCAGTGGTGTGGATGGGTAGGGGAGCGTCCTGCATCCAGGGAAGCGGCGGCGGAAGCCAGTCGTGGAGGGTGTGGGAGTGAGAATGCAGGCATGAGTAGCGAATGCAGAGTGAGAAACTCTGCCGCCGGATGACCAAGGGTTCCTGGGCCAGGCTAATCCGCCCAGGGTAAGTCGGGACCTAAGGCGAGGCCGACAGGCGTAGTCGATGGATAACGGGTTGATATTCCCGTACCCGAGCACGTGCGCCCAGGATGAGGCGGTTGATACTAACCACCCAAAGCCAGTTACCGATATCTTCGGATGGAGGTTTCTGTGTGGAGCGTGGGATCTGATTCCGTAGTAGTCGAGTGATGGGGTGACGCAGGAAGGTAGCTCCGCCAGTGAGTGGTAGTACTGGTGTAAGCGTGTAGACCGGAGTGTAGGCAAATCCGCACTCCATTAAGGTTGAGACGTGATGCGTAGCCGATTGAGGCGAAGTAGAGTGATCCTATGCTGCCGAGAAAAGCCTCTAGCGAGTGCGTGCACGGCCCGTACCCCAAACCAACACAGGTGGTCAGGTAGAGAATACTAAGGCGATCGGGTGAACTGTGGTTAAGGAACTCGGCAAAATGCCCCCGTAACTTCGGGAGAAGGGGGGCCAAACACTCTGAAGTCCCTTGCGGACTAGGGGTGGGTGGCCGCAGAGACCAGCGGAAAGCGACTGTTTACTAAAAACACAGGTCCATGCGAAGTCGCAAGACGATGTATATGGACTGACGCCTGCCCGGTGCTGGAACGTTAAGAGGACCGGTTAACCCTTCGGGGTGAAGCTGAGAATTTAAGCGCCAGTAAACGGCGGTGGTAACTATAACCATCCTAAGGTAGCGAAATTCCTTGTCGGGTAAGTTCCGACCTGCACGAATGGCGTAACGACAGGTAGCGAAATTCCTTGTCGGGTAAGTTCCGACCTGCACGAATGGCGTAACGACAGCGGCGCTGTCTCCACCCGAGACTCAGTGAAATTGAAATCGCTGTGAAGATGCAGCGTTCCCGTGGCAAGACGGAAAGACCCCGTGAACCTTTACTATAGCTTTACACTGAACGTTGAGTTCGTCTGTGTAGGATAGGTGGGAGGCTATGAAACTGTGGCGCCAGCTGCAGTGGAGCCATCCTTGAAATACCACCCTGTCGTGCTTGACGTTCTAACCTGGGCCCATTATCTGGGTCGGGGACCGTGTATGGTGGGTAGTTTGACTGGGGCGGTCTCCTCCTAAAGAGTAACGGAGGAGCTCGAAGGTACGCTCAGCGCGGTCGGACATCGCGCACTGTGTGCAAAGGCATAAGCGTGCTTGACTGCAAGATCGACGGATCAAGCAGGTAGGAAACTAGGACTTAGTGATCCGGTGGTTCTGTATGGAAGGGCCATCGCTCAACGGATAAAAGGTACTCCGGGGATAACAGGCTGATACCGCCCAAGAGTTCATATCGACGGCGGTGTTTGGCACCTCGATGTCGGCTCATCACATCCTGGGGCTGTAGTCGGTCCCAAGGGTATGGCTGTTCGCCATTTAAAGTGGTACGCGAGCTGGGTTCAGAACGTCGTGAGACAGTTCGGTCCCTATCTGCCATGGGCGTTGGAGATTTGAGAGGGGCTGCTCCTAGTACGAGAGGACCGGAGTGGACGAACCTCTGGTGTTCCGGTTGTCACGCCAGTGGCATTGCCGGGTAGCTATGTTCGGAAGCGATAACCGCTGAAAGCATCTAAGCGGGAAGCGCGCCTCAAGATGAGATCTCCCGGGGCACAAGCCCCCTGAAGGAACCATGTAGACTACGTGGTTGATAGGTCAGGTGTGTAAGTACAGCAATGTATTGAGCTAACTGATACTAATGATCCGTGCGGCTTGACCATATAACCTCAAGTTGCCTTGGCTTTACGACAACGTCGTAAGAGCATCCAAGTGCACGCTACGTCACAAGATCTATGAGAGGCAGGCGCCTTATCCAGCTGTAACGGATGGCGACGCTCCAACCGCCTCCCTGGTGAAATTAGCGCTGTGGAACCACCCGATCCCATCCCGAACTCGGAAGTGAAACGCAGCTGCGCCGATGGTAGTGTGGCTCAAGCCATGCGAGAGTAGGTCATCGCCAGGGTTTACACCCAAAACCCCGCTGCACGCGCAGCGGGGTTTTCCTTTTTTTGCAGGCCCCCGGTTTCGACCTGGACTTGCAGCAACAACTTCACGAAGAGCTTCAAGTTCCTCAAACAAGTTGTTGACAAAGCTGAAAGGCCTGCCATAATAGGCGGCTCGCAACGACGAAAGACCCTCGGGTCCAACGACGAAGCAGCATCGGCAACAACGTCCACTCCGGTGAGACGGCCTTGAAAAAAGGTGTTGACGAAGCGGAAAAGCCGGCTATAATGGGCGGCTCGCTACGAAGGAAACTTCGCAGCACACGGGAATGGCGCTGAGGCCACTTCCCCGGATCTTTGAAAGTATGCGCAGGTATCTTGTGAAGGCGCCTGCAGGAAGGATGATTGTCCATCTTGCAGACGTTTGATCAAGCAACTATTAATTGTTTTAAAGCAAGCGATACGTTGCCAGCATCAATCATCTGCAGCTTTAAATTTTGATCTTCGGATCATGCAGTTTTAAGTGAAGAGTTTGATCCTGGCTCAGAGTGAACGCTGGCGGTAGGCCTAACACATGCAAGTCGAACGGCAGCACAGGAGAGCTTGCTCTCTGGGTGGCGAGTGGCGGACGGGTGAGGAATACATCGGAATCTACTCTGTCGTGGGGGATAACGTAGGGAAACTTACGCTAATACCGCATACGACCTACGGGTGAAAGCAGGGGACCTTCGGGCCTTGCGCGATTGAATGAGCCGATGTCGGATTAGCTAGTTGGCGGGGTAAAGGCCCACCAAGGCGACGATCCGTAGCTGGTCTGAGAGGATGATCAGCCACACTGGGACTGAGACACGGCCCAGACTCCTACGGGAGGCAGCAGTGGGGAANCCTGCCCGGTGCTGGAACGTTAAGAGGACCGGTTAACCCTTCGGGGTGAAGCTGAGAATTTAAGCGCCAGTAAACGGCGGTGGTAACTATAACCATCCTAAGGTAGCGAAATTCCTTGTCGGGTAAGTTCCGACCTGCACGAATGGCGTAACGACTTTCCGGCTGTCTCAACCACAGGCCCGGCGAAATTGCACTACGAGTAAAGATGCTCGTTACGCGCGGCAGGACGGAAAGACCCCGGGACCTTTACTATAGTTTGGTATTGGTTTTCGGTTCGGCTTGTGTAGGATAGGTGGGAGACTGTGAAGCCGGCACGCTAGTGTTGGTGGAGTCGTTGTTGAAATACCACTCTGGTCGGATTGGGAATCTGAACCTCGGACCATGATCTGGTTCAGGGACAGTGCCTGATGGGTAGTTTAACTGGGGCGGTTGCCTCCTAAAGAGTAACGGAGGCGCCCAAAGGTTCCCTCAGCCTGGTTGGCAATCAGGTGTTGAGTGCAAGTGCACAAGGGAGCTTGACTGTGAGACAGACATGTCGAGCAGGGACGAAAGTCGGGACTAGTGATCCGGCACCACCTGGTGGAAGGGGTGTCGCTCAACGGATAAAAGGTACCCCGGGGATAACAGGCTGATCTTGCCCAAGAGTCCATATCGACGGCATGGTTTGGCACCTCGATGTCGGCTCGTCGCATCCTGGGGCCGGAGTAGGTCCCAAGGGTTGGGCTGTTCGCCCATTAAAGCGGCACGCGAGCTGGGTTTAGAACGTCGTGAGACAGTTCGGTCCCTATCCGCCGCGCGCGTAGGATACTTGAGGAAGGCTGTCCCTAGTACGAGAGGACCGGGACGGACGAACCTCTGGTATGCCAGTTGTCACGCCAGTGGCATGGCTGGTTGGCCACGTTCGGAAGGGATAACCGCTGAAGGCATCTAAGCGGGAAGCCTGTTCCAAGATGAGGTATCCCACCCCTTGTGGGTTAAGGCCCCCAACAGACCATTGGGTTGATAGGCCAGAAATGGAAGCACAGTAATGTGTTGTCGAGTTGACTGGTACTAATAGGCCGAGGACTTGCCCACGAAGATGTTACGCATCCACTCTACAGCTCTGAAACACCACACCGTCTGTGGAACAGGCAGTGTGTGTTGTTTCGTAGTGTTTCGGTGGTTATAGCGTCAGGGAAACGCCCGGTCCCATTCCGAACCCGGAAGCTAAGCCTGACAGCGCCGATGGTACTGCAACCGAAGGGTTGTGGGAGAGTAGGACACCGCCGGACTAACTTCAGGACAGGGTCCTGACCAGGGTTGAGAACCCCAACAGGTTCTCCCCGGTCAGGGCCCTGTCTCTTTTCATGTCCATGGACCGACTAGAATGGTCCGTTGGCCCACCTGACGGGTGGGCGCAAGTGTCGAAACTTTTCAATAGTGGCAGGAGGCCAGGTGTCCGAGTTCGGTCGACGTGACTCAGATGATGGCGCGTCCGGCCGGTCGGGTCGCCGGGACGACAGTCCCCGCGGAGGCCGGTCTGACGCGCAGCGAGGTGACCGGCGCGGTTCCGCCGGCGGCAGGCAGGACCGGGGCGGCCGCGATGGCGGCTACCAGGGCCGCCCGCGCAGGGACGATCGCGGTGCCCGCGGTTCCGGTGGCAGCTACGCCGGCAAGCCCGCGCGCGGCAACGACGGCCCCCGTGACCAGCGCTCCGGTGGCAGCCGGTTCGCAGGTCAGGGACGCGACGAGAGCCGTCCGCGCTACAACAACGACGACCGTCGTGGCCCTGGTGCCGGCGACCGTCGTGACGACCGGTCCGGTGGCCGCGACAACGATCGTCGCGGCGGCTTCCGCACCGACGACCGGCGCGACAGCCGCGACTACAAGGGCGGCGACCGCGGCGGTTACCGCTCGGACAACCGTGGCGGCGACAACCGCGGCGGTTACCGGTCCGACGACCGCGACAGCCGGGACAGCCGTGGCGGCGACCGCGGTGGATACCGCGGCGGCGACAACCGTGACAAGCGCGGCAGTGACAATCGCGGCGGTGACCGTGGGGGCTACCGGTCCGAGAACCGGGGTGGCGACCGCGGTGCTTACCGCTCGTCCGACAGCCGTCCCGAGCGTCGCTACGACAACCGCTCCGACAATCGGTCGGACAGCCGTTCGGACAACCGTTCCGAGGGCCGGTACGAGAAGCGCTCCGACAGCCGCCCGGCTCGTTCCGGCTACGGCTCGGACAACCGCGGCCGTTCCGACGACCGCCCGTCCGGCAACCGTTACGAAGGACGCCCCCAGGGAAAGTCCTACGGCGACCGTGACAATCGGGGTGGCGGTGACGACCGGCGTCCGTCCTATCGCGATGACCGCGGTGGCTCCCGTTCCGGCGGCTACAGCGGCGACCGCCGTCCCAGCGGTGGTGGCTACGAGCGCAAGAGCTTCGGCGACCGCGACAAGCGCGGTGACGACAAGCGCGGTGCCTACCGTCCGTCCGGTGACCGTCCCGACCGCCGTTCGTCCGACCGGCCGGAGAAGCGGTACGACGACAAGCGCGGCGGCTTCGACCGCAAGCGCGACGACCGTCCCCAGCGTGACCGTTCCGAAGGCCGCAAGGACTTCCGTTCGTCTCCGCGCACCGAGGACAGGCCTGTCGACGACGAGACTTTGGCGCGTGAGCTGCTCGAGGCTCCCGAGCTGCCCGAAGGCATCGAGTTCTCCGACCTCGACGAAGAGGTCCGCCGGGAACTCCGCACCCTGCCCAAGGCACTCGCGGAAACCGTCGGCAAGCATCTGGTCGCGGCCGGTGGCCTCGTCGACGAGGATCCCGAAGCCGCCATGGAGCATGCCAAGTACGCGAAGGCCAAGGCGTCGCGGGTCCCGATCGTCCGTGAAGCGCTCGGCCTGGTCGCCTACCACGCGGGCAACTGGTCCGAGGCGCTGTCCGAGCTGCGGGCCGTCCGCCGGATGACCCGGGCCGACGACCACATCGCGATCATCGCCGACGCCGAGCGTGCCATCGGTCGCCCGGAGCGGGCCCTCGACCTCGCGAAGGAGGTCGACAAGGAGCGCCTGTCCAAGGCGACCCAGATCGAACTCGCGATCGTCGCGGCCGGCGCGCGGCGTGACCTCGGTCAGCTGGACGCCGCCGTCGTCTCCCTGCAGGGTGACGACCTCAAGGCGGAGAAGCGCGACCCGTGGAGCGCCCGGCTGTTCTACGCCTACGCCGACAACCTCGCCGCCGCGGACCGCAAGGACGAGGCGATCCGCTGGTTCCTGAACGCGGCAGAGGCCGACGAGGAGGACGAGACCGACGCCGCCGAGCGCGCCGCGGAGCTCACGAATGGCTGACGCCCTGTCGGCCGGGTACGACGCGGTCCTGTTCGACCTCGACGGCACGGTCTATCACGGCAGCACCGTGGTCCCGGGCGCACCGGAAGCGCTCCGGGCGCTTCGGGACCACGGCACGGCCGTCCGTTGGGTGACCAACAACGCCTCCAAGGCACCCGCGGAGGTCTCCGCACACCTGGAGGCACTCGGACTGCCCGCCACCCCCGAAGAGGTCCACACGAGCTCTCAGGCCGCCGCCGCCCTGCTGGGTGAGCGGCTGCCTCAGGGCGCGGTGGTTCTTGTCGTGGGCACGGACTCGCTGGCCGCCCAGATCGAGTCCGTCGGCCTGAAGACGATCCGGGAAGTCGGTCCGGACGTGGCCGCGGTGGTGCAAGGGCACTCGCCGCAGAACACCTGGGCCGCTCTCGCGGAGGCGTGCCTCGCCATCCGCGCGGGCGCGCTGTGGGTGGCGACCAACGTCGACGCGACCCTGCCCAGCGAACGCGGACTGCTCCCGGGCAACGGGTCGATGGTGGCCGCGTTGCGCACCGCCACCGGCGTCGAACCGCTGGTGGCCGGCAAGCCCGCGCCGGGGCTGTTCACGACGGCGGCGCGGGACGCGGGTGCGGAGCGTGCCCTCGTCGTGGGCGACAGGCTGGACACCGACATCGAGGGTGCCGTCGCGGCCGGGATCGACACGCTCTGCGTCCTGACCGGCGTCGCCGACGCGGCATCCCTGATCTCGGCGAGGCCCGAGGAGCGTCCGCGCTACCTCGCGTGGGACCTGTCCGGATTGGGCAGCCGCGCGGACCTTCTCGAAATCGGGCCCAAGGACGGCTGGCGCGTCACCGCACAGGGTGACGTGCTCGAAGCCGACGGTGAAGGCGACTCCCTCGACCTGTTGCGCGCGTTGTGCGCGGCGGCCTGGGAATCGGGGATCACCGAGGTCCGTGGTGTGGGCGACACCGCCCGCGCCGCGCTCGCCGAGCTGCGCCTCGGCTGACCAGCGCTGCTAACTTGGTGGAGTGCAAGACCACTTCCACCCCGTGCCGCGACCGCCGGTGCCGGGCCCTCCGCCGGTGCCCGGGCCACCGGCGGTCCAGGCCGATCAGTTCGCGCAGCAGGACACGGATCCCCGAGCCGGGATCGACGAAGCCGTGGCGGGTCTCGACGACCTCGCCGCGCTTCCGCTCTCGGAGCACGTCGACCGGTTCGAGGCCGTGCACACCGAACTGACGGTGGCGCTGTCCACCATCGACAAGGTCTGACCGCGTGCCCAAACGCGCCCGCCTGGACGCGGAGCTCGTCCGGCGGGGACTCGCCCGTTCCCGGGAGCAGGCGTCGGCGCTGATCGCCGAAGGCAAGGTCACCGTGCGCGGCATGGTGGCCACCAAACCCGCGACCGGGGTCGAGTCCGGCGCGCCGATCGTGGTGCGCGACGGCGACGACCCCGGCTGGGCCTCGCGCGGCGCGCACAAGTTGCTCGGCGCGCTCGAAGCCTTCACCCCGCAAGGTCTTTCCACCGAGGGAAAACGCTGTCTCGACGCGGGCGCCTCGACCGGTGGCTTCACCGATGTCCTGCTGCGCAACGGCGCCGCCACGGTGATCGCCGCCGACGTCGGCCGCGGCCTGCTGGACTGGCGCCTGCGCACCGACGACCGCGTCGTGGTCCTGGACAAGACGAACGTGCGCAACCTGACCCCGGAAGACCTCGGAGGGCAGGTCGACCTCGTGGTCGGGGATCTCTCGTTCATCTCGCTCAAACTCGTGCTGCCCGCGCTGGCCGCCTGCGCGCGGGACGGCGCGGATCTGGTGCCGATGGTGAAACCGCAGTTCGAGGTGGGCAAGGACCGGCTCGGCAGCGGCGGCGTCGTCCGGGACCCGGACCTGCGCGCCGAATCGGTGCTCGGTGTGCTCGCCGAGGCCGAAAAACTGGATCTGAGCCTGCGCGGCGTCGTGGCGAGCCCGCTTCCCGGGCCGTCGGGGAACGTCGAATACTTCGTCTGGCTTACCCGTGGGGCGGGGGAGACCGACGGCACCGACGCCGAGCGGTTCGTCCGGACCGCAGTCCTGGAGGGACCCCAATGAGCGATCGCGAGGTGCTGCTAGTCGTGCACCCGGACCGGGACGCGACCCGGGACGCGGCACGCGAGGTTTCGGCCCGTTTCGCCAAGGCGGGTGTGCGGCTCCGGGTACTCGACGAAGACGTCCGGGAGATGCTGGAAGCCGACGGCGGGATCGGCGCGCCCTGCACGGTCATGGCGCCGGAGCAGGACCCGGCCGCCGGCACCGAGCTGGTGTTCGTGCTCGGCGGCGACGGCACCCTGCTGCGGGCAGCGGAACTGGCGAGGCCGAACGGCGTTCCGGTCCTCGGCGTGAACCTCGGCCGGGTCGGCTTCCTGGCGGAGGCCGATTCGGACAAGCTCGCCGACACCGTCCAGCGTGCCGTCGACGGCGACTATCAGGTCGAAGAGCGGATGACCGTCGATGTCGTCGTGACCGTCGACGGTGAGGAGACCGTCAACACCTGGGCGCTCAACGAGGCCAGCGTCGAGAAGAGCTCACGTGAGCGCGTGCTGGACGCCCTCATCGAGGTCGACGGAAGGCCCGTGTCGTCCTTCGGCTGCGACGGCGTCCTGTGCGCCACCCCGACCGGCTCGACGGCGTACGCGTTCTCCGCGGGCGGGCCGATCATCTGGCCGGACGTCCAGGCCCTGCTGGTGGTCCCGAGCAACGCGCACGCGATGTTCTCCCGGCCGCTGGTCGTCTCGCGGGACTCGGAGATCACCGTCGCCATCGATCCGGACGGTTCGCCCGCCGTCCTGACCTGCGACGGATCGCGGACCTTCGATCTTCCCGCCGGTGCGGCCGTGCGGGTCACCTGCGGCCGGGTGCCGGTGCGCCTGGTCCGGTTGTGGGAAGGCCCGTTCACCGACCGGCTGGTGCACAAGTTCTCGTTGCCGATCAAGGGCTGGCGGGAGCGGCACGCTCGCTGACGGATGTCAGGAAAGGGTCGTTCAGGACGTTTTTTGTCTTGAACGACCCTTTCCTGACGTGCCGGGTGCGGGAATGGTCGGGGTGGGCCGCTACGGTGGGCGTCGTGCTGGCCGAGATGCGCATCCAGGGCCTCGGAGTCATCGAGGACGCCCTGCTGGAACTGCACGCGGGCTTCACCGTCGTCACCGGTGAGACGGGTGCGGGCAAGACCATGGTCGTCAGCGGGTTGCACCTGCTCTCCGGCGGCCGAGCCGAAGTGTCCAAGGTGCGGACGGGAATGCTGAAGGCCTTCGTGGAAGGCCGCTTCGAGCTGGGCGGTGCCGAGGGCGCCACCCGGATCGTCACCGACGCCGGGGCGGAGGTCGACGAGGACGGCAGTGTCATCGCGCTGCGCGCGGTCTCGGTCGACGGCCGGTCCCGTGCCCACCTCGGCGGCCGTTCGGTGCCGGTCGGGGTACTGGCCGATCTGTCCGAGCAGCTGATCGCCGTCCACGGGCAGAACGATCAGCTGCGGCTGCTCCGGCCCGCCGAGCAGCGCGCGGTGATCGACCGGTTCGCCGGTGAGGCCGTCACCGAACCGCTCGAGCGGTATCGCGCCGTCCGGGACGAGTGGCTCGCCGTCGTCGCCGAACTGACCGAGCGTTCCACCCGCTCCCGCGAGATGGCGCAGCAGGCCGACCTGTTGCGCCACGGCCTCGCCGAGATCGACGCCGTCGCGCCGGAACCGGGCGAGGACACGGAACTCACCGAGCAGATCAAGCGGCTCGCCGCGGTCGACGAACTGAGGGCGGCGGCCAGCGCGGCGCACGCCGCCGTCGCCGGTTCGGCGGACGGGGATCCGGACGCGCCCGGCGCCCTGGGGCTGATCGGGGAGGCGAGCCGCCATCTGACCGGTTCCGAAGACGCCGTGCTGCGTGAACTCGGGCCCCGGTTGGACGAGGCGTCGGTGCTGCTGTCCGAAGTGGGCGCCGAGCTGGGCAGCTACCTCGAAACGCTCGACGCCGACCCGGCATTGCTGGAGAAGGTGCTCGCGCGCCAGGCGGACCTGAAGCGGCTCACGCGCAAATACGCGGCAGACGTGGACGGCGTGCTCGCCTGGGCCGACGACGCCCGCCGCCGGATGTCCACGATGGACACCTCCGAAGAGGCGTTGGCCGAGCTGGCCAAGCGCCGCGACGAACTCGCCGTCACGCTGGCGGAACACGCGCTCACGCTGTCGGAGGCGCGGGTCGAGGCCGCCGCCGAACTCGCCGAGGCGATCACCGCCGAGATGTCCGGGCTCGCCATGGGGCATGCCGAGATCGAGATCACCGTCGAGCGGCGCACCGTGGACGAGAGTGACGCCCACGCGGTGAAGGTCGACGGCAGGCTCGTGCACGCCGGGCCCGACGGCGTCGACGATGTCGAGCTGCTACTGAGGGCGCACAACGGCGCGCCGCCGCTTCCGGTGCACAAGGCCGCTTCCGGTGGTGAGCTTTCCCGCGTGATGCTGGCGATCGAGGTCGTCCTCGCGCACGCGGACACCGTGCAGACACTGGTGTTCGACGAGGTCGACGCCGGGGTCGGCGGCCGGGCCGCGGTCGAGATCGGCAGGCGGCTCGCGCGGCTGGCGCGCAGTCACCAGGTCCTGGTGGTCACGCATCTGCCGCAGGTGGCCGCGTTCGCCGATCAGCATCTGGTGGTGGACAAGGGCACCAGCGGCGGCGTGACCCGCAGCGGCGTGCGCGTGCTCGAACAGTCGGAGCGTGTCGTCGAGCTCGCCCGCATGCTCGCCGGAATGGAAAGCACCGAGACCGGCCGGGCGCACGCGGAGGAGTTGCTCGCCGTCGCCGAGGCCGACAAGAGCGCGCCCGACAAGCCCAAAGCCCGTCGCGGCGGAAAGCGAAAGAAGGCGAAGTAGCCTCTGCCTGAGCGAGTCCGTGAAGGCCTCCTTCCCTACCTTCAGGGTGGGGAANCGTCCGATCGAACAGCCGCGCCATCGCCTGCCGGGTGTAAGCGCTCATGCCCAGGACGATGGCCCCGCGAAAACGGTGTTGTCAAACGGATGCTCAGGATTTATCAGTCTCGTGAGTGGTAAGGACGGTTCTAACCGTCCTTACCACTCACGAGACCTGACCGGCTTCTCACGTGACGGACCGGACGACGCGCGTGATCCGGTGGACGACACGCGTGACTGGATGGACGACACGCCCGTGGCCGGGCTCCGCCGCGAGTCGTCCATCCAAACACACGAGTCGTCCATCCAAACACGCGTGTCGTCCGCCCAGTCACGCGAAACCGCCATCCGCGCACGGGCAGTACGTACCTGAGACACGGTACCCACTCACGAAAAGGCACGGGAGACCTGCGAAAGCACGATGAGCCCGCAGAAGACCAGGTTCTTGTACTTGTGGTCCACCAGGATGGCCACGAATTCGCGAAGGGTGGCGCTCGGCCAGAAGTACCAGGCCGTCGGCGATCCGATGACCTGACCGTTCACCTTGGCGCGGCGGGCGATGAGGGCGGCGCGGAGCACGTGGAAGTTGTTCGTGACCACCGTGCACCGGTAGTCCGCCTTCCGCTGCTTCATGATCTCGGCGCTGAAGGTGAGGTTCTCGAAGGTCGTCCGCGAGCGGTCTTCGAGGAGGATCCGCTCCCTCGGCAGCCCGTTTTCGACCAGGTAGCCCGCCATGGCATGGGACTCCGGCAGGTCCTCGTCGGGTCCTTGCCCGCCCGAGGTGACCACCATCGGCTCCCGGCCGCGCCGGGCTTCGGCGTCGATGACGCGTTTGGCCCGGTTCAGGCGGCCCGCCAGCAGCGGCGGCACCCGGTGCCCGTCCAGCAGGCCCGAACCCAGCACCACGACGAAGTCCACGCCCTTTTCGGTGCGGATGCGGCCGTAGACGATCGAGTACAGGAGGAAGCAGACGAAGAGAAACGAGAAGTAGACGACGATTCCGTTCAGGATGCCCCGGACGATGTCGAGCGGCTCCCAGGCGAGTTGCGTGACCGTCGCGTTGAAGACGATCAGTGCGCAGATGCCGAGCCCCGTCAGCAGCGAAAGGACGTTGGCCAGCCGCCGTCCCTCGCGGCGGAGCATGGTGATCCCGTTGCAGATCAGGAAGACCGTCAGCGCCAGAACCGTCGGGATGATCATCAGGATCACGCCGACCGCGACGAACCCCGCCGCCTCGGGCGACACCGAGGCGAGCAGCGCGATGAAGGTCACGCCGAGGAACAGCAGCGCGAAGAAGAGGTAAAAGCCGTTCCGCAGCCGGCGTCGGTCGCGCAGGAAGCTCACGAGGAACGCCGCGCAGCACAAGGCCGCGATGGCGAAGGGGATTGCAGCGGCCTTCACGAGAACTCCAGCCTGGGGACGATGCGGGCACTCGAGTGTCGGCACGCGGTGCGGCGGCATTCAAACACACGGCTGAACCGCTGGGCGCATCTCCCGCGGGTGTGTCGCCTTTCCTGGCCCGAGTGTGTCACCGGGCGCGTTGCACAGGCCGCTCGTCCCACACCGGTTCCGCGGTTTCGCGTACGTGTCCGTCCGAGCCGAACACGAGGTACCGATCAAAGGAGCGCGCGAACCACCGGTCGTGCGTCACCGCGATCGCGGTGCCTTCGTAGGCTTCCAACGCCTGCTGCAGCGCTTCCGCCGAGGCGAGGTCGAGGTTGTCGGTCGAGACCGGCAAGGTGCCCGGCCTCGACCAGGCGATGAAGGCGAACCAGGCGTGCGAGCCGGTCGCCTAGATCACACGGGTTCGAGCGAAGAACTGTTCGGTACCGGCGTGCCGGGCAAAGCCCGATGGGGAATCATCGCGCTCGCCCGGGAACTGTTCCCGGGCGGGTGGGTGTTCCCGGCGCCGTCCGGCGCCGGGAACGCGTTCGCAGATGACGCCCGGTGATCGACGCGGAGTCCTCGGCCAGTGCCGACGGCGTGCCCTCGAACACCACTGTCCCGCCGTCGGCTCCCGCGCCCGGCCCGATGTCGATGACGTGGTCGGCGTGCGCGATCACCCGTTGGTCGTGTTCGATCAGGACGAGTGTCGCGCCGCCGTCGACGAGTTCGTCGCAGAGGGCGAGCAACCGGTCGACGTCGCTGCCGTGCAGTCCGGCGGTGGGTTCGTCGAGCACCAGGCGCAGTTCTTCCGCGGGGCCGGCGTCGGCGAGATGGCGGGCGAGCAGCAGCCGTTGCCGTTCGCCGCCGGACAAGGTGTCGAGGCTCTGTCCGATGGTCAGGTAGCCGAGCCCGACCCGGTCCAGCCAGCGCAACCGCCTGCCGATGGCGGACCGCTCGCCGAACAGGGCGGCGGCGTCCGTCGGGTTCATCGCCAGGACGTCGGCGATGGTCCGGCCGTTCAAGCGCGCGGCGAGCGCGTCCGGGTTGAACCGGGTGCCGCCGCAGGCGTCACAGCCGGTCTGGACGTCGTCGAGGAAGGCCAGATCGGTGATGATGACGCCCTTCCCCTTGCAGACCGGGCACGCGCCGCGGCCGTTGGCGCTGAACCACGACGGATGTTTCCCGGTGGCCTTCCCGAAAGTTTCGCGAATGGGCTCGGCGACGCCCAGCACCGTGGCGGGTGTGGACCGGATGCCACCGCGCAGCGGGGCCTGGTCGACGACGACGAAATCGGGATGCTGCCGGGGAAGTTCACCCGTGATCAGGCTGCTCTTGCCGGAACCGGCGACACCCGAGACGACGGTCAGGACGCCGAGCGGCACGTCGACGGTGACGTCACGCAGGTTGTGGCTGCGGGCGCCGGAGATCGTCACGGCGCCGCGCGCGGTGCGCGTCCGCTGCCGGAAGTGAAGCGGGGTACCGAGAATCCGCCCGGTCTCGGTGCCCGCCGCGATGAGTTCGCCGGGACTGCCTTCGAACTGGATCCGCCCTCCGCCGTCACCACCGCCGGGCCCGAGGTCGATGACGTGATCCGCGGCCGCGATGACCGCGGGATGGTGCTCGACCACGAGGATCGTGTTGTGCGCGTCGCGGAGCTTGGCCAGCAGTTCGAGGAGACGGTGCACGTCGTGCGGGTGCAGGCCGGTACTGGGCTCGTCGAACACGTAACAGACGTCGCTGAGCGCGCTGCCGAGATGGCGGACGATCTTGACGCGCTGGGCCTCGCCGCCGGACAGCGTCCTCGACTCGCGGGACAGGCTCAGGTAGCCGAGACCGACCGAGTCCAGGGCGTCGAGGCGTTCCCGGATCGCCCGCAGCAGCGGCGCCACCGACGGAACGCACACTTTCGCGACGACGTCCCGCAATTCGCCGACCGGCAGCGCCGACCAGTCCGCGATGGACCGTCCGTCGATCAGGCTGCCGCGCGCCGCCTCGGACAGGCGGGTTCCCGCGCACTCCGGGCAGACGCCGCGGATGACGACTCCGGCGAGCCCTTCCTGTTCCTCGGCGGTGAGTCGTGAGGGAGTCTTGCGCAGGTACGTGTCGCGCAACCGCGGGACGATACCGTCGAAGAGGCCGTGCTTGGGGTAGTCGGAGCCGGGGGAGTCGAGGGGGAGTCCTTCGGCGTGCAGCAGCGTTTCGACCTTCGCCGACGGCAATCGTTCCAACGGGACATCGGGGTCGACGAGTCCGGAGTGGACGAGCCGTTTCCACCGGTAGGTCCCCGGGGCGAACGTCGGGAAACGCACGGCGCCGTCGCGCAGGCTCAGCGAGCGGTCGAGCAGCCGGTCGAGATCGATTTCGTCGACCACGCCGAGCCCTTCGCAGCGCGGGCACATCCCGGCCGGATCGTTGAACGAGTAGGCGGGCGAGAATCCGGCGTTCGGTTCGCCGACGCGGGAGAAGAGCAGACGCAGCAGTGGCGCGATGTCGCTCGCCGTGCCGACGGTGGACCGCGCGTTGCCGGTGAACCGCCGCTGATCGACGATCGTGGTGAAGACCAGCCCGTCGATCCGGTCGACGTCGGCGGGCGGATGCTGGGGCAGCCGGTTCCGCACGAAGGCGGGATAGCTCCCGGTGACCAGGCGTTCGGCTTCGGCCGCGATCGTGTCGAAGGCCAGCGACGACTTCCCGGACCCGGATACGCCGGTGAACACCGTCAGCCGGTGTTTCGGCACCCGCACCGAAACGTCGCGGAGGTTGTGCGTCCGGGCACCTTCCACCGTGATCCACCGGCCCCGGTCTGCTTGAACTTTCGCCATGAACCGAGGCTACGATGAGATGTGGCCGGTTTTCGGCCACAATTACGGGAGGCGTCGTGACGGCACCACGGGAACGGATGCTGCGGCTGTTGTCGCTCCTGCAGTCCGGCCGGGCGTGGCCCGCCGCCGAACTCGCGACGGCCATGGAAGTCCCGCCGCGCACGCTTCGCCGGGACATCGACCACATTCGCGGTCTGGGCTATCCCGTGGAGAGCAGCCGCGGCCCCGGCGGCAACTACCGGCTCGTCGCGGGAAGCGCGCTGCCGCCGCTCATGCTGGAACACGACGAGGCGATCGCCACCGTGCTCGGGCTGCGGCTCGCCGCGGCGGGCGGCACCGGCATCGACCTGACCGCCGAATCGGCAGACCGCGCCGCCGCGAAACTCCGGCGTGTCCTGCCGGCGGCGCTGCGCAGGCGGACCGACGAAATGCTCGCAGCGGTCGAGTTCGGGAGCGGTGAACAGCCGCGGGTCACCCAAGACGTCCTGAACGTCCTCGCCGCGGCGATCGCGGCTCGTCGATGCCTCGAATTCGCGTACACGGCGAAGGACGGCCCGTCGTCACGGACGGTCGAGCCGATGCGCCTCGTCCAGCTCGGCAGAAGGTGGTACCTGTACGCGTGGGACCTCGGCAGGCGGGATTGGCGGAGCTTCCGGCTCGACCGGATCGCCGGGCCGAGGACGACGGACGTGGCGTTCGAGCCGCGTGAGCTCCCGGTCGACGACGTCGCGGCCCACCTTCAGGAACGCTTTCACAGCCCGAAATCGCTCCGGATCACGCTGACCCTGGACGTCGGCGCGGAGGAGGCCGCCGCCCGTCTGCATCGGATCGACGGGAGTTTCGAAGCCCTGGGCGACGACAGGTGCCGGTATGTCGCCCATGTCGACTCCTTCGAGTGGCTGGCCGTCGTCCTCTTGCTCACCGACATCGGGTTCACGGTGGAAGAACCGGCGGAATTCGGCGAGTACCTCGCGCGAACGGGGGACCGGTTGATGCGGGGGAGCAAGAAGCCCGGCCCACGGGACTGACCGGCGCCGTGGCTTTGGCGCGACTCGCGTGATCAGAGGGCGAACACGCCGGGGCCGTGTCTTCCGGCTGGAATCACGGGTGTTCCGGGTGGGGCCACTGCTGCCCCCGCGTCCAGGAGTCCAGCACCATCAGCGTCTTCGTGCCCGTCACCTGGTGGTGTCGCCGGATCTCGTCGATGGTCTGCTGCAGATGGCCCATGTCCCGCACCCGCAGCCAGACGAGCGCGTCGGGGTCGCCGGCGATGGTGAACACCGCCTGGGCCTCGGGCATCCGGGTGGTGGTGCGGACGATCTCGCCGACCTTGGTGGTCCCGGTGAACCGCAGCTCGGTGAACGCCTCGATGGCCCAGCCGAGTTTGGCGTGGTCGATCTGGACGGTGTAGCCGACGATGACGCCATTCTCCTGCATACGGTCGATGCGGCGTTTGACGGCCGCCGTCGACAGCGTGACGCGGGCCCCGATGTCGCCCAGCGTGCGCCGGGCGTCCTCCCGCAACAGTTCGAGGATCTCGCGATCGGTCTCGTCGATGAGCTGGTCCGCCATGAGCAAGGATGGTACGCAGACGCAACAGATATCGGCCACCGCGGAAGATGGGCCGGATTTTTTGCGTGCCGAGTGCCAATAGACTGCCGCCTGTTGCGACGGCCCGCGAGGTCGGGTCTCCTGTCGTGACGTCGCGCGGGGGTGCCGAAGGAGGCAGGTCTGGTGGAGCAGTTCACGTTGGAGGACCGGTATCTGCGGGAGGACGGCACCGTCTATCTCAGCGGCGTCCAGGCCCTGGTCCGGATGCTGTTCGACCGGGTGCGGCACGACCGCGCCGCCGGGGCCTCGCCCGCCGTGTTCGTCTCCGGCTACGAGGGATCCCCGCTGGCCGGATACGACCTCGAGCTCGGCCGCCGCTCCGTCCTGCTCGAGAAGCACGATGTCGTGCACCGCCCCGGCTTGAACGAGGAGCTCGCCGCGACGGCGGTCATGGGCAGTCAGCTCACCGCGTCGGTCGGCTCGTCACGCGGCGGGGTCACCGGGTTCTGGTACGGCAAGGCACCCGGTCTGGACCGGGCGACCGACGCACTGCGGCACGCCAATCTCGCGGGGACCGACCCGGCCGGTGGTGCGGTGGCGCTGGTCGGCGACGACCCGAACGCCAAATCCTCCTCGGTGCCGTGCGCCTCCGAGCTCGCGCTGGCCGACCTGGCGATGCCGGTGTTCTTCCCGTCCGATTCCCAGGACGTGCTGGACTTCGGCCTGCACGCGGTCGAGCTGTCCAGGGCGAGTGGTCTGTGGTCGTCGATGAAACTCGTGGCGAACGTGGCCGACGCCGCGAGCACCGCCCACGTCCGCCCCCGGTGGACCGCGCCGGAGCTTGCAATGCCCGCGTACCGGCACAAGCCCAGCTCCCGGCTGCTCGGCACCACGTTGATGGCGCTCGAACGCAGCCTGTACACCGAACGTCTGCCGCTGGCCGTCGAATACGTGCGCGCGAGCGGGGTCAACCGGATCGTCCAGGAAGGACCCGCGGACCGGATCGGCATCGTGACCGCCGGGAAGTCCTATTTGGACCTCATGCAAGCACTGCGGCTGCTCGGCCTGGACGCCGACGCGTTGTCCCGGCACGGGATCCGGATTCTCAAACTCGGCGTCATCCACCCGTTGGAACCGTCGATCGTCCGCCGGTTCGCCGACGGCCTGAGCGAGATCGTCGTGGTGGAGGAGAAGCGTTCCTTCGTGGAGTCGGCGATCAAGGAGGTGCTGTACGGCACCGCCAGCGCGCCCGCCGTGTACGGCAAGACCGGCCCGGGCGGCCGCACCCTGTGCACCGAACTCGGTGAACTCGACCCGGACGCCATCGCCAGGGTGCTGGCCGCCCGGCTGAGCGACCACCACGAGATCCCGTCGGTGACCGCGTGGCGGCAGCGGCGGCGCCGTGAGCGCATCTCGGTGCCGTTGCTGACCAGGACGCCGTACTTCTGCTCCGGCTGCCCGCACAACTCGTCGACCAAGGTGCCCGAGGGAACCGTGGTGGGCGGCGGGATCGGCTGCCACGCCATGGCGTTGTTCATGGAACCGGAACAGGTCGGGGACGTGGTCGGGCTGACCCAGATGGGCGGCGAGGGCGCGCAGTGGCTCGGGATGGAGCCGTTCGTCGACGCCTCGCATTTCGTGCAGAACATCGGCGACGGCACGTTCACCCATTCCGGCAGCCTCGCCGTCCGGGCGGCGGTGGCCGCCGGGGTGAACATCACCTACAAGATCCTCTACAACGCCACCGTCGCGATGACCGGCGGTCAGGACGCTGTCGGCGGGCTCTCGGTGGACCGGCTGGCGTCGCTGCTGCTGGTCGAAGGCGTCGCGAAGGTGGTCATCACCAGCGACGAACCGAAGCGGCTCCGCGGCCTGCGCCTGCCCGACGGCGTCGAGGTCCGGCACCGCGACGAAGTGCTGAGCACGCAAGAGGAACTGGCCCGCGTTCCCGGGGTCACGGTGCTCATCCACGACCAGGAATGCGCCGCCGAGAAGCGCCGCAAACGCCGTCGCGGCAAACTGGACACCCCCGCCGCCAAGGTCGTGATCAACGAGCGGGTGTGCGAAGGATGCGGCGACTGCGGCGAGAAGTCGAACTGCCTGTCGGTGCAGCCGGTCAGCACCGAGTTCGGCCGCAAGACCGCGATCCACCAGTCGTCGTGCAACGTGGACTACTCGTGCCTGGCGGGGGACTGCCCGTCGTTCATGACGGTGGTGCCCACAGGGCGCAAACACCGGGCGCGGCTCGCGGAGATCACGGCGGCCGAACTGCCTGAGCCCGAGACCTCCGGCACCGACTTCACCGTGCGGATCACCGGCGTCGGCGGGACCGGCGTGGTCACCGTCGCGCAGATCCTCGCCACGGCCGCCGTGATCGAGGGCAAGCAGGTCCGGACACTGGACCAGACCGGGCTCGCGCAGAAGGGTGGCGCCGTCGTCTCGGATCTGAAGATCACCGCAGAGCCGGCGCCGCTGGCCCCGAAACTCGCGACCGGGGAATGCGATCTCTACCTGGCCTGTGACGTCCTCGTCGGCGCGGACCCCGCGAATCTGACGGTGACCGATCCCGCCCGGACCATCGCGGTGGTCTCCACGACCGAGGTGCCGACCGGCCGGATGGTCGTCGACACCACCGTTTCGTTCCCCGACGCGGCGGCGGTGCGGGGCGCGATCTCGGAGAGTATGGCGCGGACCGTGGCGCTCGACGCGCGGGCGCTGGCGGAAACCCTGTTCGACGACGACCAGTTCGCCAACATCCTCCAGCTCGGCGCGGCTCACCAGACCGGCGCCATCCCGCTGGACGCGGCGAGCGTGGAGCGCGCGATCGAACTCAACGGGGTCGCGGTCGCGGGCAACCTTCAGGCGTTCCGGCGCGGCAGGCAGCTCGTCGCCGATCCTGACGGACTGCATGCCGCGATCGCCCCGCCCACCGTCGCCGCGACCCCCGCCCCGTCGGCCGCCATGCTGCGCGCCCGCGCGCTCGTCCACGCCGAGCCGGGCTCGGAACTCGCGCGGCTGCTGGACATCCGCGTGCCCGAACTCGTCCGGTACCAGGATGTTCGGTACGCGCGGGAGTACGCCGAGTTCGTCGAGCGCGTCCGGGTCCTGGAAGGGGACTCGACCGCCGTCACCGAAGCGGTGGCGCGAAACCTGCACAAACTGATGGCCTACAAGGACGAGTACGAGGTCGCGCGGCTCTCGCTCGATCCCGCCGTGCTCGCCGGGATCGAGGCGGAGTTCGGCGTCGGCAGCCGCTACGCCTACCGTCTGCACCCACCCTTCCTGCGCGCGCTGGGCATGAAACGGAAGATCGCGCTCGGCCCGAAGTTCCGTCCCGTGTTCGTCGCACTGCGTGCCGCGCGGAAGCTGCGCGGCACCCGCTGGGACCCGTTCGGCAAGGCGCATGTCCGGAAGGTGGAACGGGAACTCGTCACGCAATACCGGGAAACGATCCTCACCGCTTTCGCCACCGAGAGCGCGGACCGCGGCAGGATCCTGGCCCTGGCGGAGCTGCCCGATCTGGTCCGCGGGTACGAGGACGTCAAACTGGCGAACGTCGAGGCTTACCGGCGGGAACAGACCGCGCTCCTCGCCGAACTCGTGCAGGGGGACAGGCTCGGCGCGAGCACTTGAGGGAATCAGTTCGTGTACGCCGACAGCTGATCCAGGACGGGGTAGGGTTCCGGCCCGGCCGACCGGATTTTGTCGCCATGGTGCGCTTTTTTGTACTTCCGGACGACCTTTTCGGCGACGAAGCCGGTCGGCTGTCCGGGTGCGTTACTGTCGCACCGGGGTCCGCGCATGACACACCACTGATCGGGATTGGGGAGTCATCGTGATGAGGAATCGTGTGCCCGTCGCTCGAAGACGGATCTTTTCGCTGGTAGCGGCTCTTGTCGTGGTCACCGGCGCGGTGACGGGGACCGCGCAGGCCACCCCGGTGGGACCGGTGGATCTCGGGACGTTGCCCGGGGACGACGAGAGCACGGTCCTGGCGGTCAACGAGGCAGGGGAGATGGTCGGGCTCTCGTTGGCGGGCCCCGTCCCGAAACGCAGCCGTCCGGTCCGGTGGGACGCCAACGGCCAGATCATGGCGCTGCCCACGCCGGGCGGCACCGAGGGGCAGGTCCGTGACATCAACGGTCTCGGGGTGTCCGCCGGCTACGTGCTGACCGCGACCACCGCCGTGCCCGCCCGCTGGGACGCCGCGGGCCAGGCGACCCTGTTGCAGCTTCCGCCCGGCTACCACAACGCCACCGCGTGGGCGATCAGCGACACCAACGTCGTCGTCGGGAGCTGGCTGACGCCGGACGACCGGTTCCACGGGTTCCGCTGGGATCCGGATGGTGCGGCCACCGACCTCGGGACGTTGCCCGGCGAGACCTGGAGCATGGCCGACGGTATCTCCGCCGACGGCACCATCGTCGTCGGCGGCGCCGTCCGCTCCGCGGCGAACCAGGCCGTACGGTGGGTGGACGGCGGGCCGATCACCGAACTGGCGCCGCAGGGCGTGAGCAGCGGGGCGAGCCGCATCAACGACGGCGGCGTGGCCGCCGGAACCTTCCGCGGAACCACCAGCGGGCCCCCTCTTCCGGCGAAGTGGGACCGGGACGGCGTGCTCCATCCCCTTGACTGGCCCAGCCCGCACTCGGTCTGGATCTACGGGATCGGCTCCACCGGTTACGTGGTCGGTTCCGGTTACCTGAACCCGCCTCGCCGATCGGCCCTGATCTGGAACCTCGACGGCGACGTCGCCGCATTGCCCGACGACGGTCTCGGCGCCGACGCCGAATCGGTCAACGCCCACGGCACCGTCGCAGGCACTTTCCGGAGCAAGGCGACGGTCTGGTTCCTCGACGGGGAACGCAGGCAGCTCGGCACGCTGCCGGGCGGCACCCGCAGCCAGGGGTACCGGATCACCGACAACGGCCGTGTGGTCGGGACCTCCGCCAACGCCACCGGAAAGTCGCACGCGGTGTACTGGACGCTCGGCTAGCAGCCGACACGTCCGGGCGCGCTTGACGCAACGGGACACGGTCGCCTTCGCGAAGTCTGCCGAATATCCGCTGGACGGCAGGACCAGACTCGGTGTGGGTACCTCATCGAGCGAAGGAAGCGATCTTGGGCAGTACGACGGATCTCGGTCCGATGCCGCGGCGGATCACCGTCGACGTGGCACAGGTGCGCAGTCTCGTCGGCGAGCAGTTCCCGGAGTGGGCCGGTCTTCCGGTCCGGCCGGTGGCCGAGTCCGGTTGGGACAACAGGACTTTCCGGCTCGGTGAGGGAATGGTGGCGCGGCTGCCGAGTGCCGCCGAATACGCCTTGGCGGTGGACAAGGAACAGCGGTGGCTTCCGGTGCTCGCTCCCCGGCTGCCGCTGCCCGTCCCGGTTGCGCTGGCGAAGGGAAAACCGGGCGCGGGCTACCCCTTCTCATGGTCCGTCCTTCGGTGGCTCGACGGCGAACCCGCGAGCGCGGACCGTATCCCGGACCCGGTCCGGTTCGCTCTCGACCTGTCCGGTTTCCTGGTCGCGTTGAGGAACGTCGATGCCGCGGACGGCCCTCAGCCGGGTAAGCACAACTGGTTCCGGGGCGCCACTCTGCGCACGTTCGACCCGCTGGTCGAGCGCGCGCTCACGGAGCTGGACGGCGAAGTCGACGTCGGCTCGGCCCGCGAGCTCTGGAAGTCGGCGCTGGACGTTCCCTGGGACGGCGTCGATCGGTGGTTCCACGGTGACGTCGCGCCGGGGAATCTTCTGCTCGACGGCGGGCGACTGACGGCCGTCATCGATTTCGGTACCTGTGGAGTCGGCGATCCGTCCTGCGATCTGGCCATCGCCTGGACGTTGCTGACGGCCGACGGCAGGGAGGCGTTCCGCGAGCGGCTTTCGGTCGGCAGCCCGGAATGGGAGCGTGGGCGTGGCTGGGCGCTGTGGAAGACCTTGGTCGCCTGCGCTCGGACGCGGGGCCGCGCCGACGGGGAAGCGGTGACCGCGCGTCGCGCTTTGGCCAAGATCCTGGCCATTCGCTGAAGGCCCGTTGCCCGTTGTCGATCCGTGGTTGGATCGGCGCATGTCTGCCATCGTCGTCGCCGTGATCGCGGCCGTCGCATCGGTCTCCGCGGCCGTGGTCGCCGGGATGTTCGCGCTGGCCGCCCGCCGTCTCGAAGCCCGGGTCCAGAGCGTCGACCAGGTTCGCGAACGGATCTCCGAGCAGAAGCGCGCGATGTGCGAGCCCGTCGTCGACATGCTCGACCGGATGTTCACCAGTGACGACCTGCCCACGGAAGAAGAGCTGAAGCACAAGCGGCGCTTCGACACCTGGGTGAACGTGTACGGCTCCGACGGTATCGTCCAGGCGTACTCGCGGCTCATGCAGGCACTCCCGGCCGGGGCGCCGGCCGACATCCAGTTCCGGCTCTACGCGGACTTCCTGATCGAGGTCCGCAAGGACATCGGTGATCCGGGTACCGCGGTCGACCGGATGCAGATCCTCGGGCCGCGGTCCGCGAACCTCTCCGACCGCCGGAGCCTGACCGATCCCGACGTCAACACGGTCTGCAAACGCCTCGGCTGGGTTCCGCCCTGGCGCGCCAAGTAGACCGACCCGATCGCGGTCATGTTGGCCAGTAACCACCATCGCCGAGGCGAGGTCGGCCGTTTTGGGGTCGTGGCTGACAGAATCGCGAACGGTGAATCGACCGCGTATGACAAAGACGAAGAATGGTCGCGCGGGCTCTGTGATTTTGCTTGCCTGGTGTGCCGCGCGGGTGTGTTAATTCCCTGTGGCATACCCGTGAATATGTGCACGCGCCCGCTGGGAAGAGCCCGCGAAAGCGGGCATTAATCGTTTGTCCGGTGGTTTCGGCGGGCGTGGTCCATGTGTTGGAGAGGTACCTGTGAAACACAGAAGACGTAGTCGAAGACTGGCCACTGGGGGCATCGCCGTCGTCAGCACGGCGGCCTTGGTGGCACTGGGACTCGCGATAGGGTCGGGCACCAGTGCCGCGGCTCCGGGTGAGCTCACGCAGAATTACTCGTGTCCGTTCCCGTTGATCGGAAATCAGAACGTCTCGGTCACCATCAAGACCACGCAGCCTTCGACGATCGCGACCGGGAAACTGACTCCCGCCATCGAGATCACCGCCGTGTCCAACGCGGGCAAGACGGCGACGGAAGGTCTTCGGCTCGTCGGTGCCGAGTCCATCAAGGGCACCGCGAAGGCGACTTCGACCGTGACGATGCCCGGCAGCCAGGGCACGATGACGGTGAAGGTCGACTCCGACGTGCCGAACCAGCCCATCCCGCCCGCGGGCAACGATCTCGTCGTCAACGCGACGGGCAGCGCGCCCGCGCTGAGGTTCGATCAGCCGGGCACCGCGTCGCTCGCGGTGACCGGCCTCCAGCTGGTGATGACCCCGCTGAAGGCCGACGGCACCCCGACCGGTCTCGGCACCTTCACTTCGGACTGCACACTGGCGGCCGGGGCCGAGACCGTCCTGCAGACCTACACGGTGACCGGCTCGCCGGTCACCCCGGAAGCCGTTGTCGGCACAGGGAACCACCCGCCGCTGCGGCAGGTCTACAGCTGCCCGTTCCCGTTGATCGGGAACCAGGACGTCACGGTCGACATCAACGCCACGCTGCCCGACACGATCCCGGTCGGCCAGTTCACGCCCAGGATCGACATCACGGCCGTCTCCAACGCGGGCAAGACCGCGACCGAAGGGCTCCGGCTCGTCGGCGCCGAGAAGATCAAGGGATCGGCGCTGGCCACCTCGCTGGTCTCCAGCCCGCAGGGACATCTCGCGGTCGGCGTGCCGACGGCCGTCCCGCTGCAGCCGATCCCACCGACGGGCAACGACCTGATCGTCAACGCGAGCGGTGCGGCGCCGTCGTTGCGGTTCGACAAGCCGGGGACGGCGACGCTTTCGGTGCACGATCTGGTGCTCACCATGACGCCGTTGACGGCTTCCGGCGCGGAGACCGGCCTCGGCACGTTCGTCGCGGACTGCACCCCGGCGAACGGCCAGGCCAACGTGCTGCACACCTTCACCGTCACCGCGGCCGCGGACACGACCCCGCCGTCGGCTCCCGGCGCGGTGACGGTCGGCGAAGTCACCCAGAACAGCGTCGCGTTGTCCTGGGGCGCCGCCACCGATGAGGTCGGCGTGACCGGCTACGACGTCTACGCGGGCACGAACCTCGTCAAGTCCGTGACCGGGACGTCGGCCACGATCGACGGTCTCATCCCGGACACGGAGTACTCGTTCACGGTCAAGGCGAAGGACGCGGCGGGCAACGTCTCGCCCGCCACCGCGCCTGCCACCGCCCGGACCGCGAAGGCCCCGGACACGCAGGCGCCGACCACACCCGCGAACGTGCACTCGACCGGATCCACCCAGACCAGCGTGACGCTGGCCTGGGACGCGTCGAGTGACAACGTCGGTGTCACGGGCTACGACGTCTTGAAGGGCACCGAGGTCGTCAAGTCGGTCACGGAACCGCAGGCCACGATCGAAGGTCTGACGGCAGACACCGAGTACACCTTCACCGTGGTAGCGAAGGACGCGGCGGGCAACACTTCGGCCGCCAGTGCCGCGGTCGCGGCGCGGACGCAGGCCGCGCCCGACACGCAGGCTCCCGGTGTGCCGGGCAACCTGCACTCGACCGGTACCTCGGCCTCCAGCGTCGGCCTGGCGTGGGACGCGTCGAGTGACAACGTCGGTGTCACCGGGTACGACGTGTACAACGGCGGCACCCTGGTGAAGTCGGTGACGGAAACCAACGCCACCGTCGACGGTCTCGCCGCCGACACCGAGTACACCTTCACCGTCGTCGCGAAGGACGCGGCGGGCAACAGGTCAGAGCCCAGCGCGGCGGTGACCGCCCGGACCGCCACGGTCCCCGACACCGAAGCGCCCAGCGTTCCGGCTGGTCTCGCCACGACAGACGTCACCCAGTCCAGTGTCGCGCTGTCCTGGAACGCGTCGAGCGACAACGTCGGTGTCACCGGCTATGACGTCTACAACGGCTCTACGCTGGTGAAGACGGTGACGGGGACTTCGGCCACTGTGGACGGTCTCGCGCCGGACACCGAGTATTCGTTCACCGTGGTCGCGAAGGACGCCGCGGGCAACGCTTCGGCGCCCAGTGCCGCCGCGACGGCGCGGACGCAGGCCGCGCCCGACACCCAGGCGCCCGTCGCACCGGGCAACCCGCGCTCCACCGGGTCCACGCAGACCAGCGTGAGCCTTGAGTGGAACGCGGCGACGGACAACGTCGGTGTCACCGGCTATGACGTCTACAACGGCTCTACGCTGGTGAAGACGGTGACGGGGACTTCGGCCACTGTGGACGGTCTCGCGCCGGACACGGAGTACTCGTTCACCGTGGTCGCGAAGGACGCGGCGGGCAACCTCTCGACTCCGAGCGCCGCCGTCACCGTCCGGACGCAGGCCGCGCCCGACGTGGTGGCTCCCAGCGTGCCGGGCAACCCGCGCTCCACGGGAACCACGCAGACCAGCGTGAGCCTCGAGTGGGATGCCGCGACGGACAACGTCGGTGTCACCGGGTACGACGTCTACAACGGCTCCGCGCTGGTGAAGTCGGTGACCGGCACCTCCGTGATCGTGGACGGTCTCACGGCCGACACGGAGTATTCGTTCACCGTCGTCGCCAAGGACGCCGCGGGGAACAAGTCGGCCGCCAGCACGCCGGTCACGGCGAAGACCCAGCCGAACACCTCCCCGGTCGTCAAGTACGGCTACGACCTGACCGGCAAGACGCAGCTGAAGAAGCTCGCGGGCCCGATCGACCTGCGCGGCGGCATCAACGCCGCGATCACGCTGGCGAACGGGACCTTCGACGCCGACCTGACGCTGAACCCGACGAGCGCGAACCTCACGCTCTGGGGTTTCGTCCCGGTCAAGGCGAAGATCGAGTTCGCTTCGGCGGATAAGACCACGGGAACCCTGGCCGACGGGGTGCTCAAGTCGACCTCGGCGGTGACGGTCAAGCTGCCGCGGATCAGCGTCTTCGGCTTCCCGGTCTCGGCGAGCCCGGCCTGCCAGACGAAGACACCCGCCCAGATCCCGCTCCAGTCGAAGGCCGGCTTCGACCCGCTGGCCGGTGGCAAGCTCACCGGCTCCTACACCCTGCCGCCGCTGCAGGGTTGTGGATTCCTCAACGACATCGTCAGCGGTGTCGCCTCCGGTCCCGGCAACACGGTGGAGGTGAACCTGAAGCCGCGTCCGGTCGGCTGATCCCACGAAAACCTTGATCCGGCCCCGTCGCATCTCGCGGCGGGGCCGGTTCCATGACCGGACCACCGGCGCGAGTGGTCCGGGTTACTCCGATCGGCCCTGCCGGTGAAGACGGTCAGCGAATAAGTTGCCGCTAACAACAAATCCTGCCGTCGATGAAGCCTGTGGGAAGGATCGACATGAAATCTCCGAAGCGGCGTCGCGCGATAGTCGCGCTGTTGACCGCGGCGGCGCTCCTGGCGTCCACGCCGGTGAGTGCCGCACCGCTGGCGGACGCGCCCGGCGCACCGGGTACCGGGGCGGCCTGGACGACCGGGGGCAAGGAGGGCTTCGGTACCGCCACCAACGCGGTGTCGAAGGTCTGGTTCACCCTCGGCCAGGGCATCAGTCACGAGATCTACTACCCGACCGTGGACGTCGCGAACGTCCAGGACCTGCAGTACGTGGTGTCCGACGGTGCCGGTTTCACGCAGCTGGAACGCGACCACACCACCAAACAGCTGGTGCTCACCGATCCGCGTTCCCTGAGCTACCGGCAGATCAACACCGCCACCAACGGCCGGTACCGGATCACCAAGACCCACACCGCCGATCCGGCCCGGTCCACCGTGCTGATCCAGACCAGGTTCGAGGTGCTCAGCGGGGGTCCGCTGCAGTTGTACGCGTTGTACAACCCGTCCCTGAACAACAGCGGGATGGGGGACACCGGCGCCACCACCGGCGGGCAGCTGGTCGCTTCGGACGGGCCGGTGTCCAGCGCCTTGGCCGCCTCCACCGGTTTCGTCAAGGCGACCAGCGGCTACAGCGGGACCGCGAGCGATGGCTACGTCGACCTGAGCGGTGATTACGTTCTCGGCGCACAGTACGACTCGGCCTCGACGCCCGGGAACCTGGTGCAGCTGGGGCAGATCCCCGTGGGGACCGACACCACCTTCACCCTCGCGATCGGGTTCGGAGGTGATCGCGGCGCCGCGTCGGCGAACGCGACGGCCTCGCTCGCGGGTGGTTTCGGGGCGGCGGACACCGCGTACCGATCCGGCTGGAGTGGCTATCTCTCCTCGCTGGCCGCAGTGCCGCGTTCGATCACCGGCGCCGGCTTGACCACGCAGTACAACGTGGCGCTGATGACCCTCAAGGCTCACGAGGACAAGACCTACGCGGGTGCGAACGTCGCCTCGCTCACCAATCCCTGGGGTGAGGCGAAAGACGCGAGCGGCACGGGGGACTGCGGGTACCACGCGGTCTGGTCCCGTGATCTCTACCAGGTCTCGACCGCGCAGATCGCGGCGGGCGACTCGGCGGCGGCCCACCGTTCGGTCGATTATCTGTTCACCGTCCAGCAGCGGCCGGACGGTTCGTTCCCGCAGAACACCCGGCTCGACGGCACGAATTGCTGGACCAGCCTGCAGATGGACGAGGTCGCCTTCCCGATCGTGCTCGCGTGGCAGCTGGGCCGGTCCGACGCGGGGATGTGGGCGAAGGTGAAGAAGTCCGCGGACTTCCTCGTCACGAACGGTCCCTCCACCCCGCAGGAACGCTGGGAGGAGAACGGCGGCTACTCGCCGTCCACCATCGCCGCGGAGATCGCCGGACTGATCTGCGCCGCCGACATCGCCGAACGCAACGGCGACACGACGGCGGCCGCCCGGTACCGCGAAACCGCGGACCGGTGGCAGGCGCAGGTCAGCGCCTGGACGTTCACCACGTCCGGTCCGCTCGGCGACGGCCGGTACTTCCACCGCATCGACGGCAATGGCAATCCCAACGACGGCCAGAACGTCTTCCTGCAGAACGGCGGGGGAAACCACGACGAACGCGCCATCATCGACGCGGGCTTCCTGGACCTCGTCCGCCTCGGCGTGAAACCGGCGGCCGATCCGGATGTCGCCGCTTCACTGTCCGAAGTGGACTCGACACTGAAGGTCGACACCCCGAACGGCCCGATGTGGTACCGCTACAACCACGACGGCTACGGCGAAACCGCTTCCGGTGGTCCGTACACCGGCGCCGGCGTCGGACGGCTGTGGCCGCTGCTCACCGGCGAACGCGGGGAATACGAGCTGGCCAACGGCCGCCCGGCGACGACGCATCTGGCGGCCATGGCCGCTTCGGCGAATCCCGGTTTCCTGATCCCGGAACAGGTCTGGGACCGGCAAAGCACCGGTGGCTTCACCTTCGGCGAAGGCACCGGCTCGGCGACGCCGCTGGCCTGGTCGATGGCGCAGTTCGTCCGGCTGGCGCATTCGATCGACGCGGGTGCCCCGGTCGAGACGCCGTCGGTGGTCAAGCAGCGATACAGCGCGGCGTGCTCGGCCGTTTCGGCGAAGTTTACGGTGAACGCCACGACTTCATGGGGCCAGAACATCTTCGTCGTCGGTGACCGGCCCGAACTCGGTGCGTGGAACCCGGCGAACGCCGTCCCGATGGCGTCGGCCGACTATCCCTTGTGGACGGCGAACGTCACGCTGCCGAAGGGAGCCGCCTTCCAGTACAAGTACATCCGGAAGGAGGGCGGCGCCGTCACGTGGGAATCGGGTGCCAACCGGGCGGGCACCGCTTCGGGCGGCTGCACGATGGCGTTGAACGACACCTGGCGGTCCTGAGTCCTCGTGAGTGGTAAGGACGGTACCGGCCGCTCTTACCACTCACGACTCGCGTGACTGGACGGACGACACGCGGGATCCCCGGCAAACTCTCCGGCACCTTTCACGCCGACGGCGACCGGCAGTTCTGGGCAGGGTCTCCAGCGCCCGGCGCAGCTGGTCCCGCTCGACCGAGGGATCCTTCAAGTCCTCGTGTGCCGTCATGATCTCTATTTCACCGCACCCCGTTGTGCGGCCTGCCACCGCGCTGATCGTCGGTGGGCGGACGCTCAATCCCGCCGAAGGAACTTTTTGGCCCTGAGCAAGGCAGGTTGGAGTACGCGCCGAGGGTCGAGTCGCTGTCGATGTGCCGAGAAGACGTTCGCGAGCTTCGCGCGTCGGGAGTCGACCTTCTGCCTCCGCTCAGGGGCGGGAGACGGAGTCGCCAGTTCTCCGGTGATCGATCCTGATTCCTTGGCGCCCTGGGCCGGTCGAGGGGGATCCTCGGCCGACGACGGCACGTGTCCCGCTGACTCCGCGACCGGCACGGGGCGTGGAGCGGGGGCAGGTTCCGGGGTGGCGCGGGTCATCGCGGGTCGACGGCGGGGCTGCTTGAGATTCTTCCGAGGCGGGACCGTCGATGGAGGGGGAGTGCGCTTGCCCCGTCCGCCGTCTGAGCGAGCGGCTCGCCGCGGCCTTCGCCGACCGCGGTCGAGCATGTCGGGGGTGATCGCCGGGTTCATGAGCGGGGTGTGCGCGGCATCGGCGTTCGGCACAGCGGGCTCGTTCGCCGCGGGATAGCGAGCGAACGCATCGCCGGCCGGAGGACTGGTTCGGTGCCGAAGCCGCAGAAGGCCATAGCCGCCGAGCAGTCCGAGAAGTCCGAGAAGTCCCCACCACGTCGTCATCGTCGTCCTCTTTTCCTGCGTGACCGGTCGAAAACGGGTGTCCCCTCTGCGAGCTTTCAATCGAGGAGGCCCCCGAACGTGCGGCATCGTTCACTCGTACCGGGCAGGAAAGCCAGGTTGTATTGGCGTGGTGCACGCTGAGCAAACGTTACGTCACACGGTCGTGACCTGCGTTTATCCGGCACTGTTAGGCCAAGCGGGCTACGGTCGAACCGCGGACGGCGGGGTGACGGGAGCTCGTGATGGCGCGGAGGGCGGTGCGGGGTCCGGCGGGGGGCGGTGTTCCGGGGTGGGTGAGCCCGATGCTGGCCGGCCCGGATGGTGGCCGGTTGCGGGAGGGGCCGGAGTGGGCTTACGAGTACAAGCTCGACGGTTACCGGGCTTGCATGAGGGTGGCCGCCGACGGGACGACGGTGTTGACCAGCCGCAACGAGGTCGACTTCACCGACGAGTTCGCGGACCTGGCCGGCGTCCTGACCGAGGCGCTGGACGGCCGGAGCGCGGTGCTGGACGGTGAGATCGTCGTCTACAACGACGCGGGGCAGATCGACTTCGGGCTACTGCAAGAACGGCGCGGCCGCTACCAGACTCATCGCAGCTCTGCTCGCCGTGATGAGCCGTTCGACGACGTCCCGGTCCGGTTTCTGGCGTTCGACCTGCTGCACCTTGGTGGCACCTCACTGCTGCGCGAGCCGTATGACGAGCGGCGGCGGCAGCTGACCCTGTTGCCGATGCCGGATCCGTACCGGGTGGAGGTGGTGCGAGGTTTCACCTTCACCGATCTGGTCGCCGATCGCCGGACCCCGCAGTACTTGCTCGAGCATGTGAAGGCCAGCGGTCATGAGGGTCTGGTCGCGAAGCTCCGCACCGCGGCGTACACCCCGGGACGTCGCGGCAACGCCTGGCTGAAGCACCCGCTGATCCAGACGACGGAGGTGATCGTCTGCGGCTACCGGCCCGGGCAGGGACGGCTGAACGGGGTGATGGGCGGACTGCTGCTGGGCGCTCACGACCCCGGCACCGGCGACCTGGTCTACGTCGGTGACGTCGGCACCGGTTTCACCGAGGCCGAACGGAGCCGCCTGCAGGCCCGGCTCGACATCCTCGAGCGGAAGCGGCACCCGTTCGCGGTGACACCACCCAGGGCCGACACCGCGCGGGCGCATTGGGTGAAACCGGAGCTGGTGGGCGAGGTGGTGTACCGGCAGTTCACCCGCGGCGCCGGCCGCCTGCGGCACACCGCGTGGCGCGGACTGCGAGACGACAAGGAGCCCGCCGAAGTCCTGGCACCGCAACGACGAGAGGCTGTCTCCGCCAAGGCTCGACCGGGGACATCCTCTCGAGACGCCGCGCGGCCGCGTGAGCAGGCACAAGGTGAACCGGTGATCGGGGACCAGCCCGCGGCCTCGCCGGTGGCCGGGGCCAAGATCGCCGTCCAGGCAGGCCGCAGGCGGCTCACTTTGTCCAATTTGGACAAGGTCTTGTATCCGGACGGGTTCACCAAGGGTGAGGTCATCAACTATTACTCCCGCATCGCCCCGGTCCTGTTGCCCCATCTGGCCGGGCGTCCGGTGACGTTCATCCGCTTCCCGGATGGTGTCGGCGGCGAGCAGTTCTTCGAGAAGAACGTTCCGCACGGTGCGCCCTCGTGGTTGCCCACCGTCCGGATCGCTCGCAGCGGGGCCCGCGGTTCGGGAGAGCCGATCACGTACGCCTTGTTGGACGAACTCGCGGCCGTGGTGTGGGCGGCGAACATGGCCGCGCTCGAACTCCACGTTCCCCAATGGACTGTCGATGGCGATGGGGTACGCCGCCCACCGGACCGGCTGGTGTTCGATCTCGATCCCGGGCCGGGAACCTCGATCGTGCACTGCTGCGGTGTCGCTGAACGCCTGCGCGACGCACTGACCGAGGACGGACTGACGCCACTGGCGAAGACCTCAGGCTCGAAAGGCATGCAGCTCTACTGCGCCATCACCACCGACGACTCCGCGGCACCGTCGGCGTATGCCAAGAAACTCGCGCAACGCCTGGTCCGGGAAACACCGGACCTGGTGACCGCGGTGATGGCCAAGGCCCAGCGGAGCGGGCGGGTGTTCATCGACTGGTCCCAGAACAACCCCGCCAAGACCACCGTGGCTCCGTACTCCCTGCGCGGCCGCGACCATCCGACCGTGTCCACCCCGATCACCTGGGACGAAATCCGCGCCTGTCGCCGCCCGGCACAACTGGTTTTCACCGCCGACGACGTCCTCGAACGCGTCGACGATCACGGAGACCTGCTCGCCGACCTGGACACCACGCGAGCGGCTCTGCCTTAGTGCGACCTGACGCCGTCAGCGGCGGGCGGCCGGAGTGCCCGCTGGTCCGGCAGGATTCCCGCGAACGCGTCAGACGGCGTGGGCCGGGCCGACTGAGCGGCCCGGGTTGTTCTCGGCCAGCTTCAGGGAGATCACGGCGCCCATGGACATCCCCGGGGACCAGAAATTGAAGCCGTGCGGGACCGCGGTCGCGGGGAAGTTGTTGCCGCGCGAGAACTTGTCGCTGGACTGTGTGCCGCGGGTGGTGCGCACGTGGTCGACCGGCTCGCGGATCCCGACCGCGCGTTCGGTGATCCGGACGTCGTCCACCCAGCCCGCGCTTTCGCCGCCCGGCGGCTCGCTGACCAGGACGATCCGGGCGATCCGCCGTCCGGCGAAGTCGCCCAGCCGGCGGCGCACGAGATTCCACTGGTCCACGTACAGCGTCTTGTCCAGCCCCTGCTCCGCGGCGCTGAACCCGGCCGATGTGCCGTCGGCGAACTCGACGTCCAGCGCCACGAAGGTGCCGCGGTAGTCGGTCCCCGCTTCGGGGAAGACCACATAGGACAGCTCGGTGTCGCCGGTGACCTCGACGTCCATTTCGAACACGGTCGCGCGCAGCGCGTTCTCGTAGCGGAGGGCGCGCGCGCCCGTGAAGCCGACGCCGGTCTTCGCGGTCGGCGACGAAGCCGGGCCGGTGCCGACGCGCAGGGCCGGATCGACCGGCTGCGGATCACCCGTTTCGAAGGAGGAGAAGAACCCGGTGATCGTCACCAGGCCACCGTAACTCGGACGCGTGAGCGCGGCTCGGCGTGCCGCATCCAGAGGACTAAACGCGTGAGGAAAGGAACTCCTCGAAGGTGCCGACGCCGGTCGCGTTCTCCGGCGTGAGGTTGCCGCCCGCCCGGAACGTCCGGGCCGCCTTGCCCGGCAACCACAGCGACACGATCGGGGCCGCCCATGTCCGGCACCCGCCCCGACGGCGCACCGGACACCAGTTCGACCAGCCGATCCGCGACGTCGGCGGTGCTGACCGGCTGGAACCGGAACCCCGACGGCATGAACTCTCCGAGGCCAGCTTCTCGTCGTAGTAGAAGGATCGGATCACGTCGATGCCGACGATCGAGATGTACACCAGATGCGGACTTCCCGCCCGCCGCGCCGCCTCGACCAGGTTCCGCGTCACCCGCTCGTCCCCGCGGCCCAGCGTCGAAGCGCAATGGATGATCGCCGAAACACCGTCGACCGCCCCGGCGAGGCCGTCACCGGTCTTCAGATCGCACCGCGCCCATTCGTTCGGCTCATCGGCGGGACGTGGTCGCCTGCTCATGATCCGGGCCGGCCGACCTTCGGCCACCAGCCGCCGCACCACCTCACGGCCGAGGTCGCCGCTACCGCCGGTCACCAGAATCGGGTTCGTCACCTTGATCTCCGTTCACGAGCGCTTCCACCCCTCAAGAACCGGCGGTGCGGGGCGCTTCCGCCTGGCCTCGTAGTGGTGGTCCCAGAGGTAGTGAAGGCCTCCTTGCCAACCCTCAGGGTAGGGAAGGAGGCCTTCACGGACCAGGCTTGGGGATCAACCGCGGCCGGATCAGTCGGTCGGCACCATCTTCCCGCAGTCCCCAGGCGACTTGATCTCCTCGTCGGCGGCCTGGGCCACCTGCTCGAAGTTCCGCACGAAGCTCCGGTAGATCCCGTCGTTGTCCGAGACCCGGATGACGTTCTCGTCGTTCTCGTGCAGGGACGGGTTGTTGAAGTTCTGGCTGCCGGTGAAGACGACCTTGGTGCCCGGCTTCAGGTAGTCACCCTCGATCATCATGTTCTTCTCGTGGATGCCTGCCTCGTTCCCCTTCTTGAAGCCACGCAGCCGCACGCGGTCCGGCTGCCCCTTCATCAGCGCTTCGCAGGAGCCCTTGGTCATCCGCAAGGCCACGATGTCCACGGAACAGCCGCGGGCGGCCAGGATCCGCAGCCGTTCGATGATCTTCATCCGGGTGAGTGACCACACCCCGATGCGGATCTTGGACTTCTCCGCCGAACAGCCGACCTCCTTCAGGGTGTTCTCGACGGTGTCGTTCCCGGCGTCCTTGAGCCTGGGATAGAAGTAGCTCTTGGTGTTGCCGGTGATCACGGGAGGGTTGGCTTCGTAGTAGCCGGGGTTCGCCGTGCCCCCGTCCGCGACCTTGCGCAGGTCGGCGAAGTAGTCGTTGTACCTGGCGAACAGGCCTGCGTTCCCGACATCGGTGTAGTAGCTGTTCCAGCCGCCCATGCCGCCCGTCGTGTTCTCGCTGAGATTCGCCGATCCGGTCGCGACCACCGACGGCGCGTCCAGCGTCCGGTCGAACAGGAAGAACTTGTTGTGCATCGCGTTCCCACCGTTGCACCCCCGGTCGGTCTTGCAGCTCTTCGCCCATGAGTTCTTGTCGCCGGTCTTCTCGAGCCGGTTCTTCAGGTCCTGGTAGTTCGGATGGTCCGTCGCCCGTCCGTCGACCAGGACCTGGACATGCACCCCGCGCTCCGCGGCGTCCGCGAGCGCCTCCGTGATCGGCTTGTCCCGCAAGAGGAACTGCGCGGTCTTGATGGTCGAGTTCTCGGGTGCGCCACGGATCAGCCGTTCGAGGTGTTCGACGATCTGGCCGCCGCCAGGTGTGTTGAAATCCGCGCGTGTGGTCAGCTGCGACGGCGCGGCGGCGGCCGGGAGTCCGGTCGCCGCCACCAGTAGCGCGGCTGCCAGTGCTCCTCGAAGCGCGGTCGTCCTGTGCGGTTTCATACCGATTCCCTCCCCATTGCCGGATCTGCTGGCGGGTCCACGCTCCCCAGCGCGGGCCACTGGGGCAAGCGAAACCGCCCGGGATGGGACGCTGGGACGAAACTCCGCCGCTGACCTGCGGTGACGCCGGGCCGGGAGACGTGATTTCGCGAATTCGCGCGGCGAATGGCCCGCGATGGGACACTGTTATCCGTCCAGGACATGGCGCGGAGGGGGCGCAGCGGAATGGCGAGTGAGGCGGCTGCCACGCTGGCGGCACTTCTCACCGAGTACAAACAGCGGAGCGGGCTGAGCTACGAACAGCTCGGGCGCAAGGTGCATTCGAGCCGGTCGACCGTGCACCGCTACTGCACCGGGAGTAACGTTCCCACGACGTTCGCGCCGATCGAGGCGATCGCGACGGTGTGCGGCGCGAGCCGCGAGGATCTCGCGAAGCTGTACCGGGTGTGGGAGCGTGCGGACCTTGGCGAAACCCCCGTGTCCGAGCCGCCGGTCATCCGGGAAATCGACGTGGCGGAGCCCGCTCGCGGACGGCCGCTGACCCATATCGCGCTCGTCGTGGTCCTCGGAGCCGTCCTGCTCGCCGGAGGTGCCGTGGCGAACCCGCCGGACCGGCAGGCGCCGGTCACGGCACCCGCCGTCCAGGCGGCGATGTGGACGAGCGCGCCACGCACACTCGATCCGGAATTCGTCGGGGTGACGGCGAACTCCAACACCGGGCTGATGCCGACGTTCCGCGTCGGATCCGTCCGCTTGTGGAACACGCGCACCCGGTGGCAGAACCTGGAGCCCGCCCGCGGCAGCTATGACTGGAAGACGCTCGATCGGCTCGTGAACGGTGCCCGTGGTGCCGGTTTCCCGGTGACCCTGACCTTCGGCGGCACCCCGTCCTGGGCGAGCCCGAACAGCCCGAAATCCGTCTACACCGACGACTCCCGCACCGGCCCGCCCGACGACCTCGCCGACTGGGAACGTTTCGTGCGGGCCGTGGTCGAGCAGTATCGCGGCCGGATCGACGCCTACGAGCTGTGGGACATGGCCAATCATCAGGACTTCTTCTCCGGTTCGATGGCCGGACTGGTGGAAATGACGCGCAGGGGGAGCCAGGTGATCAAGTCCGCCGACCCCGCCGCCACCGTGGTCTGCCCGTCCATGGGCGAGCTCTGGGATCCCGCGGCGTTCGAGGGGTTCCGGCGGTTCGCCAAGCTCGGCGGCTACGACCATTGCGACGCCGCCGCGATGAAACTGGCTCCCCGCAACGACTCCGACCCACCGGAGACGATGCTGCCGCTGGCACAGGAGATCGAGAAGGTATTGCATGAAGCCGGCGCCGGCATCAGGTTGTGGAGCACCGGCTCTGCCTACGACGTGAACAGGCAGCGGCCCGTCGACGCCGATCGGGGTGCCCAGCACGCTGCCCGGTTCTTCCTTGCCGGCCTCTACGCGCAATACCGCCGCATGTACTTCTACAACTGGGGCAGCGCCAAGGTCCCCATCGTGCTGCAACCCGCAGGCGGTCCGCACACGAAGGCGGCGCGACACGTGGAACGCCTGCACACCTGGTTGTCGGGCAGCCGGATCCATTCCTGCGCGCAGGGGCACGCGGCCGGACTACCCGATCACCTGTGGCAGTGCCGTTTCGATCAGGGTGGCAAAGCCTTCCTGATCTGGTGGACCATCGACCGGTCAGAGCGGATCCCGGCGGCCCAGGGCACCACGTCGGTCGAAGACCTCGACGGGACAGTCACGCCGGTGGAACCCGGCGCCGAGGTCACCGTCACCGGCAGCCCGGTCCTGCTGAAACTGGGCTGAGGCTTCAGCCGCTGTTCAAAGTGGACACGACCGCCGCCACGGTCACCGTGTTGAACACGAAGGCGATGGCCGCGTGGGTGGTCACCGTCCTGCGCATCTCCCGGGAGACGACGTCCACATCGGTCGTCCCGAACGTCGTCATCACGGACACCCGTCGTCGGCGTGGTAGGCGATCGCGAACGACACCAGGACACAGATCCACGCGACGACGACCAACGACACCGCGACTCCCACGCGCGCGCTCGGTGGCAGGCTCTCGCCACCGAGCCCCGGCATCCACACCACCGCCACCGCCAGGGCGGCCGCCGCGATGGTGATCGACACCCCAGGCCCCGGGGCGGTCCCGAAGACGTACCGCTGCGCGAACGTGCCGCGGCTCTCCCGACGCGCCCAGTCCTGGATCTGCTCGGGGGTCGCCGTGCCGAACGCGGCCACCGTCACGACGGGGTAGCCGACGAGATACGCGAGAAGGACCAGAACACCCGCGTCGACCATCGCGATCGACAGCACGTCCTCGCGGAACACAGCCGCCAACGCGGCGATGACCAGCGCGAACGCGACGCTCAAGCCGCTCCTGCGGCGCTCGGACAGCCAGCTCCGAGCCGATTGGCGAGACAGCGTGGTCTCCTTTCGCCGACGATCGGGCCAGTCTCGCACCGGAGTCCCGGCTCCGGTGGGCCCCGATACTCCGTTCCAGGGATGTGACATTTCGTGGCAACCTGTCAGACTTCGGGAGCGTCGAAGCAACACTTCCGGAGTACGAGGGGGACGAATGGGGCAGGGGTTCTCGGTCGAGCCGGCCGCGGTGCGCGCGCTCGGAGACCTGGTCCTGCGGGCGGGCGCGGGCGCGGACACCTACCGGCAGTGGTTCGACCGGCTGGTCGGCGCCGGGGCCGGGTTCGACACCGAACGCGGTGAGGGTTTCCTTGCGGCCGCCTGGTCGAAACTGGACGAGTGGCAGCGCACGGCGCTGAGTCAGTCGCGATTCGCGGCCGATCTCGCCTCGGGCGGCGGGCACGAACTGCGGTGCGTCGCGCACTGGTACGGCGTGGTGGACGCCCGTGCGGCCGAGTTGCTGGACCGGCTCAACCCGGAGCCGGACGCCGCGCGGATCCCGGCGGACGAGGTGCGCGACCCGGCGGGGGCGGCGGCGTTCCGCGACGCCGTCCTGGTCGGTTACGGCGGACCCGACCCGGCGGCCATTTCCGACCCGACCTGGTGGCCGGTGAAGGCCGAGCAGGAGCGCGAGAAGCTTCTCGATCTCGGGGGATCGCTGGGCGATGTCGCCGAGGTGATCAAGATGCTCACCGGGTCCGACAAGGACTTCATCACCATGCTCGCCGACCTGCTCGTCGGCGACTGGACCGTGCTGCAGGAGCAGGCGGTGCTCTACCATGACGCCGCGACCGGGCTGGAGAACATCGCGGCCAACATCAACCAGGGCCGGTTCGGGATCCAGGGGGTGTGGGCCGGTGAGGCCGCCGACCGGGCGAAGAACTGGCTGGCCGATTACCGCGCCTGCGTGCTGCAGCTGGCCCAGTACTTCCATGGCGCGTGCCGGGCTATCCAGGCGCTGGCGAAGCTCGCGTACCACATGATGCAGGAGATCAGGCACGGCTACAGCTCGGCGATCGACATCGCGTTGCTGATCCTCACCAAGGGCAAGAAACTCGGGCTGGAGCGCGGGGTCCGGGTGGCGGAGGTGATCAGCGAAGCGCTGTCCGAGCTGGGACGCCGAGGCAAGCTCATCAACATCTTCAAGGACCCCGAGTTGCGCGACATCATCCACCTGGTGCTGTCGTTCAACGAAATCGTCGGGATCATCCAGACCTGGATCAGTGCCGCGCTGGGGCTGGCACACGCCTTCGCGGGCGAGAAGACGCTCGACGAACTACTGGAAGCCACCATCGCGATGGGCGAACCGCCGCAGTGGCCGCAAGACTACGAACACCGGGACGCCGAGTGCCCGGCCAAGAGCAGGCGGGTGCGGCTGTGACGGGACACGAGCTCTTCGGCTCCGAGCAGGGCGAGCGGGCGCGGCAGACGGCCATGCGGCTGCTGGCGGCGACCGGCGGTGCCGCCGGGGACTTCGCGGGGGAGGTGCTCGCCGGGCGACGGCGGCCGCACGAACTGCTGGCCCACGGCCCGGTACTGGACGAGTTCGTCCAGGAGGCGCGAGGCTGGTGGCAGGTCATCGACGCGCTGCCCGCCGAGGAACGTCAGCGGCTCGCCGGCGAAGCCTGGTCGTCCTTGGAGCGGCAGGTCGGCGAACTGGCCACTTTGGACGTCGACGACGCCGTCGCGGAGCTGGAAAAGCTGTCCGCGCCGGCGCAGGACCCGCCCGCGCGGAACCGTCGTCGCCGGGACGACGAAGACGACGACTGGTCCGAGAGGTCCTATCTGGAGCCGCTCTGAGCCGGGGTGTCGTCCGCCATCGCGTTGGCCTCGGCGATCCGGGCCATATGCTCTTCGGCCCAGTTCCGGAGCGCCGCCAGCGGCACGTCGAGCGACAGGCCGAGGTCGGTCAGCCGGTAGTGCACGCGGGGCGGCACGGTGGGCTCCACCCGGCGGTCGACGAGGCCGTCACGGACCAGGCTGTGCAGGGTCACCGACAGCATTTTCTGGGATACGCCGGGGATCCTGCGCCGTAGCTCGGCGAAACGCACCTCGTGCGGAGCCGCCTCCGCGAGGACCTTGACCGCCATCGACGTCCATTTCGTGCCGATGCGGTCCAGCAGACGGCGGGTAGGGCACTCGGGGTCGAACAGATCGCCGCGCGGTGTCGTCGAGCGCGGCTGTCGGGAGGTCACCTGAAGCTCACCACCTGTGGGGAAAGTGCCGTCTTGGCGGCACGCCGGAAGTTACCTACGGTTTTCTGGTAACCAATGGTAACCACTACGGAGGCGACGTGCCCCAGCTGCGACGGATCGGCATCAACGGCATCGAGGTCAACATGACCATCGCGGGCAGTGGGCCCGCGGTCCTGCTGCTGCACGGCTTCCCGCATACCTGGCGGCTCTGGAGCGAGATCATCGGCCCGCTGGCCGAGCATCACCGGGTCATCACCCCGGATCTGCGTGGGCTCGGCGACAGCACCCGCGCCGTGGACGGCTATGACGCGAGCACGCTGGCCACCGACGCCGAAGGCATCCTCGACGTCCTTGGCGAAACCGAGGCGGACGTCGTCGCCATCGACGCCGGCACGCCGGTCGCCTTCCTGCTCGCCCTGCGGCGGCCGGATCTGGTGCGGCGGCTCGTCGTGATGGAGTCGCTGGTGGGTTCGCTGCCCGGCGCCGAGGACTTCCTGGCGGGCGGCCCACCGTGGTGGTTCGGCTTCCACGCCGTTCCCGGTCTCGCGGAAAAGGTGCTGATCGGGCACGAGGCGGAGTACATCGGTTGGTTCCTCGCGGCGGGAACGCTCGGACGCGGTGTGCCGCCGGGGATCCGTGACGCCTTCGTCGACGCCTACGCCGGGCAGGACGCCCTGCGCTGCGCCTTCTCCTACTATCGCGCACTGCCGGTCACCGCCCGCCAGATCGGTGAAGCGGTGGCGGGCAGCAGGCTCACGATGCCCACGATGGCGATCGGTGCCCACCCGGTCGGTCGTGCGCTGGAACGGCAATTGCGTCCCGTCGCCGACGACCTGACCGGACACCTCATCGAGGACTGTGGCCACATCATCCCGCTGGACCGGCCCGCGGAACTGCTTCGCCTGCTGACCCCGTTCCTTGCCACCCCCTGAGGCCCGGCACGATCAGGCATATGACGCGTGAGACAGAGGACGGTTCGGTGTACGGCACGATCTTCCGGCGACGGGACACCCGTGGCGAGTTCACCGGCGAGCCGATTCCGGAAGAGGTGCTGCGCCGAGTGCTGAGCGCGGCGCACGCCGCGCCGAGTGTGGGCCTGTCCCAGCCCTGGGATTTCGTCGTGGTGTCCGATATGGACCTTCGAAAGCGGTTTCGCGAGCACGTGCTGGCCGAACGCGAGGTGTTCGAAGACCGGTTGGACGTGGAGCGGGCCCGTGTCTTCGCGAACATCAAGATCGAGGGGATCGTCGAGTCCTCCGCCGGGATCGTGGTCGGCTACGACCCGGCACGCGGCGCGCCCGACGTGCTGGGGAGGCACGCGATCGCCGACGCCGGTCTGTACTCGGTGTGCCTGGCCATTCAGAACCTTTGGCTGGCGGCTACCGCCGAGGGGCTCGGCGTCGGCTGGGTCAGCTTCTACCGCGAAGAGTTCCTGCGCGATTTGGTGGGATTCCCCGGAAACGTCCGTCCGGTGGCGTGGTTGTGCGTCGGCCCGGTGCGGGACCTGCCCACCGCCCCCGATCTGGAGCGGCACGGCTGGCGGGAACGTCTTCCACTCGACGCCGTGTTGCACTACGAACGGTACGTATCCGATGGATGATCATCATTTCGGCAAGGACGGTCGCGCTGCCTGGGGCCGGCCGTCGACGAAAATCTGATGGTGCGGCTGCGCGGCGGTCGTGTACCGCGTGGGGGAGCACGTGCTGCGGGGTGGCCGGCCTGCGGCCGGACGCAGGAGAGCTGACGTCTTCTCGACCGTCCCGACCCACGACCAGGGCCGAAGGCTCCCTTTGTCGCATCAGACGCAGCGAAGGGGGCCTTCGCCCCGCCTGTCAACCTCGCCCAAGATCAACTTAAGCTACGTGACATTTAGGTCAGAGCCCCCTTTGTCACTCGCGACCCTCTTGGGAACCCGTGCAGATTGGTATCAATCAGACATTCAATCGCCATGAAGTGTCCCTTGTGGACGAATAGGGTGCGAAGGCCGCCCTCTGCCTCGAAACCGGCAAAGAAGGTCTACGCGGCAGAGGTCCTCGCGGTCGCGCAACGTTTGCCTTATCCCTCTATAGGCCCTGTATCTGTGGCGACCCAGTGGGTCACCGGTCCCGGTCGGCGAGGGCGGAGGCGATCAGCGCGACAGCCGGATCGGGATCCCCGGCGAGCAGCTCCAGCATGCCGCCCGCCTTGGCCCCCGGAATCTCCGCCAGGGCCTGGACCACGCGGATCCGGACCGCGGAATCCCCGGTGTGCGCCGCGAGCGCGTCGGCCAGGGCGGCCATGATCCGTTCCTCGGAGCCGGGAATCTCCATCAGCGCGCCGAGGACCTCCGCGGCTTCGACGTCGTTCGTGCCGTCGACCACCATGCCGACGAGGGTGGGGATGGCCGCGGTCGTGCCCCTCCCACCCAAGGCGAGCGCGGCGGGCCCGCGCACCCTCGCGTCGGAGTCCCCGAGCGCCTCCGTGAGCGCCTTGCCCGCTTCCTCGCCAGGGATCTCGGCGAGCGCCAGTACCGCGCGCTGCCGGACGCCCGCGTCCTCCGCGTGCAGTCCTGCCGCCACCTCGGCCACCCCGTCGCCGCCCGCCCTCGCGAGAGCCCAGCGCAGGGCTCCGGCGACGTTCGGGTCGGCCTCGGTCAGGATCGCGTCGGCGATCCGGTCGGCGGGAACCGGCATGTCTTCGGCCGGGCTCAGGGCGGCCTGCTGACGGCGCGCCGCGTGAGGCGAAGTGAGCCCTCGCAGGAGTTCCACGATACGAAGGGCGTCCTGCCAGTCCGAGGGCGCGGACGCGTCGACCGTACGCAGCCGCGCGAGCAGCTCCCGTTCCCGGTTCAACCGGTCCTCCGCCTGACGGATGAGATCGCCGACCAGCGTCGACGGAGTGAAGGTCGGATCCTCCAGCGCGCGCGAGATCTGGCGCAGGGACAACCCGAGTGAGCGCAGGCTCTCCACATGGAAGATCCTGCGGATGTCCTCGTCCTGGTACTCCCGGTAGCCGCCGACGGTGCGTCCCGTCGGCCGCACCAGCCCGAGGGAGTCGTAGTGGCGCAGCATCCGGGAGCTCACTCCCGAACGCCGCGCCACCTCGCCGATCAGCACGCCGATCCTCCGGCCCCTTGCGGACCGAGCGCCATGATCCGTTTCGCCTCGTCCGCCGTTACGTCGAACCCCGCTTCCGGGTCGCGCAGGAGGCGTTCCGTGGCGAAGGCGTGCGCGCGCACCGCGTCATCGCGGCTCTCCGATGCCTTCCGCAGGGCCGGCTCGCAGGCGTCCCCGAGCGCGACGAGCGCCCGGCTGAGGCTCAGCCGCCTGTTCCGGTCACCACGGCCGAGCTCGATCGCCAGTTCCGCGGCCAGCCCGGCTCGTTCCCCCTCCGGCACGAGGATGACAGCCGCACGCCAGGCGCTTCGCGCCACCTCGTCGTCCGCGTCGTGCAACAGGGATGCGGTGATCGCGGGCCAGGCGGCGCGGTCCCCGATCTTCGACAGGGTGTGCAGCGCCTGGCTCCGTGCTTGCGCCCGCTCGGATCGAAGCTCCACCAGGAGCCGGGGCACCGTGCTCGACGGCGGGAGACGGGTCAGCGCCCAGGTGAGCATGTCGCGGACGAAGAAGTCGGGCTCGATCGCGCATCGCGCGACCAGGGCGTCGGTGAAGCGCGGGTCGGGCCGGGTGCCTGCGGCCATGGCGGCCTTGAGCCGCGTCGACGAGTCCTCGGCACCGAGAGCGTCGAGCAGCGGTGTGTCCGTGGTCGGGTTCATGGGAACCACCTCCTGCGCTTCAGTGAAGACCTTGTCACGATGTCAAGGTCAACCCTCAAGCTCGCCGAACCCGGCGTGTCGGCCTCAGCGCAGCTTGTCGACCTCGGCGATCCGCTCCCAGCGGGCGCCCAGCGCGTTGAGCAAAGCCGCCATGTCGATGTCGTCGTCGCCGTCGAGGAGTGCCTTGTCCAGACGGCGGGCGCGGCGGTTCACCTGGCTCAAGACCGACTTGCCCTCGTCGGTGAGCGAAAGCAGTTTGCGCCGCGCGTCGTGCGGGGATTCGACGCGCCGGATGAGACCCCGCCGTTCGAGCCTGCGGCACAGATCGGCCATCGTCGAGGTGTCGAGCGCGACGGCGCCCGCGAGGGAACTCTGGTCGCTGCCGGGATAGGTACGGACCGCCGAAAGGACCGCGAACTGCGGACCGGTCAACACCGGATCCACATGGCGGTTCCACGCCGCGAGGTACGCCTGGTACAGCCTGCGGGCGCCGTAGCCGGGAGCCGCCAGCAGGTCCGACGGCGGCGCGGGAGTGACGGCCGGTGTGTCGTCCCTGCGCCGGCCCGTGCGCGCCGATTCACCCATCGCTGCTCCTTGTCGGCTCCAACCCGCTGCCCGGGCCCCCGCGGTGATCCTACGTGTCCGGACGGTCGCTCAGTGGCAGGCCGCCGAGATCTGTCCGAGGTCACCTCTTGCGCATCCGGATAGTACGTGTTCGTATGAAGACCGGTCTTCCGTACCCGGATAGTACGTGCTCGGATCAATATGGAGGTGGTCGGCGATGGACCGGAACCTGTTCAACGACATCTGCTTGCGCCAGTTGACGTTCTCGGGGGTGCACGAGGGCGAGACCGTGGTGGTGCTGACCCGCGGCGGGGAGCGGGCGGAGTACGCCGACGCCTTCCTGTGGGCCGCCCAGCAGCTGGGTGCCTCGGCGTACCACATGCGGCTGCCGTCGCCGGTCAGCGCCGCGGGCGCGTGGGCGGTCGGCGACTCGGGGCTCGGGAACATCCCGCTGGCGGTCGAGGCGCTCAAGAGCGTGGACATGGTGATCGACTGCACGTTCCTGTTGTTCAGCAAGGAACAGTTCGCCATCCAGGACGCGGGCACCCGGATCCTCACCGCCGTCGAACCGCCCGAACTGCTGGCCCGGCTCATGCCGACGAAGGAACTGCGCGAGCGGGTGGAGATCGGCGCGGAACTCCTCGCCAAGGCGGGCGCCATGCGGATCACCAGCCCGGCGGGCACAGACGTCACCTATCAGCTCGGCGTGTACCCGACGCTGTCCGAATACGGCTACACCGACACTCCCGGCCGCTGGGACCACTGGCCGGCGGCGTTCGTGTTCACCGGCGGGGCCGACGACGGTGTCGACGGGAAGATCGTGCTTTCGCCGGGGGATGTGCTGCTGCCGTTCAACACCTACGTACAGACACCGGTGGAGATCACCATCGAACAGGGGTTCATCCGGGACATCCGCGGCGGCGCCGGATCGTCCGGGCTGGACGCGGATCTGCTGCGCTCGTACATCGAGAGCTTCGACGATCCGCGCGGCTACGGCATGAGCCACGTGGGCTGGGGGCTCGACGAGCGCGCGCACTGGCACGGCCTGACCCAGTTCCCCGGCGGGATGGGCATGGAGCTGCGGAGTTTCTACGGCAACGTCATGTTCTCCATCGGCCCCAACAACGAGCTCGGCGGACCGAACGACACGCCTTGCCACTTCGACATCCCGATGCGCGGCAATTCCCTTTACCTGGACGACGAACTGATCGTCGACAACGGTGAGCTGACCGTCGCCGAGATGCGCCCGGCGGCCCGCCGATGAGCGACCACCACATCGGGATGATCGTCCCCAGTTCGAACCTCACCATGGAGACCGAGCTGCCGCGAATGCTGCGCGTCAGGGAGGAGGCCGAGCCGGGGGACCGGTTCGTCTTCCACTCCGCGCGGGCCAGGATGCGGCACGTCGAACCCGAACAGCTACGGGCGATGAACGCCCAGGCCGGGAGGGCGGCGGCCGAACTCGCCGACGCGCGGCCCGACGTCGTCGCCACCGCGTGCCTGGTGGCGATCATGGCCCAGGGGCCCGGCTACCACTGCACCGCCGAGGACGACATCACGCGCGTGCTGCGCGAAGAGGGTTGCGAGTCACCGGTCGTCTCCAGCGCCGGCGCGCTGCTGTCCGGGCTGAGCGCGCTCGGCGCCCGCAAGGTCGCGATCATCACGCCGTACATGAAGCCGCTGACCAAGGCGGTGGCGGAGTACATCGAGGACGCCGGGTTCGAGGTCGCCGACGCACTTTCGCTCGAAGTGGCGGACAACCTCGCCGTCGCCCGGCTGGATCCCGCCGGGCTGCGAGAGCACCACCGCAAGCTGAATCTGTCCGATGTGGACACCTTGGTGCTCTCCGCCTGTGTCCAGATGCCTTCGCTGCCCGCGATCCAGCCGGTGGAGGACGAGATCGGGATCCCGGTCCTCTCGGCGGCGACGGCCACGACGTTCCGGATCCTCTCGGAACTCGGCGTGGAGTCTTGGGTGCCCGGTGCCGGCAGCTTGCTCAGTGGCACGAAAGCTATGACGAAGACGGGAGGCGGGCATGGCCGCGAGTCAGTCGTTTGAGGTCGTTGTCGTCGGTGGCGGGCTCGGTGGGCTCTGTGCCGCGTTGTCCCTGCGGCAACGGGGTCTGCGCGTCACCGTGGTCGAAGCCGCCCCTGAGCTGGGCGAGATCGGCGCGGGGATCCAGACCGCGCCGAACGCCAGCCGGATCCTCATCGGGCTCGGCCTGCGCGCCCGGCTCGAGCGGGTGCGGACGGAGCCGCAGGACCAGGTGCGCCGTCGCTGGGCCGACGGCAGCATCATCGCCCAGCTGGCGCTGGGCAGGCGCGTGACCGACCAGTACGGCGCGCCCTACTGGCACTACCACCGGGCCGACCTGCACGGAGTCCTGCTGGACGCCTGCCTCGATCCGGAGGTCCCCGGTCCGGTGGTGCGGGTGGCGACCGGCGCGCGGGTGGTCGACCTCGACCGGTCGGTGCCGGACCGGCCGACCGTGATCACCGCCGACGGACGCCGGTTCACCGGTGACGTCGTGGTCGGGGCGGACGGCATCCGGTCTTCGGTGCGCGATCTCGCCGGCTTCGACGACACCCTCGCGTTCTCCGGAGAGATGGCGTACCGGGCCTTGATCTCCGGCGACCTCATCGCGCAGGACCCGGCAACCCGATTCCTGGCCGACCGCTATCACTCCACGATCTGGTACGGCCCCAACAAACACCTGGTGCACTACATGATCCGCGGCGGGGAGTACCTCAACGTGGTCGCGATCGTGCCCTGCACCGAAACGGTGGCCGAGGACTGGAGCGGCCCGGCCACCGCCGCCGAACTCGCCGCGGAGTACCACGACTGGGACGATCGGGTACCGACGATGCTGGCGAAGGCGAAGGACGAGGACGTCTCGGTGTGGGCGATGTACCGCCGTCGCCGTGACCCGGTCTGGGTCGACGGCCGGGTCGCCCTGCTCGGCGACGCGTGCCACGCGATGCTGCCGTACCAGGCACAAGGCGCGTCCCAGGCGATGGAAGACGCGGCGGTGCTGGCAGAGGAGCTGGGGCGCGTCACCCGCGACGGGATCGACGGTGCTTTGATCCGCTACGTGGACCGGCGCGCCAAGCACGCGGGCATGGTGCAGGACGCCTCGCTGCAGAACATGGACTTCTATCACCTGCCCGACGGTCCCGAACAGCGCGAACGGGACGAGAAGCTACGGCGCTTCGACGGCGAATCCGACGTGTCCTACGACTGGCTGTGGAACGGCAGCCCGCTCACCGACCCCGACACCGAGTCCATCCACTACCAGTTCGCCCGCTGAGGCGCGCTGGCCGTCAATCGCAACGGAGCGGTTCATGCGTACTGGTGATCAGATCGTCCAGGACCTGCCCTGGCGTTGGAGCGTGCAGGGAAAGATCTTCCTCATCGGCGGACTGGGCTACATGTTCGACGCCTGGGACGTCGCGCTGAACGGATTCCTCACTCCGCTGGTCGGGACGGAATTCGGCTTGTCCGCCGGCGGGAAGGGGCTGGTGGCCACCGCGAACCTGATCGGCATGGCCGTGGGCGCGGTCGCCTGGGGCACGGTCGCCGACCGGATCGGCCGGAAACGGGCGTTCAGCATCACGCTGCTGCTGTTCGCGCTGTTCTCCGTGCTGGGCGCGCTCGCGCCGAACGTGGAGACGTTCCTGGCCCTGCGTTTCCTCGCGGGGATCGGACTGGGCGGCTGCATCCCGGTCGACTACGCGATCGTCAGCGAGTTCTCCCCGCGCAAGCATCGCGGCCGGGTCCTGTCCGCGATGGACGGCTGGTGGCCGATCGGGACCACGCTGGCCGCCGTCAGCGCGACGCTGCTGCTCCCGGTCGAGGGGAACTGGCGCTGGATGCTGGTCTTGATGATCCTGCCCGCGCTGTTGCTGTTCTGGGTGCGGCGTGGTGTCCCGGAATCACCGCTGTACCTGGTGCGCAAGGGTCGCGAGGCGGAGGCACGGGCCGTGATCGACGACCTCGTGCGCCGCACGGGAGCGGCTCCGGAGCCCTACTCGGTCCCGCCCGCGGTGGTCGAGGACACCCGCGGTGGCGCGGTCGCGGCCGCGTTCGATCAGTTGCGCCGGGTGTGGGCGTTCAACCCGCGGATCACCGCGGTGGCGTGGTCGTTGTTCATCAGCGTCATGCTGGTCTACTACGCCGCGCTCAGCTGGATGCCGTCCATCCTGCGGGCGCAGGGCTTCGGCGAGATCGCGGCCTTCGCCTCGACCGCGCTCATGAACGCGACCGGCATCGTCGGGGTCGCGGTGGCCGTGCTCCTGGTCGACAAGGTCGGCCGCAAGCGGATCATCATGGTCGCCGGTCCGCTCACCGCACTGTCGCTGGTGGTGTTCTCCCTGCTGCTCGACACGCCTGCCGCGGCGGTCGTGGCGATCGGCGCGTTCGGCCTGTTCGCGCTGGTGGTCATCCCGGTGATGTACGCCTACGTCTCCGAGCTCTACCCGACGGAACTCCGGGCTTCGGGGTTCGGCTGGGCGTCGTCGTCGAGCCGGGCGATCACCGGCTTCGCGCCGCTGCTGTTCGGCAGCGTGCTGTGGCCGGTGCTCGGGTTGCCGCTCACCTTCACCGTGCTGGGTGTGCTCGTGGTGGCCGCGGTCGTGTTCATGATGACGGGCGCGCCGGAGACCCGCGGCCGCGAACTCGACCGGATCGTCGACCCGGTCGAGGCACCCGCCGAGACCAGGACGGCTCTGTGAAGCCCGCCGCGTTCCGGTACCACCGGGCCCACGACGTCACCGACGCCGTCGGTCTGCTCGGCGAACTCGCCGCGGCGGGCGAGGACCCGAAGCTCATCGCGGGCGGGCAGAGCCTGATGCCGATGATGAACTTCCGCCTCGCCCGGCCGACCGCGCTGGTGGATCTGGGCCCGTTGCGGCGAGAACCGGCGCTGAACTCGTTCCGGCGTGACGGTTCCAGCCTCACGATCGGCGCGATGGTCACCCATCGGGCGGTGGAGGTCGCCGAGCTGGGACCGGATTTCGCCGTGCTGTCCCGCGCGATGCGGTGGGTGGGGCATCTGCCGATCCGGTCCCGCGGCACGGTGGCGGGCAGCGTCGTTCACGGTGACGCGACCGCGGAGTGGTGCCTGCTGGCCCTGCTGCTCGACGCGGTGATCGTCGCCGAAGGTCCGGGCGGGCCCAGGGAGATCCCGGCCGAGGAGATGTTCCACGGCTTCTACACCACGGCCGTCGAACCGGACGAGGTCGTGACCGCGGTGCGCTTCACCCGCCCGTCGCCCCGGGCCGCGTTGACCGAGTTCGCCCGCCGCCACGGCGATTTCGCGATCGTCGACGCCGCCGTGAGCATCGACGCGGAGCACGGGGGCCGGGTCGTGCTCGGCGGCGTCGCGCCCGCGCCGGTCAGGGTGCCCGAGGCCGAGGCGCTGCTCGACGGCGGCGTCCCGGGACCGGACCTGTTCGCCGAGTGCGGGGAGGCCGCGGCGGCGGCGATCGATCCGCCCGACGACGCGGCGGGCAGCGCCGCCTACCGCCGACGGCTGGCGCGCACCCTCGTCACCCGGGCGCTGCACGAGGCCTGGGAGAAAGGAGAAACGCGATGACTCCGCGGTTCGACGGGCGCAACGGCCGCTGGGTCGGCGCGTCGGTGCCCCGGCGCGAGGATCCCCGCCTGCTCACCGGCCGGGGCCGGTTCGTCGACGACATCCAGCTGCCCGGAATGCTGCACGCGGCCTTCGTCCGATCGACGGTCGCGCACGGCACGATCACCGGGATCGATCTGTCGGCCACTCTGGCGGTCGACGGCGTCGTCGCCGCCTACACGGCGTCCGACCTCGATCTCGGTGATATCGTCGCCTTGCTCGACCGCCCGCCCGAGGAGTTCTCGCCGACCGCGATGCCGATCCTCGCCAGGGAGAAGGTGCGGTTCACCGGCGAACCGGTGGCGCTGGTCGTCGCGCGAGATCCGTACAGCGCCGAGGACGGCGTCGAAGCCGCGGTGGTGGACTACGAGCCGCTCAGGGCGATCGTGTCGGAGGAGTCGGCGTTCGCCGAGGACGCGCCGGTCGTGCACGACGAGGCGCCGGGCAATGTGCTGGTCGACGTCTCGATGTTCGACACACCCGGTGTCGACGCGGCGTTCGAGGCGGCCCGCGCGGGTGGCGGCCGCGTGGTCGAAGTCGTCACGAAGAGCGGACGGCAGAACGCGCTCCCGCTCGAAACGCGAGGAGTGGTCGCCTCCTGGGACGACCGCGACGACCAGTTGCTCGTCCAGATGTGCACGCAGGTGCCGCATCAGGTGCGTACGGCGATGGCCCGTTCGCTGCGGGTCCCCGAACGCACCGTGCGGGTCACCGTCCCGGACATGGGTGGGGGTTTCGGCCAGAAATGCGTCGTCGGCCGCGAGGAGATCGCGGTCGCGGCGGCGGTCCGGCGGCTGAACCGGCCGGTGAAGTGGATCGAGGACCGGCGCGAGGCGCTCACGGCCGGATTCCTTGCCAGGGAACAGCGTTACCGCACGCTGGCGGCTTTCGACGAGGACGGGCGGATCACCGCGCTGGACGTCGACGTCGTCTGCGACATGGGCGCGTACTCCTGCTACCCGTTCACCGCGGGCATCGAGCCGCTGATGGCGTCGGCCGAGATGCCGAGTGTGTACCAGGTTCCCGAGTACCGGGTCCGTGCCCGCGCCATCGCGAGCAACAAGGCGCCGACGGCGCCCTATCGCGGGGTCAGCCGTCCGCAGTACGTGATGGCGATCGAACGGGTCATGGAACGCGCTGCCAGGGAACTCGGCCTCGATCCGGTCGAGATCCGGCGGCGCAACGTGATCACGCAGTTCCCGTACACCGGTGTCAATGCCATCACCTACGACCCCGGCACGTACCGCGAATCGCTCGAACTCGCCGAGGCGGCGATCCGCGACGAGGGGTGGTACGAGATCCGGGACCGTGCCGCCGCCGACGGCAGGCATATCGGCATCGGCTACTGCTGTTTCTCCGAGCGGACCGGGTACGGCTCGGGCGCCTTCGCGAAGCGGAAGATGGCGGTGGTCCCCGGTTTCGACATCTCCGAGATCCGGATGGACACCACCGGATCCGTCGTGGTCACCAGCGGCACCATGAACCACGGCCAGTCCCACGAGACGACGCTGGCGCAGATCGTGGCCGACCGGCTGGGACTGCACCTCGACCAGGTCAAGCTCCGCCAGGGTGACACCGAGCGCATCGCCTACGGATGGGGGACTTTCGCCTCGCGCTCGGTGACGATCGGTGGCTCGGCGGTGTCCCTCGCGGCCGGGAAACTGGGCGAACTGTTGTGCAGGATCGCCGCGCACCTGCTCGAAACGAGTCCTGACAACGTCCGCCTCGACGGTGACGGCGGCGTCGTCCAGATCGACGACCCGGAGCGGCGCGCGTCGTTCGAGGAGATCGCCGACGTGGCCTACCTGCGCAGTCACCTGCTGCCCAAGGACGTCGAACCGACGTTGACGGCCACGGCGAGCTTCGACGTGCCCGGCGACGGCACGTTCTCCAACGCCACGCACGCCGTGGTCGTCGAGGCAGATCCGGGCACCGGCCAGATCCGGATCCTGCGCTACGCCTGCGTGGAGGACTGCGGCGTGGTGATCCATCCGCAGGTCGTCGACGGCCAGTGCCGCGGCGGGATCGCGCAGGGCATCGCCGGCGCGTTGTTCGAGGAGATCACCTACGCGGGCAACGGGGAACCGTCGGCCGCGAGCTTCATCGACTACCTCGTCCCGACCGCGACGGAGATCCCGGACATCACCGTCACCCACCTCGAAACCCCTTGCTCCTTAACGGAAAACGGCGCGAAGGGCGCGGGGGAGGGCGGCACCATCGGCGCGCCGGCCGCGGTGCTGAACGCGATCAACGACGCGCTGCGCCGTACGGGGGTCGAACTCGACACGACCCCGGTCCACCCGCAGACCGTGCTCGCCGCGCTCGACGCGGAGATCCACCAGGAAGTGAGCGTCCCCTCATGAGCGACCGGCACCTGATCGTCCTGAACGTCAACGGCGAGTCGCACGAGGCCCTCGTCGAGCCGCGCAAGACCCTGCTCGACGTCCTGCGTCACGACCTCGGGCTCACCGGCACCCACGTCGGCTGCGAGCACGGGGTCTGCGGTGCCTGCACCGTCCTCGTCGACGGCGAGCCGGTACGGGCGTGCCTGATGTTCGCCGTCCAGGCGGAGACGGCCGAGATCCGCACGGTCGAATCGCTGGGGCAGGACGGCGAACTTTCCGATCTGCAGCGGTCTTTCAGCGAGCACCACGGTCTGCAGTGCGGCTTCTGCACGCCCGGATTCCTCATGCTGGCCGAAGGATTCCTCGCCCAGCGGCCGGACGCCTGCCGCGAGGAGATCCGCGAGGCCGTCTCGGCGAACCTGTGCCGCTGCACCGGTTATCAGACGATCGTCGACGCGATCGAGGCGACCGCGACCCGCCGGTGCCACGCCGCGAAGAAGGAGGCGACAGCGTGATCCTGGAAAACCAACTGTCCGTCCCGGCCGGACCCGACGCGGTCTTCGCCTTGATCAACGACGTCGAACGGGTGGCCGGTTGCCTGCCGGGCGCGATCCTCGACGGGCGGCAGGACGACGCCTATCTCGGCCGCGTCAAGGTCAAGGTCGGCCCGATCACCGCGGCCTACTCGGGCACCGTGCGGTTCACCGACGTCACCCCCGCAGACCGCAGCCTGCGGCTGGTGGCCAGGGGAGCCGACGCCCACGGCAACGGTGACGCGGAGGCCGACGTCACGCTGACCGTGCGCGAGGCGCCCGGCGGCGCCACCATCGAGTTGCGCACCGATCTGTCGATCCGCGGCAAGCTCGCCCAATTCGGCAAGGGCGCGATCGGCGCCGTCTCCACCCGGCTGCTCGACCAGTTCGCCCGCAATCTCGCGGACCAGCTTCGAGCGGGGCCCGTGGCGGCCACGAGCGCCGCTCCCGCGCCGGTGCCGGAGGCCGTCGACGGGCTCGCCATGGTGCTTCCCGAGGGCGTCAAACGCTACGGCGTGATCGCGGCCGCCGCGGCCCTCGGGTTGTTCCAGGGCTGGCTGCTGGGCCGGATCCGTACTCAGGACGAACTGATCAAGGAGTTGCAGCGTGCCCGTCGATGAACGCCTCGACAGCGTGTACGACCGAGCCGGTTTCGGCGCGAGCGTGCCGCGCGGTTCGCGCCCGGCCCTGGTCGTGGTCGACCTGACCCGCGGGTTCACCGAACCCGGGTTCCCGTCCGGAGCCGACCTCACCGCCGAGGTGACCGCGACCGCCGCTCTCGTCGCCGAAGCCCGGCGGCGGGACGTGCCGGTGATCTACACCGCGATCTCCTACACACCCGCCGAAGCGGACGGCGACGCCGTCGCGTGGCTCCGGAAAGCGCCCGGGATGCGGGCGCTGCGCGAAGGAAGCGAAGCGGTCGCCCTCGACCCGCGGCTGGACCAGCGACAGGGCGACCATCTGATCCTGAAGAAGGGCGCGTCGGCGTTCCACGGGACCTCGCTGGCGGCGCTCCTCACGAGTCTGGGCACGGACAACGTTGTCGTTTGCGGCGCAACCACTTCGGGATGTGTCCGCGCGACCGCCGTCGACGCCGTCCAATCCGGCTTCAATACGCTCGTCGTACGGGAAGCCTGCGGTGACCGCGCGCAAGGACCGCACGATGCCGCTTTGTTCGACCTGCAAGCGAAATACGCGGACGTCGTCGAACTTGACGAGGCCCTGGCGTATCTCGCGGATCTGGATCGCCGCACGCTCGGTCAGCCCGCCTTGGCGGATCTCGGCGACGTTCCGGCGACCAGCCGCTGGGTGACGTCGGGCTCGGTCCGGCTGCACGTGCTCGACTACGGTCCCGCCGACGGCGTCCCGGTGCTCGTGCTGCCGGGGATCACCAGCCCCGCGGTCACGATGGACTTCGTGGTACGGGAACTCACCGATCTCGTGCGGCCACTCGTGCTCGATGTGCGCGGCCGCGGGCTGTCCGATGACGCGTCCGACTACGACCTGGGAAGCTACGCCGCGGACGTCGATGCGGTCGTGGACGGACTCGGGCTGCGTGATCCGATCCTGTTCGGACACTCCATGGGCGCGCGGATCGCCGCGCGTGCCGCCACTACCCGGCCACTTCGGGGCACGGTGCTGGCCGACCCTCCGCTGAGCGGTCCCGGACGGGCGCCGTATCCCACCACTCTCGACGCCTTCCTCGGGCAACTCGCGCAGGCCCGCCGAGGCACCGACGCCGACGAGGTGGCCCGGTCCTGGCCGCGATGGCCGCGCCGGGAACAGGAATTGCGCGCCCGCTGGCTGTCTTCGTGCTCCCGCGACGCGATCGCCGCCACCCACGCCGGGTTCGAATCCGAGGACTTCTTCGACGACTGGCCGAAGGTGCCCGCTCCGACCTACTTCCTTTACGGCGGCGCGAGCCCGGTAGTCACCGCCGCCGGCGCGGCTGAAGCGGCCGAGCGCAATCCGTCGGCCGAGTTCGTCGAGATCCCGGAGGCGGGGCACATGATCTTCTGGGATGAGCCCGAAGCCGCTCTCGCCGCGCTTCGGGAGGCGTTGCGGAAGCTGCTCTGAGCCGTCACCAGTCGATCGGGCACCGCGACCGGATCTTGATCAAGCCGTCCATGCGCTGTGACCGACATGTGGAGTCCCTCAAAAGAGGATCGAATCGGCGACCGAGTGCCTGAGCGGTTCGAGCGGCCGTAGGACCCAGGGCCCAGAGGCACCGGGCAGGATCGGCCCCCGGTCCGACGCGAGCGGGTGTCCCGTTGGGCTGGACTGGCGAGCGACGTGTTCGCGCTCGACGGGAAGAAGACCTGATGCTCAAGTTCGACCGGCTCACCAAGCGACGAGGATCGGCGACGATCCTTTCCGACGTCAGTTTCGAAGCGCGTCCGGGCCGGGTGACCGGCTTCCTCGGGCCCAACGGTGCCGGGAAGTCGTCGACCCTGCGGATCCTGCTCGGACTGGACCGGCCGACGTCGGGCACCGCGCTGGTCGACGGCGTGCCGTTCGCCGGGCTGCGGGATCCCCTGCGCAAGGTCGGCGCCGTACTCGACGGCTCGGGCGCGCATCGCTCGCGCACCGGCAGGGCGCATCTGAAGTGGGTCGCCGCGGCGGGCGGTATCCCGAGCGGCAGGGTGGACGAGGTCCTCGCGGAGGTCGGACTGTCCGCCGCCGCCGGCAAACGCGTCCGCGGCTACTCGCTGGGGATGGGGCGGCGGCTGGCCCTGGCTGCGGCGCTGCTCGGCGATCCCGAGGCGCTGGTGCTCGACGAACCGGTCAACGGCCTCGATCCAGAGGGTATCCGCTGGATCCGCGGTTTCCTGCGTGAGCGGGCCGCGGCCGGGCGAACCGTCCTGCTATCGAGCCATTTCATGGGAGAACTGTCGGAGACGGTCGACGACGTGGTGGTCATCGACGGCGGCAGGATCGTCGCGCAGGGAACACTCACCGAAGTCGTCGGCAGGCACCGAAGCCTGGAGGACGCCTTCTTCGCGCTCACCACAGAGGTCGTGCGATGAGGGCCTACCGGGGAGAACTGCGCAAGCTCACCTCGCTGCCGTCGGTCTGGGCCGCGGTCGCGGTCGGCGTACTGCTCCCGGCCGCCCTGACGTTCCTCAACGCGAGTGCGGCGGCCCGTCGTGGCGGCAACGTGGACCTCGGATTCCAGGAACTCGCGTTCGGCGTGGTGGGCGCGATCATCCTGGGCGTCGTCGCGGTGAGCAGTGAGTACACCACCGAGGGGGAGAACGCCGGTGGCGGACGCCAGATCACCACGAGCCTCATGGTCGTCCCGTCCCGGCGGCGATTGCTGATCACGAAGCTGGCGGCGATGAGCACCTTGGTCGCGGCGCTGGCGGCGGTTTCCTCGACCATCACCCTCATGACCGTCGAAGCGCCGGGCGCGAGTGATTTCGGGCGCCTGCCCGGAGTCGTCCTCTACTGGGTGCTGACGGCCCTGCTCGCGTCCGGCCTGACCTTGTTGACGCGCAACGGAATCCTGCCGCTCACCGTGCTGATCCTGAACACGTCGGTGGTCACGGTCACTTACCTGCTCGCGAAACTCACGCCGCTGGCCGCGTTCTTCCCCGACCTGGCCGGGTTCCGGATGTTCATCGAGCGGGTGGATCTGCCCGTCCAGCTCGCGCCGGTCACCGGTGGCCTGGTGATGACGGCCTGGGTCGCGGCGCTGCTCGCCGCGGGCTTCCTGGTCTTCCGCGGGAGGGACGCGTGACCGGCGGCCGGGCGATCCGGGCCGAGACCCGCAAACTGCTCAGCCTGCCGGCGACGTATTTCACCCTGCTCGGCACCTTGGGTGTTTCGGCGATCCTCAGCACCGCGTTCTCGCGACAAGACGTCTCACCCGTCGGCCACACCCAGGCCGGGTTCATCGTCCTCGGGGTCATCGCGGTGACGTCGGAGTACAGCGGCGGCCAGATCCACCGGACCCTGACGGCCATGCCACGCCGGATCACCCAGCACCTGGCCAAAATTGCCGCGCTCCTGATCGTGGCCGCCCCGGCGGCCGTCCTCACCGTGCTGGCCGGTGGACCTCGGTCCGCCGTGGTGGGAGCGAGCGCCTACCTCACGCTCACCACGATCCTTTCCGCCACTGTCGCGACGGTCCTGCGGTGGAGTGTCCCGGCGGTGGCCGGGCTGCTCGGGTACTACTTCATCGCGGGCCCGCTTCTCCGGGATCGAGCCCCGTTCGCGGCCTACCTCCCGGACGCCGCGAGCCACGACTTGCGCTCGCTCGGCGGCTCGGCCGTCGTGCTGGGTTGGGTGCTCGTCGCGGTGGGGATTTCCGCGGCCACGTTCCATCGGCGGGACGCTTGACCGCGCCTCAGCTTCGCGGGATCACCAGTCCCAGGTCGTACGCCGTGATCACCAGCTGAGCGCGGTCGCGGGCCGAAAGCTTGCTCAGGAGCCGGCTGATGTGCGTCTTGACCGTCTTGACGGAGATGGTCAGCGTCTCGGCGATCTCGGTGTTGGACAGCCCGCGGCCGACGAACGTGAGGATCTCGATCTCACGTGGGGTCAGCCCGGTGGGAGGGGGCGGGTTCCGGTGCGGCGGCGCCGTGACGTAATGCTCTATCAACCGGGTGAGGATGGCGGGCGCGAACAGGGATTCGCCGGTGTACGTCCGGCGGACGGCGGCGATGAGCTCGTCCGGTTCGGTGTCCTTGAGCAGGAAACCGCTCGCTCCCGCGCGGAGCGCGCCGTAGACGTACTCGTCCAGTTCGAACATGCTCAGCACGAGGATCCTGGTCCCGGCCAGGTCGGGGCAGGCGCTGATCTCCTTGGTGGCCACGATCCCGTCCTGGCCGGGCATGCGGATGTCCATCAGCACGACGTCCGGGCCCAGCCGCCGCGCCATTTCCACCGCTTGAGTCCCGTCCTCGGCCTGTCCGACGACGACCATGTCCGGCGTGGCGTCGATGATGATCGCCAGGCTGTGCCGCAGCAGCCGCTGGTCGTCGGCGAGCAGGACCCGGATCGGTGGCTGTTCGGGTTCGGTCACCGGTGTGCTCCGTCCGGTAGTCGCGCGGTGAGCCGGAATCCGGTTCCGGCCGGTGCCGCGTGCAGGTCGCCGCCGAGTACCTCGGCACGTTCTCGGAGTCCGGCCAGGCCGTGGCCGGCACCGACGGCGGGCGACCAGGCGCTTCGCGGCCCGTCGTCCTCGACGGTCACGACGATCGTGTCGCCATCGCGCCGTAGCTCGACGCGAGCGATCGTCGGCCCGGCATATCGCGCGGTGTTCGCGACGGCTTCGCGGACGATTTCGCAGATTGTCGCTTGTACCCCAGGGGAAACGTCCCCGAGTTCGCCGACGTCCAGTCGTGGCTCGAGGCCCAGCGGGCGGGCGGCCTCGACGATGGCGGGAAGATCCGACAGGTTCAGCACTGGCCGCAAGGGCGCGCCGCGTTCGTCAGGGTCGCGAAGCACGGCCAGCATGCGCCGGAGTTCGGTGACCGCGTCCCGGCTCGTCCGCTCGATGTCGATGAGCGCCTGTTCGCGCTCTGCTTCCCGGACATCTCCTTGGACCCGCCTCGCGGCACTGGCCCGCAACGTGATCACGCCGAGGCCGTGGGAAACGATGTCGTGGAGTTCCCGGGCGATCCGGAGCCGCTCCTGCTGCGTGGCGTGCTCGGCCGCCCAACCGGTGAGGCGTGCTTCGTAGTCGAGGCGTCGCTTGCGCGCGCGGACCAGCGTCCATGTCGTCACGCCGATGGCCGTGGTCACGACGAGAATCGGCACGACGACCGCGCCGGGCCCGTTCGCGCCGACGGCCAGCAACGCGACCACGGCCACGACCAGCACCGCGGAGGCGACCAGCCACGCACGCGATCGCCATTCGGGGCGGTCCGGCGGTGTCATCACCGGCCATCGTATTACCGGCGGACGCGGTCGTTTCCCGGGACGTCAAGCGGCATGCGCCAGCGTCAGCGCGCCACCCGCCGCCGAAAGCACCAGAACAGACCAGCGGACGGACCGTTCGCCGACCCGGCGGCTCAGCGCCCGCCCCAGCAGGTCGCCGGCGAGCGCGGCGACCGCGACCGCGAGGAGCACGCTCACGGGCGCCTCCACCCAGCCGAGACTGGGCAGCGCGACCAGGCCGAGCAGGAAGAAGTAGATCGACAGTGTCCCGCGTGTCTCGTCCGCGCCCCAGCCCGCGCTCGCCCCGTACACCGCCACGGCGGGACCGGAGAGCCCGGCGACGGAGTTCATCGCCGCGCTCAGCACGCCCGCGCCGACAGCGCCTGTCCTGCCCGCGAGCCGTCTGCTGGTGATGCCGCTGGCCAGCACGCCGACGGCCAGGACGCAGCAGCCGCCCGCGGCGAGCAGCAGCGGCCGCGCGGGGACACCGCGGACGACGAGCGCGACGACCGGGGTGAACACCACAGCGGGCACGGTCATCCACGCGACCTGTGCCCATCTGATCGCCCGCCAATGGGTGATCGCGACCGCGAGATAGACCGGGAAGCCGAGCAGCAGGGTGAGCCGGACGGCGTCGAGCGGACCCAGCGTCAGCGCCAGGAACGGTACGCACAGCAGGGAAAGCCCCATCCCGGACAGACGCTGGGCGACCACCCCGGCCGCCGCCGCGAACGAGGTCATGGCCAGGGTTCCCACGGATCCATTGTGGATTCGGTCGCGGAGCGGCGGTAGCCGTCGCTTGGCGAAGACGTCATAGCTCAGCGCTATGAGCGGCGAAGGATGTCGGGTGTTGTGAAGGTGGCTTTCGTCGCGTCGGATGCAGGGAAAGTCCCCTTCGGCCCGGGCTCTGCGGGTCTGAGTCAGAGGCGTGTCGCGAGCAGGTCATGATCTACGACGGCACGTGGTGAGGCCTTCATGGACTACCGCCTCGCGAACTGGACCCGTCGAACACGTGGGTTCTGGCACTTCTGGCCGTTCCAGCCGTGCCGCACGCTCAGCGTCATTGCCTTTGGAACAGACGGGAGCGTGAGATGAAGATCGGTGTCCCTCGTGAAGTCAAGAACCACGAGTACCGGGTCGCGGTGACGCCCGCGGGCGTGCACGAATTCACCTCGGCCGGGCACGAGGTGTTCGTCGAGCGTGGAGCAGGCGAAGGTTCCTCCGTGCGCGACGAGGATTACGCCGCGGCAGGGGCGAAGGTGCTCGACAGCGCCGACGACGTCTGGGCGACCGGAGACCTCGTGCTCAAGGTCAAGGAGCCGATCGCGGAGGAGTACCACCGGCTGCGGCGCGACCAGTTGCTGTTCACGTACCTGCATCTCGCCGCGAGCGAGCCGTGCACGCGGGCGCTGCTGGACGCGGGCACGACGTCGGTGGCCTACGAGACGGTGCAGCTGCCGAACGGTTCTCTGCCCCTGCTGTTCCCGATGAGCGAGGTCGCCGGACGGCTGGCCCCGCAGGTCGGCGCGCAGACGCTGATGCGCGCCAATGGTGGACGGGGTGTGCTGATCGGCGGTGTCTCCGGGGTGGCCCCGGCGCGGGTGGTCGTACTCGGCGCCGGTGTCGCGGGCATGAACGCGGTCGCCGGCGCGGCCGGGACCTGGGCCGACGTCGTCCTGTTCGACAAGAACGTCGACAAGCTCCGTGCCGCCGACCGGATGTACCAGGGCCGGATCCGCACCGCCGCGGCCAACGCGTACTCGATCGAGGAGGCCGTGCTCGAGGCGGACCTCGTGATCGGCGCGGTGCTCGTGCCCGGTGCCAAGGCGCCGAGCCTGGTGTCGAACGACCTCGTCTCCCGGATGAAGCCGGGCAGCGTGCTTGTCGACATCTCCGTCGACCAGGGTGGCTGCTTCGAGGACACGCGGCCGACGACGCACGCCGAGCCGACGTTCCAGGTGCACAACTCGGTGTTCTACTGCGTCGCCAACATGCCCGGAGCCGTCCCGCACACCTCGACGTACGCGCTGACGAACGTCACGCTGCCCTACGCGCTGGAGCTGGCGAACCACGGTCTGTCCGGCGCCGTCGCGCGGTGCCCGGAGCTGCGCGGCGGGGTCAGCACGGTGGACGGCAGGCTGACCTCCGCGCCGGTCGGCGAGGCACTCGGAATCGCTTCGGCCGGCCTCGACGACGTGCTCGGCTAGGTGGTGCGGGCCGGGATCTGGAGCTAGGTTCAGATCCCGGCCCGTCGCCGAAAGGGAGGTGCCGTTGCCGCGAACGTTGATCGAAATCGACCGGACGTCCGCCGAGCCGCTCTACCGGCAGGTGCGGCGCGCCATCGAGCACGGCATCGCGATCGGCACCTTCGACCCGGCGCACCGGCTGCCGAGTTCGCGTGAGCTGGCCGCCGAACTGAGCGTTTCCCGCAACACCATCAACCTCGCCTACCAGGAGCTGGTCGCCGAAGGGTTCGTGGAGAGCCGGGAGCGCAGCGGCCTGTTCATCAACGCGGAAATGCGGCCACATTGCGCGGTGCAGGAGCGTGGCACCAGCCCGGCCATCGACTGGAGCGCGCGGGTGCGCCGGTACCCGGACGCCGGGGTGCCGCATATCGAGAAGCGCCCGGACTGGCACACCTACCCGTACCCGTTCCTCGCCGGGCAGGTGGACGTCACCGCCTTCCCGGCGCGGTCGTGGACCCGCTGCCTGCGTGACGCGCTCTACCGGCCGCACGTGTTCCCGAGCCTGCAGGACAGCGTCGGCTCCGACGATCCGATGCTGGTCGACCTGATCTGCCGTCAGCTGCTCACCGCGCGGGGGATCGAGGCCGACCCGGCCGAGGTGCTGATCACCGTCGGCTCGCAGCAGGGCCTCGACCTGCTCGGCCGCGCGCTGCTCGGGCCGGACAGCGTCGTGGCGATGGAGAATCCGGGATACCTCGACGCCCGGCACATCTTCCTGCGCACCGGCGCCGGGCTGCGCGGCGTCGACGTCGACCAGAGCGGCCTGCGCCCGCCGGAGGCACTCGACGGCGTCGACCTGCTCTATCTCACTCCGAGCCACCACCATCCGACGAACGCGACGTTGAGCATCGGCCGCCGCCGTCGCCTGCTCAGCCTCGCCGCGAGTGCGGGCACGGTGCTCGTCGAGGACGACTACGACAGCGAGTTCCGGTACCACGGCAGCCCCACGCCCGCGCTCAAGGCGCTCGATGGCACCGGCGACGCGATCTATCTCGGCACCTTCTCCAAGTTCCTCTCACCCGGCCTGCGGCTCGGGTACCTGGTCGGGCCGCGTGAGCTGGTGCGGGAACTGCGGGAGATCCGGCGGTACGTGCTGCGGCATCCGCCCGGTCACCTCCAGCGGGCGCTGGCGCTGCTCATCGACAGCGGCGAGTACCACCGGTCCCTGCGGCGGTACCGCACGAAGCTGATGCGGAAATGGGAGGCGACCTGCGCCGCGGTCACCGAACACCTGCCGTGGACGCAGACGGCGTATCCGCCGGGCGGGGTCAGTCTCTGGATGACCGGGCCGTCCGAACTGGACTGCCGGGCGCTGATGGAACGCGCCGAGCGCGACGGCGTCCTGATCGAGCCCGGTGACATCTTCTTCGTCGGGGACGAGCCGCCGCGCAACCACTTCCGGATCGGTTTCGCGGCGGTGCCGTTGCGCGACATCGACCCCGGTATCCGGCTGCTCGGCGAGGCCTGCCGCGACCTGCTCGGCGGCTGAGCGCTCAACTGGTACCACCGCGCCGGAGCGTTCTGGACCTGTTCAGGCGGCCAGATGTGCCGCACTGTCTGGGGATCCTTCGTGAGCCAGGACACGTCGCCAGGAGGTCCGTGTGGTGGAGTTCGTTCGAGAAGATCCCCGGAATGCCGCCGATTTCGTCGCGCTCGGCGGCACCGTGCTCACGCTGGACGCGGCGGGGAGACGGGTCCGCGCGCTGGCCGCGTCCGGCGGGCGGATCACCGCGCTGGGGGCCGAACGGGAGATCTCGCGGTTGATCGGCCCGGAGACGACCGTGCTCGACCTGGCCGAGCGCACGGTGATCCCCGGCTTCGTCGAGTCCCACAACCATCCGGCGTTCTTCGGGATGACACTGGCCGCGCCGGTCGACGCCGGCAGCCCGCCCAACGACGCCATCGCCGACATCGCGTGCCGGGTCGCCCAGGCGGCCAAGGACCTCGGACCGGGGGAGTGGATCCGCGGTTTCCGTTACGACGACACACTGCTCGCGGACGGCCGTCATCCGACGCGCGCGGACCTCGACCCCGTCTCAGGTCGCAATCCCGTGGTCCTGACCCATGTTTCCGGGCATTTCTGCACCGCGAACTCGCTCGCCCTGCGCGAAGTCGGGATCACCGCCGAGACCCCGGATCCGCCCGGTGGGCTCATCGTGCGCGACGCCCGTGGCGAGCCGACCGGGGTGCTCGTCGAGACGGCGGCCTTCCTCGTCACGTCCCGGCTGCCCGGTCAGAGCGTGGGCGAACTGGCCGAAGCCCTGCTGCTCGCCGACGAGGAATACCTCGCCAACGGCGTGACTTCCGTGCACGACACCGGGATCGGCCTCATCGGCGGAGCGGCGGAACTTGAGGCGTACGCCTTGTTGCGGCGGGCCGGGAAACTGCGCGTCCGGGTGCGCGGCTACCTGTTCGACGGCCTGCTTCCCGGCCTCGACGAGGGCGACCCGGAAGCTCCGGAAGCCCACGCGGACGACAAGTTCGCGATGACCGGCGTCAAGATCATCGCGGACGGGTCGATCCAGGGCAAGACCGGATGCCTCGCGGAGGGCTACACGTGCGACCCGGACGAGCACGGCATGATGCTGCTCGAACCCGCCGACCTCGGCCGCCGGATCGCGGCGCTCGACGCCGCGGGCTGGCAGGTCGCCGTGCACGGCAACGGCGACGCGGCGATCGACGCGATCATCGACGGCTACTCGCGGCTGGGGGCACCGAGCGGAACCGGCAGGCGGCATCGGATCGAACACTGCCAGACGGTGCGCGAAGACCAGTTGGACCGGATGGCCGCCCACGATGTCCTCGCGTCGTTCTTCGTCAAGCACGTCTACTACTGGGGAGACCGGCATCGTGACGTCTTCCTCGGCCCGGAGCGGGCGCGCCGGATCAGCCCGCTGGTTTCGGCCCGCTCGCGCGGAATCCGCTTCGGACTGCATTCGGACACCCCGGTGACGCCTGTGCCGCCGCTGGAAGGGATCTGGTGCGCGGTACGCCGGATCACCAGGCAGGGCAAGGTACTCGGCCAGGAACAGGCCGTGGACGTCGACGCCGCGTTGCGCGGCTACACGATCGACGCCGCCTACCTGGCGGGCGAGGAGGACGTCAAGGGCAGCTTGGAGGTCGGGAAACTCGCCGATCTCGCGGTGCTGTCCGGCGATCCGACCACGATCGACCCGGACCGGATCCGCGAGCTGACCGTGGACGCCACCGTCAGCGGCGGCGAGGTCGTCTGGCGGCGCGAGGCGACGGGGGCACGACGATGATCCGCAGCTGGCCGAGTGTCCTCATCGGACTGTTCGTTCCCGCTTTCGCCCTGCTGGCGGGAATTCTGCTGCTCTCCGGATCGACGGCATCGGTGCTGGGCATTCCGGTGCTGTTCTTCTGGGTGTTCTGCTGCTGCCCGCTGACCACCCTGTGCCTGTGGATCAGCTGGCGTTTCTTCGACCGCGCCCACTATCCGGAGGACGACTGATGCTGATCGCGATCGTGGCGGTGGTGATGGCGGGTTCGATCGGGCTCGCGGTGTGGGCGGGACGGTCGACGCGCGGTGGCGGGATCTCGGAGTTCCTCGTCGCCGGCCGGTCGTTCCCGGCGTGGCTGGTGTACTTCCTCGCGGTCGGCGAGGTGTACAGCATCGGGACGATGATCGGGTTCCCGAGTGGGATCTACGCGCACGGCGCGAGCTACGGGATCTGGTTCCTCGGCTACATCCTGCTCGCGTACTCGCTGGGCTATTTCCTGGCGCCGCTGGTGTGGCGGGCGGCGAAGCGGTACGACGCGATGACCGTGCCCGACGTGTTCGGACGGCATTTCGGCAGCAGGCGGCTGGAGCTGATCACCTGCGTCACGATGCTGATCGCGCTGATCCCGTGGGGGCAGTACCAGTTCATCGGTCTCCAGGTGGTGCTCGGCAATCTGGGGCTGCCGCTGGATCCCGTGCAGTGCGTGGTGCTGGCCGGCATCGTGGCGTTCATCTACATCGCCGTGTCCGGGGTGCGGTCGCCCGCGTTCGTCTCGATCCTCAAGGATTTCTTCATGCTGCTCGGCGTCGTGCTCGTCGGGGTGGCCGTCGTGATCGCCGCCGGCGGCACCGCGAAGGTCAGTGGACCCGAGGTGCTGAGCGCGGCACAGACCACCATGAGCGGTTCGGAACTCACGTTCGCGATGACGACGATCCTCTTCCAGAGCATCGTGTTCTACCTCGGTTTCGGTGGCGCTTACGTGTTCCCGGCTCGTTCCGAACGCGCGGTGAAGAGTTCGACCGTGTGGATGCCGATGTACATGCTGATCTACCCGTTCCTGGTGCTGGCCGCCTATTACGGTGTGCGCGCGCATCCGGACCTGGAGAACCCGAACACGGTGTTCATGGTGACCGCCAAGGGATTGCTGCCGGACTGGCTGCTGGGCCTCGTCGCCGCCGGGGCCGCGCTGTCGGGCGTCCTGGTGCTCGCCGCGACCGCGCTCACCATCGGCGGCATGGTCTGCCGCAACATCGCGCCGAACGTCCCGGCCGCGGCGCAACGGCGGTGGACGGTCGTCGCGGTGGCGAGTTTCCTGGTGCTGGCGGCGGTACTGACCCTCGTCGCGTCGACGTTGATGCTCACCATCCTGAACTTGACCTACAACCTGCTGGCTCAGGTCGTCCCCGGCTGGCTCGCGATCCTGTTCGTGCGTCGGGTGCGGACCGCCGCGGTGGCCGCCGGGATGGTCACCGGGGTGCTCACCGCGATCGTCCTGTACCTCACCGGCGCGACGTTCGGCGGTTTCAACGCGGGGCTGGTGTCACTCGGGGTGAACCTGGCCGTGGTGGCGGTCTGGAGCCTGGCGGCGCCGGACAAGTCCCGGGTTCCGGTGGCGCGGTCGGCCGACAGCGTCTCGGACGCCGAGGCGGTGCCCTCCCTCAGCCGGTGACACCGCTTTTGCCGCTGCGGACGTTGCGAAAGCCACTCTCCAGGTGTGATGCCCCGAAAGTGGCTTTCGCGACGCGATCGCCGACGGGACCCCCGAGCGGACCACCCACCGCACCCAGACACGTTTGCCGTACCCCTCGATAACCCGAATTGCCAGTCACGAGCTGCTCGAAATCACGCATGCAGTCATCAACCAGACATCCAATCAACCGTCGCTGGACCGGTCACGCATGACTGTGTGGATTTCTGGTCATCCAACGCCCCAAAATCCACACAGTCGACGTTATGCCCCGACTGGGCGGCTAAATCGACCTCCGCCATGAGCGCAGGGTGAGGCGTCGCGTCGCGGGCTGTGCCGCCTCGGCCACCGGACTTCCGTAAACCGCCTTCGCGACCGAGAGTTTCAAGTCCCGGGACCGCCGGACGACGTGCGGCGGGAACCCGCTACCGGTCGGCCGGTCCGGCGTCCCGCCCGTCTCGGCGTCGAACGGCGTCCAGCCCGAGCCGAGATCGATCAGGCTGCGGTGTTTGGTCGTGTAGTACCCGCGCGACACGCTCATCGCGAGGCCGGTCGCGCCTGCCGCCGCGGCGACGAGGTGCGGGTGGTACCGGCTGGAGATCCAGGTCTGCCCGGGCGCCAGCGGGAGGCCGTGGCGCCAGATGTCACGGAGCGGGTGGAATTCCGCGCCGGCGAGTTCGTGTTCCAGCAGTGCCGGAACGGCGCGGTCGACCCGGGGGATCCCTTCGACGACGGCGAGTTGCTCAGGGTGGACTTCCCACGCGCGCAGCAAGCCGAGTACCTGGGCGGCCAGCGCGGACGGCTCGAAGGCGCCGATGTCGGACTGGACGCACAGCACGAATTCGCGCGCCTGCGCGGCGGGTCTCGGCTCGGGCGGTTCCAGGAAGACGTCGTCGCACGTCCGGACGGCGCCGGTGAGCAGTTCCGCCGAGGGGTCGTCGCGGACGTCGACGACGTCGAAGCGGTCGGTGAGTGAGCGGAGGAGGTCGGTCGCCCCGGGCGGGAACGGTGTCAGGCCCTGCCCGGTCATGGCCGTACGGGCACCCGATCGGCGTGCGGCGGCCGCGGCGCCCGCGATCAGCCCGATATGCCGGGGCCATAACGCGTTGAGGTAGCCGCCGCCGATCAGGTGCACGACGTCGGTCCGGCCGAGGAGGTCGATCCCCGCGTCCCACCGCGGCGCGAGCCCGGGGTCGTCCACCGCCGACTGCACCCAGCGCGCCACTTCCCACGGATCGTCCGACGGCGCCTCACCGCACAGCCGCCACAGGGTGTCCGTGCAGCGGAGGCGCGGATGCAGATCGTTCAAGAGCAGTTGCGCGGGTCCGGGCGAGTGGGTGTCGAGCCAGACGTCGGCCTCCGGCGCGGTCCGCGCCAGGTGACGCAGCCACGTCGCGGCGATCAGTTCGTCGCCGTAGTTGGGAAAACCGCTCGGGCCGATCAGATAGTGACAGGCGCGGGCAGGCGGATCGCTTTCGTCGCGGGCAGCACGATCCCGAACANCTCGTGGAGGAGTTCAACGAGGAGTCGGGTTCCTCGGGCTGATGCTGCCCGAGCTGAGCATCCCGTACTTCGGCGCGCTCCGCCTGCCCGCGCTTCCGTCGAGGGTCACTGGGCGACGGTGATCTGCGTGTCCAACGCCTTGTCGCCCTGCGCCTTTTCGTTGCCGGTCGCCTCGGTCTTGACGCGGTCCTTGGCCACGCCCGCTCCTTCGAGCGCGGCGGTGATCGCTTCGGCGCGCTTTTCGGAGAGCGTCTTGGACTTTTCCGCGTCGGGGTAACCCGCGTGGGTGGCGACCGTGATCTTCACGTCGTTGCCCTGCATGGCCTTGGCGATCTCGCCGAGTGCCGCCTTGCTCTTTTCGGACAGTTCGGCGCTTTCCGTGGTGAAGGCGATCGGCGACTGCTGGAGCGCCTGCTGGATCGCCGCGGTCACCTTCTGCGCCGCCTCGCCGCCGGCCTGTCCCGCGTCCGCTCCTGAGGACGCCTGGGCGCCGTCGCCGGAGGACGGCGCAGCGGCCGCGCTTGAAGCGGTTCCATTCGCGCCAGATGTTCCAGCCGCACCGTTCTCGCCCTCGGAGCCGCACGCGGCGACCAGGCCGGCCACGATCGCCACGCCCGATACCGTCCGGGCAATATTCCTGCGCATGAAGTTCGAACTCCCTTTGGCCGTGTCCGCATTGGCTGACCCCAGGGATACGAACACGAAAGGGCTAAAAGCGCCAATCGTGGTCCGGTGGAGCGGCGGCAAGTCCACCCGAGTGAGCTACCTCAGGTGATCCGTGTTCACGGTGGTCGAGTTCGATTTCCTTGTCCGCAAAGGGTAAATGAGGTGAAGTTCGGGTAACTCACCCGACCGTCCGGCTCAAGTTGCGGTGGGGCGCGAAGGGTCTTTGATGGGAGTTATGCGCCGGTAGCCGGCGTATTCACAATAGGTGAGGAGTTCTGATGGGTATCGACTTCGAAGGCATGAAGGACAAGGTGAGCGGGGAACACGTCGACAAGGCCGCCGATTTCGCGAAATCCCGTTTCGGTGACCACTCCGATAAGATCGACTCGGCCGCCGACAAGGCGAAGGACTACCTCGGCGAGTCCGGCGGCGAGCAGCAGGGCGAAGGGCAGCAGGATTCACCGCAGGGTCAGTAACCCGAGGACGTCACGGAACGGCGCGTACCCGGACGTGACCGAGGTGTCGAGAACCCGGGAGCGGCGGTAGAAGGGGCTGAGGTCGAGCCCCACGCCGATCCCGCGGATCTCGACGGTGTCCTGCTCCCGCAGGACCGTTTCCCGCAAATGCTCGTCCAGGTAGTGCGGATCGTTCGCCAGGCTCGTCGCGCTGTCCATGGGGCTGCCGTCGGAGAGGACGAGCAGGATCCGGCGTGACTCCGTTCGCGCACGCATCCGGCCGCAGGCCCAGGCCACGGCCTCGCCGTCGATCCCCTCCCGGAACAGATCGGCTTTCAGCAGTGCCGCGAGATCCGGGCGCGCCCGGCGCCAGGGGGTTTCAGCGTCCTTGAACACGAGGTGCAGGCGTTCGTTGAGCCTGCCGGGATGGCGCGGTCGTCCCGCTCGTCTCCATTCCCGCCCGGGTCCGCCGCCGTTCCAGGCACCGGTCGTGAAGCCGAGTACCTCGCAGGACGCACCGGCGAGTTCGATCGAGCGCGCGAAGAGGTCGACCAGCGCGGCGACGGGTTCCGCGTGCGCGGTCATCGAGCCCGAGCAGTCGATCAGGAACGTGACGAGGGTGTCCGCCACCGGTTCGATCCGCTCGGTGCGGAAGATCCGGCGTTCGGTGGGCGAGCTGATCAGCTGCGCCAGGGTGCGGCCGTCGAGCCGGCCTTCCTCCTGGCCGCCGTCCCAGCCGTCGCGCGCGGGCTCGGCGAGCACCGCCTTGAGGTCGCGTGCCAACCGTCCCGGCCCGACGCCCTGCCTGGCAACCCGCCGGTCGAGCCGTTCGCGGAGTTCGGCCAGCGGTCCGGGGCGCACCAGATCCGACGCACGCCGTTCGCGGTCGTACGCGGTGGTGAAAACCCGGTACGCCGCACCGGATTCGCCCAACGTCCGGCTGGTACCGGCGGTCGCGGAGGGAATCTGCTCGCCGAGGCTCGCGTCGAAGTCGATGACGAGGCTGAACCGCGGGTCGGTGGGATCAGCAGGGTCGTTGCCGTCCTCGGCGTCCTGCTCGGTCCCGGCGAGCAGGACGCCGGTCGTCCGGGCGATCGCCAGCGCGTGTTCGGCGAACGCCTTCTGGTCCGTCCGGTGCCGCCGAAGCCCGGCGAGGTCGTGGCCGAGCGAAGGGGCCAGCGCGAACCTGGTCGCCTCGATGAGGTCTTCGGTCTCCTCGACCACAGGTTCGCCGGTGATCCGTGACCGGCAGATCTGCGCGACCGTGTACAGCAGCAGTCCGCGTGCGGTCTCGGTCAGGCCGGACCGGTGGAACTCCAGTGACCAGCGAAGATGGCGGAGGCGCAGGTTCCGCCGCATTCCCGGCATGTCCGCGGGCGGGAGCGACTCGACGCGGAACTGTTCCAGCAGCTCGAAAATCCCGCGTTCGGCCGGGTCGCGCGGGCACAGGCTCCGGTGCAGGGCGGCGTCGGAGGACGTCAAGCGCAGCGCCATCCCGTCCGCGATCCCGCGGGACGACAGCAGATCGTCGTCGGCCGACGGACGAAGATGCGGTGCGTGCAGGGGGAGCGGTTCGCGTCCGCGGTGCAGCCGTCGTGCCCGGAAGTGGAGCGCCGGATCGCCGCTGAGCGCCCGGATCGCGGCCGCGCACAGCTCTTCGACCTGGTTGCGGCGCCGGCTTTCCGCCTGCCCCGTGGTCATGCCGAGAGCAGTTGGAGCTCGTCGTCGAAGCAGCGCTGGAAGTACTCCGCCACCAGGTCCCGCTCGGCTTCGTCGCATTTGTTCACGAAGGACAGCCGGAAGGCCGTCGCCGGATCACCGAAGATCTCGATGTTCTCCGCCCAGGTGATCACCGTGCGCGGGGACATCAATGTGGACAGATCGCCGGCCTGGAAACCCTTGCGGGTCAAGGCGGCCACCGCGACCAGTGACGCCGCGATCGACTCGGAAACGCTGGGGACCCTCGCCCGCACGATCGCGATCTCCTCGGCGGCGGGCAGGTAGTTCAGCGAGGCCACGATGTTCCAGCGGTCGATCTGCGCGTGGTTCAGCCGCTGCGCGCCGTGGTAGAGCCCGTTGAGGTTGCCGAGTCCGACCGTGTTGGCGGTGGCGAACAGCCGGAACGACGGATGCGGCCGCAGGACCCGGTTCTGATCGGTGAGAGTGAACTTGCCGTCGCGTTCGAGGACCCGCTGGAGGACGAACATGACGTCCGGGCGGCCGGCGTCATACTCGTCGAGCACCAGCGCGACCGGCCGCTGCAGCGCCCACGGGAGGATGCCCTCCTGGAACTCGGTGACCTGTTTGCCCTCGCGCAGCACGACGGTGTCGCGGCCGACGAGGTCGAGGCGGTTGAGATGACCGTCCAGGTTGACGCGCACGCACGGCCAGTTGAGCCGTGCGGCGACCTGCTCGATATGGGTCGATTTCCCGGTGCCGTGCAGACCCTGCACCAGCACCCGGCGGTCGCGGGTGAAGCCGGCGAGCAGGGCCAGCGTCACGTCCGGGTTGAAGCGGTACGCCTCGTCGACCTCGGGGACGTGCTCGCCGCGCTCTCGGAACGCGCCGACGACGAGGTCCGAATCGATGCCGAAGACTTCGCGTACCGGGAGCCGAAGCTCGGGGGTCATGAGAACTCCTTACGACGGAACACTTTCCGGTTCGGACGCGCCCTCGGCGTCGACTCGGCTGATCGCCTCGGCCGCGCGCTGGAGTGCGGGCAGCGTCTGTAGTGCCTTGTCCGGTGTCAGGCGCATGACGGGTGCCTGCACGGCGACGCAGAGGTTGGCGCGCCCCGGCACGAGGACGGCGACGCACACCAAGCCGGGCAGGAACTCCTCGTCGTCGAGCGCGAACCCGTCGCGGCGGATGCGGGTGAACTCGGCTTCGAGCGCGTCGAGGTCGGTGAGGGTCTTGTTCGTGTACCGCTTGAGCGGCGCGTGCGCGAGCAGCTTCCGCCGCTGCGACGGGCTCATCTGCGCGAGGATCATCTTGCCGCTGGCCGAGCAGTGGATCGGCACGCGGGAGCCGGGCCGGAGGTAGAACCGCAGCGGCTCCGGCGTCTCCACCCGGTCGAGGTACACGATCTCGTTGCCCGACAACGTGGTCACGTTGCAGCTCTCGCCGAGTTCGTCGACGAGGTGGCGCAGGACGGCGTGCCGGGCGCCGTGGTGGGTCGCGTTGAGGAGCAGGTTCTCCGCGAGCCGTCGCAGCCGGTGGCCGGTGCCGTAGTGGCGGCCGTCGGCCTGGCGGACCAGCAGGCCCGCCCCTTCGAGTTGCTGCAGCATGCGGTGCAGAGTCGGTTTCGGCAGGCCGGTCTCCTCGACGAGGCCCTGCAGGGAGACCAGCTGGTCCTTGGCGGCGATCAGCTCGAGCAGGGAGAACAGTCGCATGGTCGGCGTGTCCCCGTTGATCGGATCGGGTTCGCGAAGCAGCTCCATTTTCCGAAAAGTAGCACATGGCGTCTCGTTTTTCAGAATCCTACGTTGACGCTCGGCGATCCGCGTCCTATCGTCGGTCGCATCCTGATTTCAGGAACGCCACGTATCGGTTTTTGTAAATCTTGCCTGTCGAAGGAGCGCAACATGACGGAACGGAAGACGGGTGACGGCCGCGTGGTCGTCAGCGGCCGGAAGAAGATGACCCCGTCCGAGGCCTTCGTCGAGACGCTCGTGGCGAACGGCGTCACCGACATCTTCGGCATCATGGGGTCGGCGTTCATGGACGCGATGGACATCTTCGCGCCGGCGGGCATCCGGCTGGTACCGGTCGTGCACGAACAGGGCGCCGGGCACATGGCCGACGGCTACGCCAGGGTGAGCGGCAGGCATGGCGTCGTCATCGGGCAGAACGGTCCCGGCATCAGCAACTGCGTGACCGCGATCGCGGCCGCCTACTGGGCGCACAGCCCGGTCGTCATCGTGACGCCGGAGGCGGGCACGATGGGCACCGGCCTCGGCGGCTTCCAGGAGGCCAACCAGCTGCCGATGTTCCAGGAGTTCACGAAGTACCAGGGGCACGTCAACAACCCGAAGCGGATGGCCGAGTACACCGGCCGTTGCTTCGACCGGGCCCACTCGGAACTCGGCCCGACGCAGCTCAACATCCCGCGCGACTTCTTCTACGGTGAGATCGAGGCCGAGATCCCGGAGCCCGCCCGGCTCGACCGCGGCCCCGGCGGCGAGCGGAGCCTCGACGAGGCCGCCGCGCTGCTGGCCACGGCGGAGTTCCCGGTGATCATCTCCGGCGGCGGCGTCGTGATGGCCGACGGCGTCGAGGAGTGCAAGGCGCTGGCCGAACGCCTCGGCGCGCCGGTGGTGAACAGCTACCTGCACAACGACTCGTTCCCGGCGAGTCACCCGCAGTGGTGCGGACCGCTGGGGTACCAGGGTTCCAAGGCCGCGATGAAACTGATCTCGCAGGCGGACGTCGTGATCGCGCTCGGCTCGCGCCTCGGCCCGTTCGGCACGCTGCCGCAGCACGGCATGGACTACTGGCCCAAGGACGCGAAGATCATTCAGATCGACGCGGACCACAAGATGCTCGGCCTGGTCAAGAAGATCACCGTCGGCATCTGCGGCGACGCCAAGGACGCGGCGGTCGCGCTGACCAGGCGCCTGGCGGACCGGACACTGGCCTGTGACTCCACAAAGGACGCTCGCGCGGCGAAGATCAAGGCGGAGAAGGACGCGTGGGAGGCCGAGCTCGACGCTTGGACCCATGAGACCGACCCGTTCAGCCTCGACATGATCGCAGAGCAGGAGAGTGAGGAAGGCAACTGGCTGCACCCCCGGGAAGTGTTGCGGGAGCTGGAGAAGGCGATGCCGCCGCGGGTGATGGTGTCGACCGACATCGGCAACATCAACTCGGTCGCGAACAGCTACTTGCGCTTCGAGGAGCCGCGCAGTTTCTTCGCCCCGATGAGCTTCGGCAACTGCGGGTACGCGCTGCCGACCATCATCGGCGCCAAGGCCGCCGCGCCCGACCGGCCCGCGATCTCCTACGCCGGCGACGGTGCGTGGGGGATGAGCATGGGTGAGATCATGACCGCGGTCCGGCACGACATCCCGGTCACGGCGGTGGTGTTCCACAACCGGCAGTGGGGCGCGGAGAAGAAGAACCAGGTCGACTTCTACAACCGGCGGTTCGTCGCGGGCGAGCTGGAGAGCGAGAGCTTCGCGGGGATCGCCAAGGCGATGGGCGCGGAAGGCATCGTCGTCGAGAAACTCGACGAGGTCGGCCCCGCCCTGCAGCGTGCCGTCGACGCGCAGATGAACGAGGGCAAGACCACCGTCATCGAGATCATGTGCACCCGCGAGCTGGGCGACCCGTTCCGCCGGGACGCGCTGTCCAAGCCCGTGCGGTTCCTGGAGAAGTACAAGGACTACGTCTAGGTCTCGTTTTTAGCGCGTGAAGGCCCCCTTCCCTCGGCTCAGCNCCGTGAAGGCCTCCTTACCTACCCTGAAGGTAGTGAAGGAGGCCTTCACGGCCAGGTGTGTAACCCATGATGCTCCTGGGGCGACCGTGGCGGCCCGCGCCCAGGGCCCAAGTCCGTTAAGGACCCGGCTCCCCAAAGAGCTCTCCCCGACACTGCGTCCCGCGAGCGCCAACTGGACCCATCGATCGTCGCCGCTCTGGTGCTGGGCCGGTGCCAGCCGGGTTGCGAAAGTCAAAGCACAGACTCGTGTCTCGAAGGAGGTCTCCGGTGGACGTCACCCAGCTGCGAGCGCAGGCTCGACGGCATCTCGGCCCGCACTTCACCCGTAAGGACACCTGGGCCTCGGATTTCCCGGTGTTCGTACGCGGCGAGGGAAGCCACCTGATCGACACCGAAGGACGCCGTCATCTCGACGGGCTCGCCGGGCTCTTCTGCGTCAACATGGGCCACGGGCGGGCAGACATCGCCAAGGCGGCCGCCGACCAGGTCGGCACCCTGGCCTACGCGAGCAACTGGGGTTCGGCGCACACCCCCGCGATCGAGGCGGCCACGCTGCTGGCCGAGCTCGCGCCCGGCGACCTCGGGACGACGTTCTTCGTCAACTCGGGTTCGGAGGCGGTGGAAACCGCGCTGAAGTTCGCCCGGCAGTATCACCGCAGCCAGGGGGAGCCCGAGCGAACGAAGATCATCAGCCGGGACATGGCGTACCACGGCACGACCATCGGTGCCCTTTCGGTGACCGGGCTGGCGAAGATCAAGGAGCCCTTCGGCCCGCTCATGCCGGGCGTCCGGCACGTGCCGAACACGTTGGGACTGCTGGGAGACTGCGGTCCGGCGTCCGAATTGGACTGTGTCACGGCGATCGAGCGGGTCATCCTGGAGGAAGGGCCGGAGACGATCGCGGCGCTGTTCGCCGAACCGGTGCAGAACGGCCGCGGGGCGCTGGTGCCGCCGAAGGGGTACTGGCCCGCTTTGCGCGCCCTGTGCGACAAGTACGGCATCCTGCTGGTGTCCGACGAGGTCATCTGCTCGTTCGGCAGGCTGGGGCACTGGTTCGGGCACGGTGTCACCGGGGTCGTGCCGGACCTGATCACCTTCGCCAAGGGATCGACGTCGGGCTACGCGCCGCTCGGCGGGGTGATCGTGCGCGAGAAGCTGGTCACCGAGCTGTACGACTCCCCGAAGGGTGGCGTCTTCACCCACGGCGCCACGTGGGGCGGGCATCCGGTCGCCACCGCCGTCGCCGTCGCGAACCTCACCGCGATGCGGGACGAGCGGGTACTCGACAACGTGCTCACCGAGGGGCCGGAGCTGTTCGCCGCGCTGAACTCGCTCAAGTCCGCGCACCGCTGCGTCAAGGACGTCCGCGGCACCGGGTTCTTCTACGCCATCGAGCTGATGGCTGACCGCCACAGCGGCCGGGAGCTGACCGAGGCGGAGTCGTTGAAGGTGCTTCGCGAGGTGCTCCCGGAGGCGTTCCGGCGCACGGGCGTCATCCTCCGCGGTGACGATCGCGGCGCGACGATGCTGATGATCTCGCCGCCGCTCGTCGCCGATCGCGAGGTGCTCACCGAGCTTCTCCACGGCGTCGACGCGATGCTCAACGATGTCGAGAAGGCCGTCCAGCCCTGATCCTCTGTTCACCCGGTGGGGGTCGCCGTCTTGCGGCGGCCCCCACTTCGTCCGTGGAGGTACTTCGATGAGCCTGACCACCGAGGTCACGCCGGACGCCACGCTCGACGCATGGCGGGCGGCGTTGCGCGGCCGGGATCTCCGCGTCGCCTTGCCGGACGGCGACGACGATCGCGCCGTCCGCGCCGCACTGACGCTGCGGGACGAGGGAGTCGTGCGGCCGCTGCTTTTCGGTGATGGGGCGCGCCTTCGCGCGGCAGGCGCTACGGACGACCTGATCGTGGACGTCGCGGACGCCCTTGCCGACGACGGGATCGGGGCCGCGCTGACAGCGGGATTCGCGCGTCGTCCGGAGAACCTCGACGCCGCCCGGCGCGATCCGATTTTCGTGGCGGCCGCCGCCTTGCGGGCGGGCACTGTGGACGCCTGTGTCGCCGGGGCGACCCGGCCGACCGCCGACGTCCTGCGCGCGGGGCTGCGGGTCGTGGGCCTCGCGCCGGGAGTGTCCACTTTGAGCAGTTGCTTCCTGTTGCTGCTCCGGGACGGACGGCGGCTTACCTTTTCGGACTGTGCCGTGGTGCCCGAACCGGGGGCGGCGCAGCTGGCGGACATCGCGCTCGCCGCGGCGACGACCCATCGCGGCCTGACGGGCGAAGACCCCGTGGTCGCGATGCTGTCGTTCAGCACGCAGGGGAGTGCCGCCCATCAGCGCGTCGACGTCGTCCGTGAGGCGACTTCGTTGGTGCGGCAGCGGGAACCCGGCCTTCCCGTGGACGGAGAATTGCAGTTCGACGCCGCGCTGGTGGCGTCGATCGCGGCGGCCAAGGCTCCCGGATCCGCGGTCGCCGGCCGCGCGAACGTCCTCGTCTTCCCCAATCTGGACGCGGGCAACATCGGCTACAAGATCGCCGAACGGCTCGGCGGCGCCGTCGCGCTCGGCCCGATCCTTCAAGGACTCGCCGCGCCGCTCAACGACCTCTCCCGCGGCTGCTCGGCCTCCGACATCGAGACGCTCGCGCTCCTGAGCGCCGTCCAAGCTAGCCGAGTACGGCAAGGGTGACGTAGGCGATGGTGCCGACGAGCAACGTGGAGAGCAGGCCGAGCAGCAGCGCCCGGCCACCGGTGCGGACCAGGGTGCCGATCCGGACCGCGCAGCCGAGCCCGAAGAGCGCACCCGCCAGCAGCAGCGTGCAGACCACCTTGGCGACGTCGAGTGCGACGCCCGGCAGGATCCCGGTGCTGCGCACCACCACCATCGCCAGGAAACCGAGGACGAACAGCGGGACCAGCGGCGTGCGCTTCCCGCCGGCGGACGGGCGGCGACGGCGTTCGTGCACGCTGACCGCGGCGACCATCGGCGCCAGCAGGACGACCCGGCTCAGCTTCACCACCACGGCGACCGCGACTGCGGCGGTCCCCGCCGGGGTGGCGGCCGCGACGACCTGCGCGACCTCGTGCACGCTCAACCCGGCCCAGCCGCCGAGCCGCAGCGCGTCCATGCCCAGCCGGCCGCCGAGGAGCGGGACCGCCGCGATCGCCAGGCCGCCGTAGAAGGTGACCAGCGCGACCGCGGTCGCGACGTCGGAGTCTTCACGCTCGACGACGCCTTCCATCGCCGCGATCGCCGACGCGCCACAGATGGAGAACCCGGTCGCGACCAGCATCGCGAGACCGCGCGGAACGCCGATCAGCCTGCCCAGCCCGAGCGTGCCGAGGAACGTGAGACCGACCGTCAGCACGACCGCGAGCAGGGTGCCAGGACCGAGGGAAAGCACCGAAGGGAGCGCGAGTTGCAAACCGAGAAGGACGACACCGGCGCGCAGGAGCTTCTTCGTCACCTTCGCGATGGCTTGCCTGGTGCCGTCCGAGAGTACCGGCAGCGAGCCGGCGAGCACCCCGAGCACGACCGCGAGCGTGAGGGCGCTGAGCACGGGAACGGCGGTGCTCAGCAGATACGCGACGGCCACACCGAGCGCGGTGACGGCGAGACCGATCAGATGCGGCTTCGTCCGCCGCGCATACGTGGTGCTCATGCTGACGAGCGTCGTGCGGAAAGCACGGTGCCGGTAGCCGGGAATGCGGCGGGTAGGTCATGCAGTTTAGCTATGACAGCACCGGAGCTGGATTCGTTGCGCCTGCTCGTCCTCGTCGGCGAACTGGGCAGCATCGGGCAGGCCGCCGCCACCCTCGGGATCGCGCAGGTGTCGGCGAGCAAGCGTCTGTCCTTTGTGGAACGACGACTCGGTCTGGTGCTGATGGACCGGACCCGCCGCGGTTCCGCGCTCACCCCGGACGGTCGCGTGATCGCCGGCTGGGCGCGCCGCGTGCTCACCGAGCTCGACGGGCTGCTCGACGGCGCCGAGGCCCTGCGGACCCGGCACGAGGCAGAGCTCCGCGTCGCGGCGAGCATGACCTTGGCCGAACACCTGGTCCCGGGCTGGATCGGCGAGCTCAACCGCGCGAACCCCGGCCTCTACCTCGGCCTCGAGGTCACGAATTCGGATCAGGTGGCCGTACTGGCCCGCCAGGGCAAGGTCGACCTCGGCTTCGTCGAGTCGCCCGGGGCGCTGCCCGGTCTCGCGTCGTGGAAAGTCGCGGGGGACCATCTCGTGGTGGTCGTCTCCGGCACCCATCCCTGGGCGCGCGAACGTCGTCGGCTGACCCCGGCGGAGCTGGCGAGCACGCCGCTCGTGGTGCGGGAACACGGCTCCGGAACCAGGGAGACCGTCGGCACCGCCTTGCGCGAGGCCGGCGTGGAGCCGGTGAAACCGTTGCTGGAGCTGGGTTCCGCGTCCGCCGTCCGCAACGCCGTACTCGCGGGAGCGGGCCCCGCGGTGATCAGCGCACTGGACGTCGCCGGACACGATCTCGTGGTCGTCGCGGTGGAAGGTGTCCACTTCGGCCGCGTCCTGCGCGCGGTCTGGCCCGCCGGACGGCGCCTCGACGGCCCGGCGGCGGAACTGCTGGCCTTGGCGACGCGCAAGCCGTCCTGAGTGGTATCTGGACCCCTTTCCCACATCGTAACTGGCACTCGCTCAGGGCCCGACTTGTTCCTACGGTGACCGGAACCACAATGGAGCTCCCAGCGCCACCGCCCCGGCGGTGCGTGCGAGAAGGAGGAGACGTGACTTCAGCGTCCGACCCGGCACAGAGCAGCGGCCTGAAACCAGGGCTCAAGCAGCGACATATGAACTTGATCGCCCTCGGCGGCGTCATCGGTGCCGGGCTGTTCGTCGGCAGCGGCGTGGTCATCCAGTCGGCCGGTCCGGCCGCGGTGGTCTCGTTCCTCATCGCCGGCCTGATCACCGTGCTCATCATGCGGATGCTCGCGGAGATGACGATCGCCAAACCCGCGCTCGGCTCGTTCTACGTCTACGCGAGGGAAGCGCTCGGCAACCGCGCGGGTTTCGCCGTCGGCTGGATGTACTGGTACTTCTTCGTCATCGTCGTGGCGGTCGAAGCCGTCGCGGGCGGCCGGATCCTGCAGCTGTGGGTACCGGACGTGCCACTGTGGGTGCTCAGTCTCGGCCTGCTCCTGATCCTCACCGGCACCAACATGGTCTCGGCCCGGTCCTACGGCGAGTTCGAGTACTGGTTCTCCTCGATCAAGGTCGTCGCGATCGTCGTCTTCCTGGTCGTCGGTGCCCTGTACCTGTTCGGCTTCTGGCCGGGTGCCCAAGGTGGACTGACGAATCTGGTCTCTCACGGCGGATTCGCGCCACTCGGGATCGGCGCGGTACTCGCGGCGGTGGTCCCGTGCATCGGTTTCTACACCGGCGCGGAGATCGTCACCATCGCCGCCGCCGAGTCCGCGGAACCGAAGAAGGCGATCGCGAAGGCCATGCGGTCGATCATCTTCCGGGTGGTGCTGTTCTACGTCGGTTCGGTGTTCCTCGTCGTCGCGATCAAGTCCTGGGACGATCCGGCGACCGCGGTGAGTCCGTACGCGGCCGTGCTGGAGGTGCTCGGCATCCCGGCCGTGGCCACGATCATGAACGCGATCGTCCTGACCGCGGTGCTCTCCTGCCTGAACTCGGCGCTGTACACCTCGTCGCGGATGCTGTTCGCGCTCACCAGCAACGGCGACGCGCCGAAGGCCTTCACCAGGCTTTCCCGCAGCGGTGTGCCGCGGCGCGCGATCCTGGCCGGGACCGCGATCGGGTACGTGTCCGTCATCGCCGCCTACACCTCGCCGGATCTGATCTTCCAGTTCCTGGTCAACTCCTACGGTGCCGTCGCGCTGTTCGTGTACCTCTCGATCGCGCTCGCGCAGGTGCGGCTTCGCCGCAGGCTGGAACGGGAGGATCCGGACAAGCTCACGCTCAAGATGTGGCTGTTCCCGTGGCTGAGCTACGCCACCATCGCGCTGATGGCCGCGGTGATCCTGGCGATGGCGCTGCTGCCGTCGACGCGCTCGCAGTTCTGGCTCAGCGCGGTGACACTCGCGTTGATCCTCGTCGGATTCGAGATCCGGCGGCGGCGGGGGAGGCCGGTGGCCAAGGTGCCCTCCGGGCCCGTCGATCCCGAACCCACGAGGGACGCGGCCCCGGCCGCCGTCCGGGAGTGACCCGGCGGGCACCGTGAAGCCCCGGCCCGCCCGCGGGTTCTTCTGCGGGCGGGCCGTTCCCCGTTCACCGGCTCACGGTGATCTCCCTTGTCACGCTTGAAAGTTTCTCGGGATTGCGGACGTGGTAGGCGCCGGTGACGTAGCCGCTTTCGACCCGTACCGCCAGTACGCCGTCGATCTCCCCGCCGACGCGGACCAGCAAGCCGGGGCCGCCGTTGACCTGTACCTGTTCGACGGACCTTTCCGCGTCGCGTTTCCACCAGCCGACGGCGAGGAGACGAGCCACCTTGTCCGCGCCCACGATCGGCCGCAGCAGGGCGTGTTTCACCCCGCCGCCGTCGCTGAGCGCGACGACGTCCGGCGCGAGGATGTCGAGCAGACCCTGCAGATCGCCGGTTTCCACCGCAGCCTGGAACGCCTGGAGCGCGGCACGGTGCTCGGCCGGTGACCCGGTGCCGCGCGGTCTGCGCGCGGCGACGTGGGCTCGCGCCCGGTGGGCGATCTGGCGTACGGCGGCGGGAGTCTTGTCGACGGCCTTGGCGATCTCGTCGTAGCCGACGGCGAAAACCTCCCGCAGCACGAAGACCGCTCGCTCGGTCGGCGCGAGTGTTTCCAGTACCAGCAGCATCGCCATCGAGACGCTGGCGGCCAGTTCCACGTCCTCGGCGACATCGGGCGTGGTCAGCAGCGGTTCGGGCAGCCACGGGCCGACGTAGGACTCCTTGCGCCTGCCGAGCGTCCGTAGTCGTTTGAGCGCCTGCCGGGTGGTGATGCGGACCAGGAACGCCCGCGGGTCCAGCACCGTCTCGAGCGCGACGCCCGCCCAGCGCAACCAGGTCTCCTGCAGGACGTCCTCGGCGTCGGTGGCCGATCCGAGCATCTCGTAGGCCACGGTGAACAGCAGATCGCGATGGGTCACGAACGCTTCGGTCGCCGGATCCATGGCGCCGTGCGCCTCGCGTCGTCCACTCATCGCCGGTCCCCGCCTGTTCGTTGTCGATCGTGCTTTGCCATACGACCCCGGCCGCCACTGTTTTGTGACAGTGGCCCGCGCCACACGACCGGGTTGTCACACGGGGCCTGCCACCGGGATCTCTTGCTCGTCACGTCACGACACGAGTGAGGAAATCCCGATCATGTCCACAACCTCGACGACGGGCCCGCGGTCACGTATGCCCAATCCGTTGCCGTTCGTACCCGAGCTGGGGGAAGTAGGCGCTGGTCTGCATCAGGTCATCAAGAACGGTGCCCTTCCCGCGGCGACCGTCGGCCTGGTGCAGTTGCGCGCGGGCCAGTTGCTCGGCAGCACGTATTTCGTCGTCCGTGAAACGGGCGCGCTGCGGGGGCTCGGGGAAACCGAAGAGCGGATCACCTCCGTGGTCACCTGGCACGACGCCCGGTGTTTCACCGACGCCGAACGGGTCGCGCTGGAGCTGGTGGAGGCCGTCTTCACCCCGAACGCGTCGGGGGAGCGCGTCCCCGATGAGTTGTACGCCAAGGCATCCGCGCACTACGACCACAAGGCACTTTGGACGCTCGTCATGACCATCGCCCATATCGCCTTCTTCGCCCCCGCCGCGCTCATCGCCAAGCCGATCCCGGGGATGCCACCCGGCCGGAACTACACCGACTGAGCCCACTCCGACGAACCCAGAAAGGCTTGAGACATGAACAAATTCGCGGTGGCGGGAGCGACCGGGCGGCTGGGACGGCACGTCGTCGACGTCCTCACCGAACGGGAGTGCGAAGTCGTGCCGATGTCCAGGGCCACTGGCGTGGACATCGTCACCGGTGACGGTCTCGCCGAGGCGCTCACCGGGGTGGGCGTCATCATCGACGTCGCTTCGTGGCACGCTTCCGACCAGAAGGCGGCGACGGAGTTCTTCCGTACGTCGGCCCGCACTCTGCACGAGGAAGGCCGCAGGGCCGGTGTCACCCGGATCGCCGCGGCCTCCATCATCGGCGTCGACAACGCCACCACCGGTTTCCTCGCCGCCAAGAAGGACCACGAGGAGTTCCTGACGTCCGGTCCGCTGCCGGTCCGACTGCTGCGGGCGGCACAATTCCACGAATTCGTCGTTCAGCTGCTCGACTGGCGCCGCGACGGCGTCGCCTACGTCCCGGCCATGCCCACCCAGCTCGTGGCCTGCCGCGCCGTGGCCGAGGAACTGGTCGATCTGGCCACCGCTCCGGCCGCGCCGGGACCGTCGATTCCCGAGATCGCCGGCCCACGCCGGGAGATCATGGCGGAGGCGGCCCGGCTCGTCGGCGCCCGCCTGGGCATCAAGGTCGCCGACGCCGACGCGGCAGGCGTGCCCGACGGCGACATCGCCGCCCGAGGCGGGTTCTTGCCCGGTCCGCACGCCAAGCTGGCCGGTCCGACCTTCCGGGACTGGCTCGAAACCCAGCCCTGAACGGTCGCGGCGGTTCAGCCCGTTTCGGGCCGCATCTCCAGCCAGCCGCGGAGCGCGGCGACGAATTCCTCGGAGGCGTCGGACTCGACGTAGGTGCCGGCGCCCTCGACGATCACGGTCCGATGGTCGGGGAAGGTCGCCTCCAGGCGTTCGCGTTCCTGGGGACGGAAGGCGATGTCGGCGTCGCCCCACATGATCAGCGTCGGCAGGTGGGCGACGTCGGCGAGACCGGCTTCGACCTCTTTGAAGAAGGCTTTGCCGGCGAGGGTCCGGCCGGGGAGTACGGCGGAGGCCTGCAGCCGCGCGGGGGTGTCCAGTGCCCGGCGGTACTGGGTCATCTCGGCCGCGGTGGGTTTCCGCCGTCGGTGGCCGGTGGGGATGAAGGTGTTGACGAGGAGGTTGAACCGCCGGACCAGGAAGCGGCCCGCGGCCAGGCCCAGGTGTTCGCTAGCACGAGCCGATCGAAGGCGCCTGGCCGTCGCTGAGCGGCGGCCAGGCCGATCAGTCCGCCCCAGTCCTGCCCGGCCAGGGTCGTTCCCTCGATGCCGAGCGCGTCGAGGAACCCGGTGACCACGTCCGCGTGCTCCTCGGGCCAGTAGCGGTAGCCGGGCTCCGGCGTCGACAGCCCGAAGCCGCGGTGCGGGACATCCTCCGGACCAGCCACGCGGCCCCTCGGGCATGATCGGCTCATGCGCGTCTTGTCGGAGAGTCAGCTCGGTTCCGTCCTGGCGGGCGTTCCCGCGTCACGCCCCAGGGTGGTGGTGAGCGGGAACTTCGCCACCCCGATGCGGGCGCTGAACGTGCTGGACGCCGCGCTGGCGGAGTACCGGTTGTTCGCGTTGAACGCGCAGGCGGGAATGCCGGACCGCGAAGGGGTGCTGCTGGAGACGCCGTTCGTGGGTGCGGGGATGCGCGGCCGCGCCGGTCTGCGGTACTTCCCTTCGCGGTTGTCGCTGGTGCCGCAACTGCTCAAGACCGCGTTGCCGCCGGACGTCGTCCTGCTGCACACCTCGGTGCCGGTGGACGGCGTGGTGTCGCTGGGCACGGAGGTGAACATCCTGCCCGCGGCCGTCGAGGCGGTGCGGGCGAGGGGTGGCCTTGTCGTCGCGCAAGTCAACCCGGAGATGCCGTTCGTCCACGGTGACGGGCTCCTTCCGGTCAGCGAGATCGACTACGCCCTCGATGTGGCCGAGCCGCTCCTGTCGCCGGTCCCGCGGCCGGTGGGGGACACGGCGCGGACCATCGGTGAGCGGGTGGCCGGACTGGTCGAGGACGGCGCGACCCTGCAACTGGGCATCGGCGGGATCCCGGACGCGACACTGGCCGCGGTGACCGGACGACGCGGACTCGCGATCTGGTCCGAGATGTTCAGCGACGGCGTTCTCGCGCTCGACCGCGCCGGTGCCCTCGATCCGGCTGTGCCGGTGACGGCGTCGTTCGTGTTCGGTACCGCGGAACTGTACCGATGGCTCGACCGCAATCCGCGGATCCGCTTGCTACGCACGGAAAAGACGAACGATCCCGCCGTGATCGCCCGGCAGCGCGGCCTGGTGTCGGTGAACAGCGCGCTCGAGGTGGACCTGTTCGCGCAGGCCAACGCGAGCCGGGTGCGAGGGGCGATCTACTCGGGATTCGGCGGCCAGACCGATTTCGTGGTCGGGGCGCTGCATTCACCCGGCGGGCGGGCGATCATCGCGCTGCCGTCGTGGCATCCGAAGGCCGACGTCTCGACGGTCGTGCCGCGGCTGGCCGGGCCGGTGACGTCGTTCCAGCACAGCTTCCTGGTGAGCGAACACGGCGTCGCGACCATCTGGGGCAACGATTCCAACGAGCAGGCGCGGCAGATCGTCGACCATGTCGCGCATCCCGAGGCCCGGGAGGAACTCGTGACGCGGGGCAGGGAACTGGGCTTCACGCTTTCGTAGCGAGGTACCGGATTGCTGTGAGGGGTAAGGCAATATGGTGATTCACGAAACCCACTTCGGGACATGAGCACCCGGCGCCCGACCCGCGGAGTTTCCAAGCCGTCAGTTCTGGGCGGCCTCTTTGATGCGGTCGCCCGCCGCCAGGTAGCGCGCGGTCGTCTTCTGCAAGAAGGATTCGACCTCGTCCCGCAATGACGCCGCCCAGGCGCTCGACGGTCTGAGCGGCGGCGCCGGACGCGAAGCAGAGGCCTCCCGGATCGCGGCGGTCGTCGACGCGCAGGCCGACGGTACCGCCGATCCCGACTACGGTGGCTGGGCTCAGGCGCTGTCCTGGTCCCCGGCAACGACGGCGGGGTCGAGGGTGCCGCCGGTGATCGCACCCGTCACCTCACGCAACGCCCGGCCGTTTTCGTGGACGTAGGCGAGAATCGCGGCTTGGGCCGCCGCCGGCTCTATCCCGAGTGTTCCCGCCACGACGCCGACAGCCTGGCCGAGCTGGACCCGGCCGTTCAGCGCGGTGACCGTGGCCTCCAGGAACCGGTCCGAGCGGCGGCCACCGCGTTCTTGCACCAGCGCGAGCACCGCCAGATCCGACACGACCTGCGCCAACTCCAGCTGCCACCGCTCCAGTGTCATTTCGGTGTCGTAGAGCAGGTTGAATCCGCCCATCGCCTGCCCGTCCAGCCGCAACGGGACCGCGACCGCCGCGCGGAATCCGGCCGCGAGCGCCGCCGGGACGAACTTCGGCCATCGCGAACCGTCCTCCGCGAGATCGGTCGAGCTGATCACGGTGGCCATCGCGATGGAATCGACGCACGGTCCCTGATCGATGTCGGTCTGCAGCGATTCCAGGAACCGCGTCTTCCCGGCGGATGCCACCACCTCCAGTCCGCCACCGGGGCGCGACAGGAGCACACCGGCCGCGGACGCCCCGAGCAACTCGGTACCCACATCGAGGATCAGGCGCAGCACGGTGTCGTTGTCCGGCGTGCCGACCAGGCGCGCGGTTATGGCGGCCACTGCTCCGGTCAGGTCGGAGGGCAGCGTGCCGGGATCGCCGCCAGCCCTTGGATGACGACTCATGTTTCCTCCAGGTCGACGGTTCATTCGGCGAGCTCGTCCAGGACGATGCGCCGTTTCAGCACATCACGGGCGACTTCCAGGATCGACCGGTTCCGGCTGTAGGCATGTGCGCGCAGGCGGGTGAAGGCGTCATCGAGGCCGATGTGCAACTGAGCGGCCAGCATTCCGGTGGCCACATTGACATCCTGGTACGACCGAACCGGCTCCGGGGCGAATTCGTGGCCCTCGGCCTCTGCCGACCGCGCCTGCCGCAATAACGCCGCAGCGCCGAGATCCGCCGCCAGCACGGCATCCCTCAGCTCGTCGCTGGGCAGCCCGCCGGGACTATGGCGAATCAGTTCCAGGGTGCCGAGCCGGATGGCGCCGAGCTGGAGCGGGAACGCGAACATCGCCGCCACCCCGCTGGCGAGGGCCGCCTGCGCGAAACCAGGCCAGCGCACCTGCTCGATATTCAGATCCGGGACCAGCACCGGAGATCCGCTCGTGAACGCTTCCACGCCGGGCCCCTCGCCGACGGTGTACTGCGCTTCCGCGAGGTCGGCGGCCCCCTGTTCGCTGGCGCCCAAGACCTCCTCGGCGTGCGAACCACCCCGCAACGCCAGGATCGCCGCGTCCACCTGGCCCAAGGTCTCCACACAGGCGAGACAGACCGTCTGTGCCCAGCTGTCACGACGACCCGCCACCTCGGCGGCGGAGGCGATGGCCCGCCACAACGGTCTTCGACGCCGCCCATCCACCGCCGTGCTCCTTCTCCGCCTGGGCCACTCCGGGGCCGGCGCCCCGGAACCGTAACCCTACGAGATGACGCCGGTGACGGCAGCTTCGTCCTCGCCTCATGGAACCGAGGTCGTGGAACGACGCGAGGACGGTGAGGATGACGGAGCCGCACTGGTCCTCACCTGCTCGGGTGGGCGCCGCCGTTGACTCCGAGAGTCTGTCCGGTGATGTGCCGAGCGCCCGCGGAAGCGAGGAAGTACACCGTTTCGGCGATGTCGACGGGAATCCCGGCACGGCCGGTGCAGGTCGCGTCGACCAGTTGCTCGGCCCGCTCGGCGGGGAGCTTGTCCCGGAAGAACTCGGTTTCCCGGATGTAGCCAGGCGCGACCACGTTCGTGGTGATCCCGTGGGCGCCGAGCCGGCGGGCCAGGTCGACGTTCCACGACGCCAGCCCGGCCTTGGCCGCGCCGTACGATCCGGCACCCTGGTCGGCGGCGATGGACCCGATGTGGATCACCGATCCGCCTTCGGACAGCCTGCTCTCCACGGCGGTGGTGGTCAGCACCGCGCTGATCAGGTTGGCGTCCAGATTGGCCCGCCACCGCGCGAGGACTCCGGCGAGCCCATCCCGCTCGGGGAGATCGAAGTCGGCGTTGCCGCCGGCGTTGTTGACCAGCACGTCGATCGGTCCGTCCAGCTCGGCCAGCGAGGCGACGACCTGCTCGGGATCGGTGCTGTCGCAGACGAGTGGCCGGACCGACGAGCCCAGTTCGGCCGCCGTCGCGACCAGTACGTCCTTGCGTCGTCCGGTGATGTGCACGACGGCGTCCGACGCCGCGAATTTCGCCGCCACGGCCTTGCCGATGCCGGTGCCCCCACCGGTGACCAGGATTGTCCGAGTCATCTGACTTCCTTCGTGTTCGCCGATCCCTGTCACGTTTAGGTCTAAATGATAGGCTGGGCGGCGTCTGGCGACAACCGTGGTGGAGGTCTGGATGAGTGCAGCGGCCGAACAGGACCCGACGCCGGACGCGGCGGACGAGATCGAGGCGGCGTGGCAGCGCGAACGGCCCGGAACGTCGACCGAGTCCATCGGCATCGTGACCCGGGTGTGGCAGCTGGCCAAGGTGTTCGGCGAGGACCGCCGCCGTGTCCTCTTCGACTCCGGCGTCGATTCGGCCACGTTGGACCTGCTCAGCGTGCTCCGGCGCAGCTCGCCGCCGTACTCGTTGACGACCAGGGAACTGGCGAGGTCGACCCTGGTCACGGCGGGAGCGATCTCGCAGCGGGTGGCCCGCGCGGAACGCGAGGGATTGGTCGAGCGGCACACCGAACCGCCCGGCCGCAGCGTGTACGTGACACTGACCCCGGCCGGGCACGCGCTGGTGGAGCAGACCGTCGACCGGGTGCTCGAGCGGGAACTCGAACTGATTTCCGGGCTGAGCGACGAGCAGCGGGCTCAACTCGCCTCACTGTTGCGGGTGCTGCTCGCCGAGGTACAGAGCCGGTGCGACGATCACGGTGTTTCCCATGTCGGCGATGTCGGTACGGCCCTCTGAACCCGCCGGGGGATCGCTTGACACTGTTCACTGTGCTCGCTTTCACGGCCGCGGCGGCGGTCATCGTCATCGTTCCGGGGCCGGATCAAGCGCTCCTGCTCCAGACGAGTGCCGCCGCCGGACGTCCGGCGGCGGTGCGCACCGCCGCCGGGGTCCTGCTCGGCATCGTCTTGTGGGGTATCGCTTCGGTGGTGGGGCTATCGGCGTTGCCGGCCAACGGCAGTGTGGCGTTCCGGGTCGTCACGGTGATCGGCGCGGCCTACCTGATGTGGCTCGGGGTCATGGCTCTGCGTTCCGCGCTGTCGCCGCCGGCTCCCGCGCCGAACCGGGAAGGTCGCGGGAACACGGGTTTCTTCCTGCGCGGACTGCTCATGAATTGCCTGAATCCGAAGATCGGCCTGTTCTATCTGTCGATTCTTCCGCAGTTCCTCCCGGGCTCGGCGGCGTCGGCCCTCGGCGCCGAGCTCGTGCTCTTCGCCATCTATGTCACGGTGAGCGCCCTGTGGTTGTTCGGGTTCGCGTTCGCGGCCGGAAGTCTCCACCCGTTCCTGAACCGGCCGCCGGTCAAGAGATCGTTGGATTCGGTCGTGGGCGTGATCTTGCTGGGACTCGGAGTCGTCGCCTTGGTGGGAGTGTGACGGTGTGGTCGTACGACAGGATGAACCGGCTCTGTGACGGGAGATTCTCGTGCCGCGGCCAGGGTGAACGGCGGTGTCCGGTGCCGGGGCCACGCGTTCCAGCTTCGTCCAGCCGGTCCAGCCTCGCGTTCTCAGCAGCTCGATCAGGCGGCGGGCCGGCGGGGCGGTGTCGAAGGCCAGGGTGTCCATCAGATCGGCGAACGGTGGGGTGACCTCGGTGTCGCCGACATAGGCCTCGTCCCGCTCGTCGGCCATCCGCGTGATGTAGACGGCCAGCTTGTCGGCCAGCTCGACCAGTTCGGGATCGTCGCCTGCCCGGTCGAGAGCCTGTCCCAGGGTGAGATAGAAATCGATGAGCGGTGGGTCGGTGATCTGCTCCCTCTTGCGCGCCGCCCACTCCGGGACTCGCTCGGGTGAATGCGCGGCCAGCAGGATCCAGCCGTCCCGCTCGACCTGGACGATCCGCTCGTCGACACCGTGCGCCCGCAGCCGGTCGAGAATCTCGACCACCTCCGGGGGCAGCACCAGACCGTCCCCGGAGGCGAGCCGGGCGATCCGCTCGCGATGCCGCTGCCGCTGCCGGATCTCGGCGCGCAGCCGCTTGTCGATGTCGGTGACCGCCGCGGCGAATTCCCTCTCCCCGGCCTGGAGCAGTTCCCGCACCCGCGACAGCGGGACCCCTGCTTCGGCGAGAGTCCTGATCGTGATCAACTCGACCACGGCACCGGCGTCGTACCTCCGGTAGCCGGAGTGGTCGCGCCCGGGCTCCGGCAACAGGCCCTTGGCGTGATAGTGCCGCACCGCGCGCACCGTCACCCCCGCGTACGACGCCAGCTCGCCGATGGTCAGCATCTGTCCAGTGTCCTCGACCCGCGTGCTGGTCAGAAGGTCGCCTCGCGGATCAACCGGGAGATCTCCCGGGCGTGGGTGACGACGAGCCGGTGGTCGGCGTCGAGCCGCGACGTGGTGAGGTGTGGCCGTTCCCGGACGAGCCGTTCGACTCCGGCCCGCCAATTCTCGTTGCGCCACCGCGCCTGATCGTCGTCGCTGTTCCCGGCCATCGAGGTCGACATGATGAGGTGGATCGGGCGGTCGATCTTCCGGTACCGGTCGAGGATGCCGGAGCGCACCGCTTCGATCTCGATGTTCAGATCGAGGAAGTCCTGAGGAGTCAGCAGCACCTGACGCTCGGTGCCCGCGACCCGCTCGAACTCGTGCCGCAGTCCCTCGGCCATCGCACGGAACCCCGGCAGGTCGGCCTCGGTGAGGAACGGTTCGGGTACCGGATTCGCGCCGTCGATGAGGACGAGCCCGGACACGGCATCCGGATGACCGGCGGCGTAGTGCACGGCCAGGTCCGCGCCGAGCGAATGCCCCACGAGCAGGGGCGCGTGGTCTTCCAACTCCGCCATGACGGCGCCGAAATCGCCGAGGAACGCCTCGAAGGTGTACCGGTCCGCGGACGAGGAGAGGCCATGACCCCTGAGGTCGAAGGTCATCACGTCGTGGTCGCGGCGCAGCAGCTCGATCAGCTCGCGCAGGTCGGCCTGAGTCGTGAGGAGCCCGGGACACAGGACCAGCGGCCGTCCCCGGCCGCCGCGGGAGACCTGGATCGCGACGCCGTCCCGGTGGACCGTGAAATGGCTGTCTTTCGTGCTCATGGCGGCCATGCTGACGGGTTGCCCCAGCGTCAGGGTCAACCCGCCGCCGGCTTCAGTGCGGGTACGGCCGGATGATCGCCGACGGCGGCACCGCGCCGCCCAGGAGAACCTCCTTCGATCGCGACCGTCCGTTGACCGGCTTTGTTCCTCTTGTACTTCAGTGGCCGGTGTGCGAAACGGTTTCGGGTGAGGTATCGCAGTCGGTACCGTACCGGCGACAGCGGTGTACCGAGAGTCGAGACAGTGCGAGGTGCGGTGTCCGTGGCGGGTGAACGGGTTCCGGAGGGGGTCGACATCCGGGTGCCCAGTGCGGCACGGGTCTACGACTGGCTGCTCGGCGGTAGCCACAATTTCGACGCCGACCGCGCTGTCGGGGAGAAGGTCATGGCGGTCCTGCCCTCTGGCCGTCAGGTCGCCGCGTCCAACCGGGCGTTCCTTCGCCGTGCCGTGCAGTACATGGTCGGACAGGGCATCACCCGGTTCCTCGACCTGGGTTCAGGGATCCCGGCGGTCGGGAACGTGCACGAAATCGCCCAGGCCATGGATCCCGAATGTCAGGTGGTCTACGTCGACTACGACAAGGTCGCCGTCGCCCACAGCCGCCTCATCCTGGACGGCAACCCGAACGCCGCCGTCGTCGAGGAAGACCTCTGCGAGCCTCAGGCGGTCCTGAATTCGCCCGCGGTGCGGGCCTTGCTGGATTCCGGCCAGCCGATCGGGCTGCTCATGGTGGCCGTGTTCCATTTCATCCCGGACAGCCTGCACCCCACCGAGATCGTCGCCCGTTACCGGGAGGCACTGCCGGCAGGCAGCCTGGTCGCGCTGTCGCATCTGACCGCCGACCACGCGCCCCGGGAAATGGCGGCGGTCACCGAGGCGATGAAGAACAGCAGGGATCCCATGTACTTCCGCCCCTACGCCGAGGTCGCCGCGCTCTTCGACGGACTGGAGCTGATCGATCCCGGTGTGGTGAGCGCGCCACACTGGCATCCCGAACCCGGCCTCCGTGACATCGAACCGGACGACGTCTACGCCGGGGTCGGACGCAAGGTCTGAGGTCCTCGGCGTCCTGTTCGCGACGTGAACGGATTTCCCGGCTTGCCCATGCGCGTCATCCGGTGGCGTCACCGTTGGGGGAAGAGTCGGTACGACGACTGGCTGCGCATACCGCGCAGAATCTCGGCGTGGCGGACCGCCTCGATCGTCCGGACAGTCCTCACGCGCTTGCCGCGGCAGCCACCCATCGAGATGAATGGTTACGCGTCTACCGGGAAGCCTTCGGTTTCGTCAGCCTCGTACTCCGCCCGGCCTCCGGGTGACGCCGCGGTCGACGCAGATGTCCCACAACGGGCCGGACTGACAGATCATGACGATGTCTTTCTTCTTCGAGATCTTCTTGTCGTAATGCGTGCACTTCGGACCTGAGGTCGTGTCCCGGTAGCAGGGATTCGCCGAAACCCGGCCCGGCATACCGCGATTCGAACAAAGTTTCCCCTCTCTCGGAGCTTTGCGCGGGAATCGGCCTCGCCGGTGAAAGACCAAACTGGGGATTGCCGCGCGCAGGCCGACAGAACGCTGTCGACCTGTCGGTGTTCGTCCGACGATGGGCGGTGCCGGACGTGACCGGCCCGGTCGTGGATACCGCCGGGGTGGCGACCGGGTTTGAGTCCGTTTGTCATGCTGCCGGTGTGGCAACCACGGAAACACAGCCTGTCCAGGCGCCTGCCGGCCGGGGGAGAGCACTGGTTCTGGTGTGTCTGGCCGGCGTGCTCTGGGGCACGATCGGTCCGGTCATCCCGGTCGTCCACGACGCTTCGGGCCTCTCACCACTGGCCATCGGCGGGTACCGCGCCCTCGTCGCGGTGGTCGTCCTGGTGATCGCCGCTACCGTGATGCGGCGGTCGCGCGACTGCGTGCGGCTCGGTCGTCGGCATTGGCGGCGGGTGGCGGCGGTCGGGGTTTCGACGGCGATCTTCCAGCTGCTCTTCTTTGTGGCCGTCCTGTGGGCCGGGGTGAGCATCACCACCGTGGTGTGTCTCGGGTTCGCGCCGGTGCTGTTGCTGATCACCGGCAGCGTCCGGCGTCGCCGCCGGCCTTCCGCCGGCCAGTTCCTCACGGTCGCAGTCGCACTGGCCGGGCTTCTCCTGGTCAGCGTCGCCGGCAGCCCCGACGGCGAAGCGCCGTACCCGGCGCTAGGTGTGCTCACCGCACTCGCGTCCGGCGCCGCCTACGCCCTCTCCGCCGACGCAGCCGGGCCGTTGTCCCTACGGCTCGACACGCTGACCATGACCACGACGACGACCTGCGTCGCGGCGATGGTGCTCGTTCCCGCCGGACTGATCGTGCCGTTGGCGAGCGGCGGTGGGACGTGGACCGGCGACCTCGGGTCTTGGGCGCTGATCGGCTACCTCGGGGCCGTGACGATGGCGCTCGCCTACGCGTTGCTGTTCACCGGCCTGCGGACCACACCCAGCGGCGCGGCGGTGGTGGCGACCCTGCTCGAGCCGGTCACCGCTGTCGTGATCGCCGTCGTCTGGCTGGGTGAGCGGCTGACGGTGGCCGGTGTCGTGGGAATCGTGCTGATCATGACCGCGATCGGCAGCCTCGGACGTCAGTCGAAGGAACCGGCACCGCAGTGATCCGGCGCTACCGGGGGAAAATCGCCGGTCGTCCAGAGTGGACTCAGCGGTCGAATCGGTCGGCGAGACCAGCGGCCCGGCGCCGATCCGCGGCCCGAGTTCGTCACCTCGACCGGTATCCGCCCGGCGGTCGAAACGCTGTCCATCACTTCCTTTGGTGATGAAGAGCTGTCGTCTTACGCTGGCATCCTGTCCACGAGACAAGGAGCCGCACGTGACCGATGATGCCGCCGCGGACGGTCTTGGCAAGAAGCTCGGCGAGATCGCCCGCGCTCTGGCAGCGGAGCCGGATGTCGACTCGACGCTGGACGCCATCGTGATGGCCGCGGTCGACCACATCGAGGGTGCCGAACACGCTGGTATCTCCCTGGTCGAGCGAGGGCGCCGGATCCGGACCGTCGCACCGACCGGTGAAGTAGTCGTCCAGATCGACGAGGCGCAGTACCGCACGGGCCAGGGTCCTTGTGTCGACGCCATTTTCGAGCATCGCGTCTACCGCAGTGGTGACCTCGCCCGCGAGAGCCGTTGGCCCGACTTCGCGCCCGCGGCCGCCGAGACAGGCGTGCGGTCGATGATGTCGTATCGGCTGTTCACCACGGACACCACCCTGGGCGCGCTGAACCTGTACTCCCGCGCCTGTGACGCGTTCGGCGACCGGACCGAAGAGGACGGTCAGCTGTTCGCCACCCACGCGGCCATCGCGCTGGTCGGGGCGCAGACCGAAGCCAAGCTGCACGTCGCGGTCGAGCACCGAGACGTGATCGGCATGGCCAAAGGCATCCTCATGCAACGCCACGACCTCGAGCCCGCCCAAGCGTTCCGGATGCTCGCCGACTCGTCACAGAACTCGAACGTCAAACTGCACCAGGTCGCCGCCTGGCTCGTCGAGCATCGCCGGGAGCTGTGAGGTCCGCGGAAAGGGCCGGCGCGGTCTCGGTGCGCGCTTCCGCGTAGGCTGTCGGAACGGAGGTCCTCGCGCGTATCAGCCGATTGGCGCGTCCACCTTCACCGCACACCGATCACGCGCGACCGCCGAAGGGCCTCGCCGCAGGACGGAGTGCAGTGCGTCTTCCTCGTCCAACACCGGGCAGGAACATCACCACCGCACCACGATCTCGTGGTCACGGTCGTGATCGTCCTGCTCTCTGTCGCTGTGCTCCTCTCCTTCCACGGTGGCGCCGGGCGACTGGAGACGACCATGGAATCCCCAGGTGACGAGCAAGCACGCGAAACCGCCACACGCATCCGGGAAGCGTTGGGAGACCGCGTGCTGATCGCCCACGCCACAGGCGTCCTGATGGAAACAAGCCACGTCAGCGCCGAGAAGGCCTATGCCCTGCTCGTCGAGCGATCGGAGCGGGAGGACATCGGGCTCCGTGCGGTCGCGGACCGATTGGTCACCGACGCCACCGGCTCCGCCCCGTCCTGACACGCGGTGCGCCGTGGGCTCAGCTCGTTTCCCGGACGACCAGCCGGTACGGGGCGACGATCGAGCGCGGAGATCGCGGGCTCGCCATCTGCTTGGCCAGCCGGTCGAGGGCGAGCTCGGCGATGCGATCCTTGTCCGGGGAGACAGTGGTGAGAGCCGGGACACCGAACCTGCCGTCTTCGATGTCGTCGAAGCCGACCAGTGCCAAGGAGTCCGGCACCGCGACGCCGCGGTCGGCGGCGGCTCTCAACGCGCCCAGCGCGAGTTCGTCGGTGAAGCAGAACACCGCGTCGGGCGGCCGGGGAGAGTCCAGCAGCCGCAGCATCGCCTGATGGCCGTCGGCGCGGTGCAGACGTGGCACGCTCACTTCGAGCTCGGGTTCGGCCGGTAGCCCGGCCTCGGCGAGCGCTTCCCGGTAGCCTGCCAGCCGCTGGCGGGCGGTCGCGTTGAGCGACCGCGGTTGGCTGCCGACCGCGGCGATCCGCCGCCTGCCGCGCGCCAGTAGATGCGCGGTGGCCTCGCGTGCGGCCGCGACGTTGTCGATCGCGACGTGGTCGACCCCGGCGGTACCGTCGTGCTCTCCGAGAAGCACGAGGGGGGCGGTGTCGGTCCGGGAGGCCAGTTCCGCCGGGGCCACCGCCCACGGACTGAACAACACGCCGTCGACCAGTTGGCTGCGCCGTCCGTGCAGCAGTTGCGTTTCGCGTTCGGCGTCGCCGTCGGTCTGGTCGATGAGCACGGTCAGTCCCCGCGCTTCGGCGATACGCACCGTCCGCGCGGCGAGCTCGGAGAAGTAGGGCGAATCGATCTCCGGGATCACCAGCGCGACCAGTCCGGTCCGGCCTCGCCGGAGTGTCCGGGCGGCCATGTTGGGCCGGTAGCCGAGGGCATCGATACTCGCTTGCACCCGCTCCCTGGTCGCCGGGGCGACGTACCGGAAGCCGTTGACCACGTTCGACACCGTCCGCACGGACACTCCGGCGTGCTCGGCCACATCCCGCAGCTTCGGGTTCATCCTCTTCCTCTCGCTCCCTGCGAGGATAGCTCTTGCAACGTGGCATGCCACGTTGCAAACTGGGGTGACGCTGCCGTGTCGCCCGGAGGTCGAGATGCCCGTCCACCACGCCGCCCCCGCCCCGCTGTCCGCCGACGAACTCGAATCCTTGACCGCCCGCCTGCACCGGGAGGGCATCATCGGCCTCCCGCAGGCGTTCACTCGTGACTGGGTCGGACGGCTGGGCGAAGACATCGAGACGGCCTTCGCCGAAGCGCGCGGGCGCGAGAATGGTGCGGTCGGTCGCGGACCCAACCGGTTCTACGTCGAAATCCATCCCGAACAGTTGAGCGGGTTCGCCGAGTTGGCCTCCCATCCGTGGATCACCGCCGTCGCCGAAGCCGTGCTGGGACCGGAGTACCGGATCGTCGAGGTCGGGTTCGACGTTCCACTGGCAGGCGCGATCGACCAGCCGTGGCACCGCGACTTCCCGATGCCCGAGGAGACCGCCCGCCACCGCAAGCTGAACTCGTTGGCCGTCAACGTGACCGCCGTCGACACCGAACCGGATATGGGACCCTTCGAGATCGCGCCCGGCACGCACTGGGAAGACGGCGGCGCGTTCGAGCACGGGATGTTCCCTCCTCGAGAGGCGTACCCGCGCTACCGGGAACTGGCTGTACGCAAATTCCCTCGCATGGGCGACATTTCGATCCGGTCGGCCCTGACCGTCCACAGAGGAACCGCGAACCACTCGGCCAAAAGCCGCCCCGTCCTCGTCCTCGGTCTCGACGCGCCGGGAGCGGGCAACGACGCGCGCCACGACACCGCCGTGACGCACGAATTCTGGACGACCCTGCCGGATTCGGTGCGCGCCCATCTCGATTGCCCGATCGTCGATTCCCTGCGGCCCATCACTCAGAAGCACACCATCGAAGGTCTCGTGATGGGCGAATCCGAATCCTGAGGCTGTTTCGCGCGGGAGAAAAATCCCACCGAAGTAACGTCCCTCTGATTCACGAATTCGCCTGAAATGGACACACGTCGATTCGCGAGGCAAGCGAGCCGAACGACTCATGCGTGAGGCTGGGATGCGTGCCGGTCCACGTCGGTCGTCCATCGCCGGGCGGGTGTTCGCCGCGTCCGGGAAGCCGATGTTCTCCGCCTGCCCCGCGCGGGGCCGCCGTGGGCGTCTTGGCAAGCCCTTGAACTTCACGCCGCCGCGGCCGGCGTTGAAGACGAGAGGTTCATCCGTGGATCGGGATCCGTATTTCTGAATCGATTGTGGAAACGGCTCGCCGGTTGCCGGTAAATGTGGCTCATGACATGGTGTCGGTTAATATCCGACGTGTCACCGAAAGTGATCAACCGAGTGTCGTTGGTGGCCGAACGATGGTCGCGAAGTGTCATCCAGCGTGCGGATTCGGGCGTAAGTCGTGGATAACTGCGACGTATGGTCCAATATGGATGGATCGTTCGGACTAAATCAGCGGAAATCGTATTCCTCGACGCGGCCGGTCGTCTTAACCTTGCGTGATTCTTCACCTGATCTGCACTGGGGAGCAAGATGAAGTCCACGCCGTTGTTGTCGCGCGCCCGAAAGACCTCGGAGCGACTGCTCGACGCCCGATGACGGAACCCGGCTGCGTCAGCCGATTCGACAGGCACGCCCGGCAATCGCCCGACCACGTCGCGGTCTTCGAACACGGCACAGGGCTCACCTACGCCCGGCTCTCCGGGCTCGCGGGCGGCCGCGCGCTGCGGTTACGCGACGCCGGTGTCCGGCCGGGGGAGCGGGTCGGGCTCGTCACCGGGCACGGCAGCGCCGCGATCGCGGCGATCCTCGGCACGCTCGCCGCGGGCTGCACCTACGTCCCACTGGACCCGACCTTCCCCCGGGAGCGTCTCGAGTACCAGCTCACGGCCGCGCGGGTGACCGCCGTGCTCGCGGATCCGGAGTACGTCGAGCTGGCAGAGTCCTTGTGCGGCCCCGGATCCGTGCGGCTTGTACGCGCGGGCACGGAGACCGCGCCGCTCCCGGTGCCGGAAGCCGATCCGGACGGCTTGGCGTACGTGCTGTTCACCTCCGGGTCCACCGGCCGTCCGAAGGCCGTCGCGCAGACCCACCGCAACCTCCTGCACGTCGTCGACAACCAGATCACCGCCCTCGGCATCACCGCGGCCGACCGGCTCAGCCTGCTCGCGTCGTTCGGTTTCGACGCGGCGATCCCGGACCTCTACCCGGCACTGCTCACCGGCGCCGCGCTCGTACCGGTCGACCTGCGCGCGCACGGCCTCGCCCACGCCGCGCGCGAGCTGGCCCGGCACGAGGTGACCGTCTATCACTCGACGCCCACGGTCTACCGGCACCTGCTCGACGTCCTCGGCGAGACCGGCCTCCCGTCCGTGCGGACCGTGCTGCTCGGCGGCGAGCAGGCGACCCACGCCGACGTCCGCCGGGGCCGGTTCGCGCCGGAGTGCGTGTTCGTCAACGGCTATGGCGCCACCGAGGTGACCTTCGCCGCGCACTACCGGACGACCGCCGCCGAACTGGACCCGGACGCCGAGGGACCCTTGCCGATCGGGCGCGCGCTGCCCGGCTTCACGCTCACCGTGCTGGACAGCGGCGAACTCGAAGTGCGCGGGCGGCATCTCGTCGACGGCTACCTCGACCAGCCGAGCCCGGCGTTCGGCGTCACGGCCGACGGTGGCCGCCGCTACCGGACCGGCGATCTCGCCGCGCTGCTGCCGGACGGGAACCTCGTCTGCCTCGGCAGGCTCGACCGGCAGGTCAAGGTCCGCGGTTTCCGGGTGGAGCTGACCGAGATCGAGGCCCGGCTCGCCGAACAGCCCGGCGTGGCCGAGGCCCGCGCGATCGTGCGCGACGGCGACCTGTTCGCCTACGTGACCGCGGCCGGCCCGCGTCCGGACGGCCGGGCGCTGCGGGCCGCGCTGGCGGACGTCCTGCCCGGCTACTCGGTCCCCGCCGCCGTCGCCGTGCTGGACGCTTTTCCGCTGACCGTCACCGGAAAACTCGACGAACTGGCGCTGCCGGACCCGCGGACGGCCGCGATCGTCCCCGCCGAGCGGCTGACCCCGGACGAGGAACGCGTGCACCGGATCTGGTGCGCGGTTCTGAGCCGCGACCGGATCGGGCGCACCGAGGCGTTCTTCGACGCCGGCGGCGACTCGCTGCGGCTCGGCCGGGTGCAGGCGGGGCTGGCCGAGGAGTTCGGGGTGGACGTCCCGCTGCTCGTCCTGTTCGAGCACACGACGATCGCCGGGCAGGCCGCGTGGTTCACGGAGTCCACTTCGGACACTCCGTCGCCGGTCGCCGCAGAGGAGCAGACCGGTGATCTCATCGCCGTCGTCGGGCTGGCCTGCCGGTTCCCCGGCGCGCCGGACGCCGCCTCGTTCTGGTGGAACCTCTGCGCGGGCGTCGACTCGATCCACGACTACACCGATGACGAGCTGGCGGCGCTGGGCATCGGGCCGGGCCTGCGTGCCGACCCGGCGTACGTGCGGGCCGGTGGCCGGATCGAGGGCATCGAGGAGTTCGACGCCGGGTTCTTCGGGTTCACCGCCGACGAAGCCGCGCGGACCGACCCTCAGCATCGGCTGTTCCTCGAAACGGCGTGGCAGGCGCTGGAGGACGCGGGCCGCGACCCCTCCGCCGAGACCGGGCCGGTCGGGGTGTTCACGAGCACCTCGGTGAACCGCTACTTCCTGTTCCACCTGTTCGGCAACCCGGCGGTGACCGGCGACGTCGACCCGGACGACTGGGAGGGGCGGCTGCCCGGCCGTCAGCTCACCGATCACCTGCCGGGCCAGGTGGCGTACCGGCTCGGGCTGACCGGGCCGGCGGTGGCCGTGCAGAGCGCGTGCTCCAGTTCGCTCGCGGCGGTGGCGCTGGCCGCGCAGAGCCTCCTGGACTACCGGTGCGACGTCGCGCTGGCCGGTGGGGCGAGCGTGACGTGGCCGCGCTATCGCAGTGGCGGGCTCGTCTCGCCGGACGGCCGTTGCCGCGCGTTCGACGTCGCCGCGGCGGGCGCCGGGTTCGGTTCGGGCGCCGGGGCGGTCGTGCTTCGGAGGCTGGCGGACGCGGTCGCCGACCGTGACCACATCTACGCCGTGCTGCCCGGCTGGGCGATCACCAACGACGGTCCCGACCGCGCGGGCTACGCCGTGCCGGGACCGGCCGGACAGGCGGCCGCGGTGGCCGAGGCGCTGGCCGTCGCGGACGTCGCCCCGGACGAGGTCGCGCTGCTCGAAGCCCACGGCAGCGGCACCCCGCTCGGCGACGCGATCGAGGTGGCCGCGCTCAACCGCGTCTACCGGGACACGCCGCCGGAAACGTGTGCGCTGGGTTCGGTGAAGACGAACATCGGGCACCTCGACACGGCGGCCGGTGTCGCCGGGCTGATCAAGGCCGTGTTGTCGGTGCGGCACGGCGTCATCCCGCCGAGCCTGCACTTCACGGCCCCGCATCCGGAGGTCGACCTGGCGGGCGGCCCCTGGTACATCCCGGCGAAGGCCACCGACTGGCCCGACCGCGAGCGGCGGGTGGCCGGGGTCAGCTCGTTCGGCATGGGCGGCACGAACGTACACGTGATCGTGGAGGAGGCCCCCGCCGTCCCACCACGGCCGGAGGCGAGCGGTCCGTTCGTCCTGCCGGTGTCCGCGCGTGACGCGAAGGCGTTGCGCGAGGCGGTTTCCCGGCTGCGAGACCGGCTCGCCACGGACGCACCGGACCTCAGGGACGCGGCGTACACGCTTTCGGTCCGGCGGGCGTTCGCGTGCCGGGCCGCCGTGGTGGCGGACTCGGTCGCGTCGGCGGTGGCCGCGCTCGATGCGGTGCTGACGAACGGAACCGACGTCGAGGGCCCCGCAGGGGCAGAGCGAGACCTGGCCGTTCATTGGGCCGGGGGCGGCGACGTCGAGTGGGCAGCGGACGGCGATCCCGGCCGCGTCCCCTTGCCGGGCTATCCGTTCCAGCGGGAGCGGCACTGGATCGACCCATCGCCTCACCACACAACCGACCAGGAGACTCCTCGGTGACCGACACCTTGCCCGTCGTGGGTGGCCACGGACCGCCACTGTCCTATCCGGACACCACGATCACCGGGCTGATCCTCGCCCAGGCCGCGCGCACCCCGGACGCCGTCGCCGTCCGGCAGGGTGACGCCCGGCTCACCTACCGCGAACTGGTCGCGTCGGCGACCGGCGTCGCCCGGCTGCTGTGGGCCCGGGGTGCCGGGCCCGGCACCCGCGTCGGCGTCTGCGCTGACCGACGGCCGGAGCTGGTCTCGACCGTTGTGGGCGTGCTGCTGTCCGGGGCCGCCTACGTGCCGCTCGAACCCGGCGGCCCGAAGGCGCGGCTGGCCGAAATCGCCGGGGACGCCGAGGTCTCCCTTGTTGTCGGCGACCGCGCCAAGGCCGAATTCGGTGCCGCGCAAGGCATCGAGGCGCTCGACGTGCCCCCGCCCGCGGACGGACCCGCCGAATGCCCCGCCGGGCCGGACGACCTCGTTCACCTCCTCTACACCTCCGGCTCCACCGGCCGCCCCAAGGGTGTGCTGACCAGTCACCGCAACGTGGTCGCGTTCGTCACCGGGTTCGCCGCCGCCCTCGGGATCCGGCCCGGCGCCCGGGCGCTCGGTATCTCCTCGCCCGCCTTCGACGCCTTCACCATGGACGTGTTCGTCCCGCTGGCGCACGGCGGATCGGTCCAGCTCGCCGGCGCCGCCGACCGGGCCGACCCCGAACGGCTGCGGCGGTTCCTCGTCGAGCACGACGTCGAGTGGGGCTTCGTCACGCCGACGCTGCTGTCCATGGTGGACCCCGCGGCCGTGCCCGGCTGGCGCGTCATCGCCTGCGGCGGCGAGCCGGTGCCCGCGGAGCTCGCCGCGCGCTGGCTGCCGGGACGGCGGTTCTTCAACGCTTATGGCCCGACCGAGACCACCGTCGTGGTCGTCACCGACGAGGTCACCGGTATCCCCAGCGACCCGCTGCCGCTCGGCCGCCCGACGCCGAACCACCGGGCGTACGTCGTGGACGCCGGGCTGCGGCCGGTCGCGCCCGGCGAGATCGGCGAGCTGCTCATCGGCGGCCCTGGCGTCGCCCTCGGCTACCTCGGCAGCCCCGAGCTGACCGCCGAGAAGTTCGTCGACGACCCGATCACGCCGGGAGAACGGCTCTACCGCACCGGAGACCTGGCCCGGGAGCTGCCCGACGGGCGTCTCGAGTTCGCCGGCCGCGCCGACCGGCAGGTGAAGGTCCGCGGCCAGCGGATCGAGCTGGGCGAGGTGGAGGCGGCGCTCACGACCCACCCGGACGTCGACGCCGCCGCCGTGACGGCCGTCCCCGGCCCGGTGGGCACCCGGCTGGTGGCCTTCCTGGCACCGGCGTCGGCACCGTCCGATGTGGACGAACTCGGCCGGGACCGGCTCACCGCGGCGATGCGCCCGGCCGCGGTCCGGGTGCTCGACCGCCTGCCGGTCAACCCGCTCACCGGCAAGATCGACCGGCCCGCGCTGCGCGACCTGGCCGAAGCGGTGCTGGCGGGACGACGGGAGGACCTCGGCCCGCTCGGCACCCCGGCAGAACGCGCGGTCGCGGCCATCTGGCGGCGAGTGCTCGGCGACGGCGCGGGGACGGACTTCCTGGCCTCGGGCGGGAACTCGATCGCCGCGATGCGCCTGGTCGCGGCGCTGCGCACGGAGCTGGCCGCGGACGTCGCCGCGGAGGACGTGCTCGCGAGCGGCACTCTCGACGGGCTCACCCGGCGGGTCGCGGCCGCGTCGCCGCTGACCGGGCCGGGCCTGACCACCGGGCACGCGCCCACCCTGTCGCCGCAGCAGCGGCGGCTGTGGTTCCTCGACCAGCTCGCCCCGGACGCCGCGCCGTACAACATCGCGATGGCGTTCCGGCTGACCGGTGCGCTGGACGTCGACGCGCTGCGCCACGCCTTGCGCGCGGTCGCCGAGCGGCACGATGTGCTCCGCTGGCGGATCCGCGCCGTCGACGGCGCGCCGGTGGCGGATCGTCTGCCGCCGTCGGACGTTCCGCTGCCGGTGGCGCCGGTGACCGAGGACGGTCTGCGGGCCCGGCTGGCCGCCGACGCCGCGACGCCGGTGCACCTGGACCGTGAGGCTCCCTGGCGTGTGCGGCTCTACCGGCTCGGCGAGACGGAGCACGTGCTCGGCTTCACGCTGCATCACGCGGTGTTCGACGGCTGGTCTCAAGACCTGCTGTGCGCCGACCTTTCGGCGGCCTACCGGGGCGAGCCGCTGCCACCGCCGGTGGCGTCCTATGCGGATTACGCGGTGTGGCGAGCCGGACGCGACGAACGCCGGGAAGCGGTGGATGTCGCGTGGTGGACCGAACGTCTCGCCGGTGCACCATCCACAGTGGACCTTCCGCGCGACCGGCCGCGCCCGGCCGTGCAGACCTACCGGGGCGCAAGCCTGCGTCAGTCCTTTTCGGACGGTGTCGCCGAGTCGGTGCGGGCGCTGGCCGCCCGCACCGGCACGACACGCGCCGGGGTGCTGCTCGCCGCGTTCGGCCAGCTGCTGCGGCGGCTCACCGGGGCGACCGACCACCTGGTCGCCACGGTCGTCGCCGACCGGCAGCTCGCCGAATGCCAGGAGGTCGCGGGGTTCTTCGTCGACATCGTGCCGGTGCGGCTGCGGGCCGACGACGCCGCGGACTTCGCCACGCACGTCCGCGACGGCGGCGCGGGACTCCTCGCCGCGACCGCGCATCCGGCCGCCCCGGTCGAGCGGCTCGTCGAGGCGCTCGGCGTGCCCCGCGATCCTGCGCGTGCCCCGCTCGTGCAGGTGATGTTCAACGTCCTGAACTTCGCCGAGCCGAGGCTGGACCTGCCGGGAGTGGCCTCGGCGTGGCTGCCGGTCGACAAGCCGGGGTCGCCGTTCGACCTCACGGTGTACGTCCACGACGACGGCGTCGAACTGCTGTACAACCCGGATCTGTTCGACCACACCCGGATGGCCGGGCTCGCCGAGGACTACGTCGCCCTGCTCGGCGCGCTGGCCGCGGCGCCGGACGCGCCGGTCGGGACGAGCGTGCCGGAGCTGCCGCGGGCGGACGTCCGCACCGCCGCTCCCGCCGCGGCGGCCCGCGTCAGGGCACGCCCGGTGCCGGTGGTCGCGGATCCGGTGGCGCTCGCCGCGACCGAGGCCGTGATCGCGCGTGCCTGGTGTGACGTCCTGGGCGTGGCCGAAGTGGGGCACACCGAGAACTTCTTCGACGTGGGCGGGCATTCGCTCGCCCTCGCCCGGGTGCACGCCCAGGTCACCGCCCGGCTCGCCCGCCGGATCCCGATGGTCGACCTGTTCACCCATCCCACCGTCCGCGCCCTCGCGGCGCACCTGCACTCCGGCGACGCCGCCAGCCCGGAGCTGGCGCGCGCCGCCGAACGCGTCGCCGCCCGCCGCGGCCGCACCCAGACCAGAAGACCCCGTCGCACCGCCGGCCCGGCCGGCCCCGGATAGGAGCACCACCGTGACCCACCTCCCCGAAACCGGCACCGGCGATCCCGGAGCCGAACCCATCGCGATCGTCGGACTGGACGTGCGCGTGCCCGGCGCGCGTGACGCGCGGCAGTTCTGGCGCAACCTCGTCGACGGCGTCGAGTCGATCGTGCCCGCCACCCGCGAAGAGATGATCGCCCGCGGTGCCGCACCGGACACGGTGGACGATCCGAGCTGGGTGAACGCCACCGCCGTGGTCGACGGCTTCGACGAGTTCGACGCGGAACTGTTCGGCATGACCAGCCGCGAGGCCGAGATCACCGACCCGCAGCATCGGCTGTTCCTCCAGTCGTGCCACGCCGCGCTCACCGACGCGGGCTACGACCCGGCCCGTTTCGACGGCGCGATCGGCGTCTACGGCGGGTCCGGGGGCACCGGATACCTGACCGAGAACCTGATGCGCAACGAGCGGCTCCTCGCCTCGCAGCACGGCGGGATCGGCATCTCGACCGGCAACCAGCCGAGCTACCTGACGACGTCGGTGTCGTACAAGCTCAACCTGCGCGGCCCGAGCCTCGCGGTGTTCACCGCCTGCTCGACGTCGCTGGTCGCCGTGCACCTCGCCTGTGAGGCCCTGCGCAACGGCGAATGCGACATGGCGCTGGCCGGCGGGGTCAACATCGAGATGCCGCACGGCGTCGGCTACATGGGCGTCGACGGCTTCACCTCACCGGACGGTCACGTCCGCGCGTTCGACGCGGGCGCCAACGGCACGGTCTGGAGCAGCGGCGTCGGGGTCGTGCTGGTGAAGCGGCTGTCGCAGGCGATCGAGGACGGCGACCACATCCGGGGTGTCGTGCTCGGCAACGCGATCAACAACGACGGCGCCACCAAGGTCGGTTTCTCCGCGCCCAGTGTGTCCGGGCAGACCGAAGCGGTCGCGCAGGCCGTCGGCATGGCCGGGGTCGACCCGCGCACCATCGGCTACGTCGAGGCGCACGGCACCGGCACCGCGCTGGGCGACCCGATCGAGATCACCGCACTGTCCACTGTGTACGGAAACGGGGTCGAGGACACCGGCTGGTGCGCGATCGGCTCGGTGAAGTCCAACATCGGCCACCTGTCGCAGGCGGCGGGCGTGGTCTCGTTGATCAAGGCCGTGCTCGTGATGGAACACGGGCTGATCCCGCCGACCATCAACTACCACGAACCCAACCCCGGTATCGACTTCCCGGCGAGCCCGTTCTATCCGGCGCGCGAGGTGACGAAGTGGGAGGCGGACCGGGTGCCGCGGCGGGCGGGCGTCAGCTCGTTCGGCGTCGGCGGCACCAACGCGCACGTCGTGCTGGAGGAGGCGCCGAGCCCGCAGCGGTCCCGGACGCCGCATCCCGCGCATCTGCTGCGCGTGTCGGCCAACACCGCGGAGGCGCTCTCGGCCGCGGTCGACCAGCTCGCCGAGCGGCTGGCCGGGGACGTCGACCTCGACCTCGCCGACGTGGCCTACACCCTGGCCGCCGGGCGCACCGAATACCCGCACCGCGCGGTCGTCGTCGCCCGCGACCCGGAGGACGCGGTCGACGGGCTGCGCGACCCCCGGCGCCTCGTGTCCGCACAGGCCGGGGAGACGAACGTGGCGTTCCTCTTCCCAGGGCAGGGTTCCCAGTACGCCGGGATGGGCGCCGAGCTGTACGACGCCGAGCCGGTGTTCGCCGCGGCCGTCGACGAGTGCCTGCGGCTGCTCGAATCCGAGCTGCCGGAGCTGCGCGACCTGATCTTCCGGCCCGGTGGCGAGCAGGCGCTGCGGGAAACCCGCGTGACCCAGCCCGCGCTGTTCGTCGTCGAGTACGCGCTGGCGAGGCTGTGGCTGAGCTGGGGCGTGCGGCCGGCGGCGATGATCGGGCACTCGGTCGGCGAGTACGTCGCCGCCACCGTCGCCGGGGTCTTCACCCTGCCGGACGCGCTGAACCTGGTCGCCACGCGCGGCCGCCTCATGCAGTCGATGCCCGCCGGGGCGATGCTGGCCGTCCAGCTCGACGAGGAGAGCGTCGCCTCGCGGCTGCCGGACACACTCGCGATCGCCGGGGTGAACGGGCCCGGCACGTGTGTCGTGGCCGGGCCGTCGGACGCGGTCGCGGAGTTCGCGGCGACGCTCAAGTCCAGCGGCGTGCAATGCCGCGAACTGGTGACTTCGCACGCGTTCCACTCGCCGATGATGGACCCGATCCTCGCCGAGTTCACCGCGGCCGTCACCGCCGTCACCCGCACCGCGCCCACGCGGCCGTTCCTGTCGAACGTCACCGGCGACTGGATCACCGACGCCCAGGCCACCGACCCGGCCTACTGGGCCTCGCACCTGCGTCAGGCCGTCCGGTTCGGCGACTGCGTCAAGAACCTGTTCGCCCGCGGCGGTCGCTGGGCGCTCGTCGAATGCGGCCCGGGTCACCAGCTGTCCGGGCTGTCCCGCGGCCAGGTGCCGAAGGGCATGCCCGCGCCGCAGCCGAGCCTGCCGGGCCGTACCGAGCGCATCGGCGACGTCGAAACGCTCTACGGCGCGGCCGGTCTCTTGTGGACGAACGGGGTTTCGCTGGAACCGCGGACGTTCGGCGCGCCCGGCCACCGGGTCCCGCTGCCTGGCTACCCGTACGCGCGCAAACGGTACTGGGTCGACCCGGACCCGGTCACGGCTGCCCAGCCCGTGCGGTCGACCGGTCCGCTGCCGCTGTCCGAGTGGTTCGCGGTCCCGGCGTGGCGGCAGGCGGAACCGGACCTGAGACGCGAGCCCTTCGCGGACGCGCTCGTCTTCACCGCCGACGACGTCCTGCCCGGCCTGCTCCGCGACGCGGGGGTGGCGGTCACCGAGGTGCGCCCCGGCGACGGGTTCGCCGCGACGGAGACCGGATTCACCGTCCGGCCCGGGGTCCGCGAGGACTACGACGCGCTCGTCGCCGCGCTACCCGCCCGGCCCGAGCGGGTCGTCCACGCCTGGACGCTGGCCGGGGAAGAGCGCGGCATGGCCGCACAGGACCACGGGTTCTTCAGTGTGCTCAATCTTGTTCAGGCCTGGGGCGAGCCGGTGCGGATCGACGTGCTGAGCTCCGGCACCGCCGACGTCACCGGTACCGATCTGACCCGGCCCGAGCACGCGACCCTCGCCGGAATCGCGAGGGTGGTGCCGCTGGAGGTGCCGGGCACGGTGGTGCGCCGGATTGACGTAATCGACGCTGATCGCTTGCAGGACACCATCGCCGAGCTGTTCCGCCCGGCGGACGCGGCGGCCGAGGTGGCGCTGCGATCCGGTCGTCGCTGGGTGCTCGACTACACCCAGCTCGAACTGCCCGCGGCCGCGGAGCCGGTGCTGCGCGACGGCGGCCGGTACCTGATCACGGGCGGGACCGGCGGTATCGGCATCACGCTCGCCGAGGATCTCGCCCGCCGGGTGCGGGCGAAGCTCGTGCTGCTCACCCGCGCCGGGCTGCCGCCGCGGGCGGAGTGGGACGCGCACCTCGCCGCGCACGGCGGCACCGACCGCGCCGGGCGCGCGATGCTCGCCGTGCGGCGGATGGAGGCCGCGGGCGCGGTGGTGCACGTCGTCGCCGCCGACGTCACCGACCCGGCGCGGCTGCGCGAGGTCCGTGAGCTGGCCGAGCGCGAGTTCGGCGGTCTCGACGGGATCGTGCACGCCGCCGGGCTGCCCGGCGGCGGTGTCGCCGAGGTGAAGGAGCGGGCCGCGGCCGAAGCCGTGCTGGCCCCGAAGATCGCCGGGACGCTGGCGCTGGCCGAGGCGTTCGCCGACCTGCCGATGGACTTCGCCGCGCTGTGCTCGTCGATCACGGCGGTGGCGGGCGGCATCGGGCAGGTCGACTACTGCGCCGCCAACAACTTCCTCGACGCCTACGCGCGGGGCGGCCACGGCTGGCGGGCGCGGCTCGTCTCGCACGCCTGGGGTGGCTGGGAAGAGGTCGGCATGGCCGCGGAAGTGGCCGCGCCGACCACGATCCGCACCGCCCGGTCGCGGGCACTCGGCCCGGTCGAACACCCGGTGCTCACCACGCGCACCGAGGACGGCGCGCACGGGCTGGTCTCGGCGGCCACGCACTGGCTGCTCGACGAGCACCGGATCGCCGGGGTGCCGGTGGTCCCGGGCACGGGACACCTGGAGACCGTCCGCGCGGCGGTGGCCGCGTCGCTGCCGAAGCCCGGTGACGGACACGTCGTCGAGCTGCGGGACGTCGCCTTCCTGGAGCCGTTCGGCGTCCCGGACGGCGCCACCGCGGAGTACCGCGTGGAGTTCGACGGCGACGACTTCACCGTGACCAGCCACGTCGCGGGCGCGAGCCGGACCCACGTGCGCGGATCCGCCGGATGGGTCGAGGCGGGGCCGACGTCCACTGTGGACATCGAGGCGGTGACCGGGCGGACCGAGCCGATCGACGACGGGAAAGGCTTCGGCACCGGCCGCACCAGCATGGTCACCTTCGGCCCGCGCTGGGCGGCGTTGCGCGAACACCGCATCGGCGCGGAGGAGGAGCTGGCCACGATCACGGCTCCCGACGCGGCGGCGGGTGACGTCGGCACGTGGGGACTGCACCCGGCACTGCTGGACGTCGCGACCGCGTTCGGCCGCGGGCGGGGGAGTGGCACCTACCTGCCGATGAGCTACGGCCGGATCGTCGTGCACGACGCGCTCCCGGCGAGTTTCCGTAGTCATCTGCGCTACCGCGACTCCGGTGGCGACCAGGTGGTGGCGGCCGACCTCTCGCTGTGCGACGAGGCCGGACGCGTGCTCGTCACGATCGAGGACTTCGTGCTGCGGCAGGTCGATCAGGACGCCGTCGGCGGAGGCCTGACCTCTGCGTCCGCTGTGTCCGCTGTGGACACTGTCGGGTCCTCGACCGGGATCCGGCCGGTCGATGGTGCCGAGGCGTTCGTCCGGGCGTTGGCCCCCGGCCTCGGCGGGCAGGTGGTGATCAGCACCCTCCCGGTGCGGGAGCTGATCGAGCACCAGGTCACCGTCGAGGAGCTGGACGAACCCGACGGAGCGCCGGTGAAGGTGTCGGAGGACGACTACGTCGCCCCGCGCACCGAGCTGGAGGCCGAGATCGCCCGCCAGTGGACCGAGCTGCTCGGCGTGGAGAGGATCGGCGTGCACGACGATTTCTTCGCCCTCGGCGGCAACTCGCTGGTCGCCATCCAGCTCATCGCCCAGGTGCGCAAGGCCACCGGCACGCGGCTGGCGATGAAGACGCTGTTCGAAGCGTCCACGGTGGCCACTCTGGCCGAGCGGATCGAGGAGCTGCGCGCCGGCAAGGCCGAGGCGCCGGACGAATCCGCCCGGACCACCATCCCGAAGCTCGAGCGCTGAAGCGGTGATGGTCGTTGAGACGCGAACCGAGGGTCGGCCCGGGGGTCCGGCGCGCCCGCGACTATCCACAAGGGACTCAAATCCCTGCCATCGTGACCGTTTTGGGTGCTTTGCTCGGGGGTCGTGAGTGGCAATGGTCGTTCTAACGCTCTTTGCCACTCACGACCCCCCGGCGGAACCGTGCGAAGTTCGCGAACCGGGCACTTTGGCGGCGGAAAGCGTCCCTTGTGGACACTTCGGCCGCCCCGCCGGCCGGTTCGGAACGCGCCAGAGGTTCGATCGCGGACCGGCGGGTTCACCAACAGACACTGAGAACAGGAAATCATGAGCGACACGAAGGAATGGACGTTCCCGGCCTCGTTCGGGCAGGAGCGGATCTGGCTGTCCGGCCAGCTCGACCCGGCGTCCCCGGTGTACAACCTGCACTGTCAAGCCCGGCTCGACCGTCCGCTGACCGCGGAGCAGTGGCGCGCCGCGCTCGGCGTCATCGTCGGGCGGCACGAGGCGCTGCGCACGTCGTTCCGCATGGAGGGCGGCGCGCTCATGCAGGTGGTGCACGCCGAGGTGCCGATCGAGCCCGAGGTGCACGACCTGCGGGACCTGCCCGCCGACGCCCGCGAAGGACGGCTCGCCGAACTCGTCGGTGGTGTGTCGCGCGAGGCCATCTCGCTGGACTCGCCGCCGCCGTGGCGGGCCCAGGTGTGCCGCATGGCCGACGCCGAGTGGGTGCTCACGTTCGTCGTGCACCACACCGTGTTCGACGCCGGCTCGGTGCTGGTGCTGGGGGCCGAGCTGGGCGAGGCGTGCGACGCCGTGTTCGAGGGCCGCGAGCCGAAGCTGCCCGAGCTGGCCATCCAGTACCCGGACTACTCGGCCTGGCAGCGAGGGCAGCTCGAAACGTCCAGCGAACAGCTGGACTATTGGCGGAAGCAGCTCGCCGGGCTGCCGCCGGTGCACGGCCTGCCCACCGACCGGCCGCGGCCTGCGGAGCTGACGTTCGCCGGTGACCAGGTGCACTTCACCCTGCCGGACGGACTGATCGACCGGGTCGGTGAGCTGGGCCGGGAGCTGTCGGCGTCGCCGTTCATGGTGCTGCTGGCCGGCTACTCGGCGCTTCTGTCACGACTGTCCAGAGTGGACGATATCGTCGTCGGCGTCCCGGTCGCCGGCCGTGACCTTCCCGAGCTGGCCGACCTGATCGGCATGTTCGTCAACCAGATGGCCGTGCGAGTCGACTGCTCGGGCGCGCCCGCGTTCACCGAGCTGGTGGGCCGGGTCCGGACCACGCTGCTGGAGGCGATCGACCACAGCCAGGTGCCGTTCCAGGCGGTCGCCGAGGCGGTCGGGGCCGAGCGCGATCCCGGCGTGCAGGCGCTGTATCAGCTCGGGTTCAACTTCCTGCCGGACTCGGGGCTGGAGCCGATCCGCTCGGCCACCGCGAAGGACGACATCGCGATCGACCTGACCGCCGTGGACGGCAGGCTCGTCTACCGCACCGACCTGTTCGACCGCGAGACCGCCGAAGCCATCGCCGAGCGGTACGTGCGGCTGCTGACCGCGGCGGTCGCCGATCCGGCTCGGTCGGTCGCGGATCTACCGCTGCTGTCGGACGCCGAACGCGAGCTGGTCCTGACCGGATGGAACACCGTGTCCGAACTGTCCACTTCGGACACGATTCCCGTCAGGTTCGAGGCCCAGGTGCGGCGGACCCCGGACGCGCCCGCAGTCGACTTCGGCGGAGTTCGCCTGACGTACGCCGAGCTGAACACGCGAGCCAACCGCGTCGCGCACCGGCTGCGTGAACTGGGCGCCGGTCCCGGCACCGTCGTCGGCGTATGCGTGCCGAACTCGGCGGACCTGCTGACCGGCGTGCTCGGGGTGCTGAAGAGCGGCGCGGCCTACGTCCCGCTCGACCCGGCTCCCCGGCAGGCGCTGATCCTCGCCGACGCGGGCGTCCCGTTCGTGCTGGTCACCGGGGAGTCCACACTGGACACCAAGACGCTAGCACTGGACGACCCGGCCGAATGGTCCGCCGCGGCCACCGAAGACCCGGAACCGGCGGCCGGGCCGGGCGACGTCGCCTATGTGATCTACACGTCGGGCTCGACCGGGCGGCCCAAGGGCGTCGAGGTCGAGCATCGGGCCGTCGACACGTACCTGGCGTGGGCGCGGGAGGCGTACCCCGGACTGGCCGGACGGGCGTTGCTGCACACGTCGCCGTCGTTCGACCTCACCGTGACGACGCTGCTCGGCACCCTCACCGCCGGTGGCGCGGTCGTCGACGGCGGTCGCCCGACGTTCGTCAAGGCGACCCCGACGCACCTCGCCATCCTCGCCGAGGAGCTGTTCCCGACGGGGGAGCTGGTGCTCGGTGGCGAAGCGCTGACCGCCGAAGCCGTCCAGCCGTGGCGGGAGCGCCACCCGGGCACGCTCGTCGTCAACGAATACGGCCCGACCGAGGCCACGGTCGGCTGCGTCGTGCACCGGATCGAACCCGGGGATGAGCTGCCGTCCGGACCCGTCCCGATCGGCCGCCCGGTGCCCGGTACCCGTGTGTACGTCCTCGACGAGCGGCGGCAGCCGGTGCCGCCGGGCGTCCCGGGCGAGCTGTACATCGCCGGGTCGCAGCTCGCCCGCGGCTACCTCGGGCTGTCGGATCTGACCGCGGAGAAGTTCATCGAGGGCCTGTCAGGCCGGATGTACGCGACGGGCGACCTCGTCCGCTGGCGCCGCGACGGCACGCTCGACTACCTCGGCCGCGTCGACGAGCAGGTGAAACTGCGCGGCTACCGCATCGAGCCCGGCGAGGTCGAGGCCGCACTGCGCGAGCTGCCGGAGGTGCGGGACGCGGCCGTGGCGGTTCGCGGTGACACGCTCGTCGGATATGTCGTCGGCAGCGCCGAGGGAGCTGCCGATGCCCTGCGGAAGACGTTGCCGGAGTACCTGGTGCCGACCCGGTTCGTGACGCTCGACGTGCTACCGATGGCGGCCAGCGGCAAGCTCGACCGGGCCGCGTTGCCGGATCCCGAACCCGGCGAGGCGCCGGCGTACGTCGCGCCCCGGACCGCGGCCGAAGAGCTCGTCGCCGAGGTGCTCGGGGAGCTGCTCGGCATCGACGACCTCGGCGCGCACGACGATTTCTTCGCCCGTGGCGGTAATTCGCTGCTGGCGATCCGCGCGATGGCCCGGCTGCGCAAGCAGATCGAGGTCGACATCCCGGTGCGGGGACTGTTCACCCTCACCACCGTCGCCGGGCTCGCCGCCGAGATCGAGCGGCGGCTCGAGGAAGACCTCGACCAGCTCAGCGACGAGGAGGTCCAGCGCCAGCTGGCCGAAGGTGAGAACTCATGACCGCGATCGACGAAACCAGCGCGGCCGCGCGCCGCGCCCTGCTCGAACGGCGGCTTCGGCGGCGAGCGGAACCGGCCGCGACCATCACGCCGCGCCCTGGTGACGCCGTCGTCCCGCTGTCGTATCAGCAGGAACGCGTCTGGTTCATGGAGCAGTTCGCGCCGGGCACCGGGTCGTACCACATCCCGGTGCCGATCCGGCTGACCGGCAGGCTCGACGTCGCCGCACTCCAGTCCGCTTTGGACACCCTGCCGACGCGGCACGAGGCGCTGCGGATGCGTTTCCCGGAGGGCGACGACGGACAGCCGACCGTCCACATCGAACCTTCGGTCTCGGTTGATTTGTCCATAGTGGATGCGGGAACTGAGGAAGCCGCCCGCGCCGCCGTCGACGCCGCCGCGGCCGAGACGTTCGACCTGGCCACGGGGCCGCTGCTGCGGGCGACGCTGGCCCGGGTGTCCGACGAGGAACACCTGCTGGTCCTGTGCACGCACCACATCGTGGGCGACGGCTGGTCGGTCGACCTGCTGCTGCGTGACCTCGCCGCGCAGTACCACGCCCTGAGCACCGGCGGCACGGCCGAGCTGCCCGCGCTGAGCATCGGGTACGGCGACTTCGCGCACTGGCAGCGCCGCACGCTCACCGGCGGCGAACTCGACCGGCAACTGGAGCACTGGAAGGCACAGCTCGCCGGGGTCGAGCCGCTGGAGTTGCCCACCGATCGGCCCCGGCCCGCCAAGCAGAGCTTCGACGGCGCGATCCACGAGTTCTTCGTCGAGCGCGACCTCGCCCGCGCGCTCGGCGAGCTGAGCCGTGAGCACGGCGTCACGCTCTTCATGACCCTGCTGGCCGCCTACCAGGTGCTGCTTTCGCGGTACTCGGGCCAGGAGGACTTCGCGATCGGCTCGTCGTCGGCCGGACGCGGCCTGCCCGAGCTGGAGGGCGTGGCGGGCATGTTCATCAACATGCTGCCCCTGCGTGCCCAGCTGGCGGGCGACCCGTCGTTCGCCGAACTGCTCGAACGCACCCGGCGGCACGTGCTGGACGCGTTCGACCACGCCGACGTCCCGTTCGAACGGCTGGTGAACGCGCTCGGCGTGCCCCGCGACGTCAGCCGCTCGCCGGTGTTCCAGGCGATGTTCGTGCTGCAGAACTACGAGATGGGCCGGATGGGCGCGGCCGGCGAGTCCGAAGTGGACTTCCGCTGGCTGCCGATGGACCTGCCCGCGACCCGGTTCGACTTCGAGTTCCACGCGATCGAGGTCGAACGCGGGCTGATCGGCAAGCTCGTCTACAACACCGCGCTGTTCACCCCGGAAACGGTCGACGGGATGGCCGGGCGGCTGGTCACGCTGCTGCGCTCGATCGTCGCCGACCCGGACCGGCGCCTGTCCGAAGTGGACATTCTCGACTCCGCGCAGCGCGAACTCGTCCTGGAGCGTTGGAACGACACGACGGCCGAGTTCCCGCAGACCACGCTGCACGCCCTCGTCGAGGAGCAGGCCGCCCGGACCCCGGACGCGCCCGCGGTGACCTTCCGTGGAACGTCGCTGACCTACCGCGAGCTGGACGAGCGGGCCAACCGGCTCGCGCACCGGCTGCGCGGCCTCGGCGTCGGGCCGGGCGTGCTCACCGGTGTGTTCGCGGAGCGGTCGTTCGAGCTGGTCGTCGCGCTCCTCGGCGTGCTGAAAGCCGGTGGCGCGTACGTCCCGCTCGACCCGGAGTACCCGGCCGACCGGCTGGCGTTCATGCTGCGGGACGCGGCCGCGCCCGTCGTGCTGACGCAGGCTGCGTTGCGCGAAACGCTGCCGCCGGGGGACGCGACCGTCGTCGTGCTGGACGACCTCGCCGAGACGGCCGGGCAACCGGGAACCCCGCCCGAGCCGCTCGCCGGACCCGAAGACCCGGCGTACGTCATCTACACCTCGGGCTCGGTCGGTCAGCCGAAAGGCGTCCCCAACGGTCACCGCGGCATCGTCAACCGGCTCGACTGGATGCAGCGCGCGTACCGCCTCGACGGCATCGATTCGGTACTGCAGAAGACCCCGGCCGGTTTCGACGTGTCGGTCTGGGAGTTCTTCTGGCCGCTGATCACCGGTGCGCGGCTCGTGCTCGCCGAACCCGGCGGCCACAAGGACGCCGCGTACCTGCGTGAGCTGCTCGCGTCCGAGAGCATCACCACCGCGCACTTCGTGCCGTCGATGCTCACGCTTTTCCTGGCCGAACAAGGCGTCGAGGCCTGCACGGCGCTGCGGCGGGTCGTGTGCAGCGGCGAGGAGCTGCCGCTCGACGCGGCCCGCGAGTTCACCCGGCGGCTGCCGGACTGCGAGCTGCACAATCTCTACGGCCCGACCGAAGCCGCCATCGACGTCACCGCCTGGCACTGCACGCCCGCCGCGCTCGCCGACGTCGCGTCGGTGCCGATCGGAGCGCCGATCCAGAACATCCGGATCTACGTCCTCGACCGTGCCGGGCGGCCCTGCCCGGTCGGCGTACCCGGCGAGCTGCACATCGCCGGTGTCGGTCTCGCCCTCGGGTACCACAATCGCCCGGAGCTGACGGCCGAGCGGTTCGTGGACGATCCGTTCCACAGTGGACGGATGTACCGCACCGGCGACCTCGCGCACTGGCGCCCGGACGGGACGATCGCGTTCCTCGGCCGGATCGACCACCAGGTCAAACTGCGCGGCCTCCGCATCGAACTGGGGGAGATCGAGACGGCCCTGCGCGCCCAGCCGGGAGTGCGCGACGCCGCCGTGATCGTCCGCGAGGACACGCCGGGGGACAAGCGGCTGGTCGGGTACGTCGTCGGCGACGCCGAGCCCGGCACGCTGCGGACGGCGCTCAAGCAGAGCCTTCCGGACTACATGGTCCCGCCGTCGTTCGTCGCGCTCGACGAGCTGCCGCTCACCCCGAACGGCAAACTCGACCGCAAGGCATTGCCCGCGCCGGTCGCGTCCCGGGACGCGACCAAGGAACTGGTCGCGCCGTCGACCCCGGTCGAGACCCTGCTCGCCGAAATCTGGCGCGACGTGCTCAAGGTGGACGAGCTGGGCGTCGACGACGACTTCTTCGACCTCGGCGGCCACTCGATGCTGGCCACCCAGGTGGTGGCGCGGATCGGCAAGGCTGGCGCGGGCCAGGTCGGCGTCATGGACCTGTTCCAGCACCGCACGATCCGCGAGCTGGCGTCCTTCATGGACGATGACGCCACCGACCGGCCGCGGCATCTGCTGTACGAGCTGACCAAGCCGGCGAAGCAGCGGACGCTGACCTACGTCTGCTTCCCCTACGGCGGCGGCAGCGCGATCGTCTACCAGCCCTTGGCCGACGCGCTCCCGGAGGGCTACTCGCTCTACTCGGTCGCCATCCCCGGCCACGACGTCGGACTGTCCGAAGAGGCCCTGCCCTTCGACGACCTGGTCGAGCGGCTGGCCGACGAGATCCTCGACCGCGTCGACGGCCCGCTGGCCATCTACGGCCACTGCGGTGTCGGCAACGCACTCGCCGTCGCCGTCGCCCGGCTGCTCGAAGAGCGCGGCCGCGAGCTGGAGGTCGTCTACATCGGCGCGATCTTCCCGTTCGCCCGGATGAAGGGCGCGGTGGGCACGCTCCGCACCCGGCTGGAGAAGTTGCGCAGCAACCGGTACTACTCGAACTGGCTCAAGGGCATGGGCGTCGACACCGACGACCTCGACCCGGCGCAGGCCGATCGGATCATCACGAACATGCGCGCCGACAGCCGCGCCGCCGAGGAGTACTTCAGCGGCCTGCTCGACGCCCGCGTGGCCAAGCTGCGCGCGCCGATCGTGTCGGTGGTCGGCTCCGAGGATCCGGTCACCGACTACTACGCCGAGCGGTACCGGGAATGGGAATTCCTCACCGACACCACCGCGCTCGTGGTGCTCGACCAGGCCGGGCACTTCTTCCTGCGTTACCGGGCCGAAGAACTCGCGGAGATCGTCACGCGCGTGCATCCGGCGCTGGACGACCCCGGCGAACTCGACGTCCGGGTCCGCGGCGAAGACGCGGCCTGGGCGGTGCACGAGACCCACCGGGCGGACGTGGACGAGAAACCCGCGGTGCGGCCGAGCATGGCCCGGTTCGTCACCATCACGGTCGGGCAACTGGTGTCCTCGACCGGTTCGGCGCTGACGTCCTTCGCGGTGCCGATCTGGCTCTACACGCGCACGGGCTCGGTGGCCGACCTCGGCCTGCTGTGGGCGCTCGCGCTGCTGTTCGGCGTGCTCGTCCTGCCGGTGGCCGGCGCACTGGTCGACCGCGGCGACCGGCGGCGGATCATGATCGCGGCCAGCGGCATCGCCGGCGGGATCCAGCTGATACTGGCGTTGCTGCTGATCACCGGGCATGTCCAGCTGTGGCTGTTCTACGTGCTGATCCCGCTCGGATCGGTGGCCGCTTCGTTCCAGCGCATCGCCTATCAGTCGTCGGTGGCCCAGCTGGTGCCGAAGCAGTACCTCGGGCACGCGATGGGCCTCGCGCAGCTGTCCACCGGTTTCGCCCAGTTGCTGATGCCGGTGCTCGCGGCCGGGCTGCTGGCGACGATTCAGTTGTCCGGCATCCTGATCCTGGACATGGCGAGCTACGCGTTCGCGATCGTGGGCCTGCTGTTGGTGCGGTTCCCGGACATGATGGGCTGGCGCCCGCGCGAACCGCTGCTGACGGCGATCGCAGGCGGGCTGCGGTACTCGTGGAACCACCGCGGTTTCCGCACGATGCTGCTGTACTTCGCGCTGGCGAACGTCTTCCTCGCCCCCGCGCTGGTGCTGGTCTCGCCGCTCGTGCTGTCGTTCGGCTCGGTCACCGACGTCGCACAGGTGGCGCTGGCCGAGGCCATCGGCGCGGTGGCGGGTGGGATCGGGATGGCCTTGTGGGGCGGCCCACGGCACCGCCGGATGGTCGGCGTGCTCGTCGGCAACATCGGGATCGCGCTCGGCAGCCTGGTGATGGGCCTGCGGCCGTCGCTGATCGTCGTCGCGGCCGGGGTGTTCCTCCTGGCCGCCGCGATGTCCGTGTCGCAGGGCATCTACGCGACGCTGGTGCAGGTGAAGGTGCCGCAGCGGTTCCACGGCCGGGTGTTCGCGATCAACCAGACGATCACCTGGTCCACGCTGCCGATCGGGTTCGCCGTGCTGGCGCCGCTGGCCGTCGGCTGGTTCTCGCCGCTGCTGGCACCGGGCGGCGCGCTGACCGGGTCGGTCGGCGCCGTGCTCGGCACCGGCGAGACCCGGGGCATCGGGCTCGCCTATGTCGTCTTCGCGCTGATCCTGCTGCTGATCAACGTGGGCGGGTTCTCGCTGCGGCGCCTGCGCCGCTTCGACACCGAGGTGCCCGATTCGCTGCCCGACGATCTGGTGGGGGCGCAGGAACGGGAGCGCAAGCTCGCCGGGAAGGAAGCCGCATGAGTACGGCAGTGCTGGTCAGGGAGGCCCGCGGACACTGGGTCGGCGAGGTCGCGCCGTCGATGCGGGCGGCCGGGCACCGCGTGGTACTGCTCGCCCCGCCGATGGACGCGGCCGAGCGGGCCGCGTTGACCGGCGTGGTGGACGACGTCGTCGCGCTCGACGACGTCCACGATCCGGAAGCCGTCGCGGCGAAGGTCCGGGAGATCGACGGCGGCGCGTTGGCCGGTATCTTCACCGGCTCGGACGGCGCCATCGCGAGCACCGCCCGCGCCGCGGAGCTGCTCGGGGTGGCGCGCTGCCCGGCGTCGGTGTTCGCCTTGTGCGCGAACAAGTTCGCGGTCCGGGAGGCGCTCGCCGCGGCCGGGCTGCCCGGGCCCGCGCACGCCCTGATCTCGTCGGCCGCCGAGGCGGCATCGGTCGCTTCCGCGGTCGGGCTCCCGGCGATCGTCAAACCGGTCAACGGGGCGGGCAGCAATCTGATCCGCACGGTGTCCACTGTGGACGAACTGGCGGCCGCGTACGAGCTGCTGGCCGCGCGCCTGCCCGAGTCCGCGGATCCGCGCTACCACCGTCCATTGGGGACACTGGACCCTTCGGCGACGTTCCTCGTCGAAGGATTGCTGTCCGGCCCGGAGTACGCGGTGGACGTGCTGGTCCGTGACGGGGTAGCCGAGCCGGTCGAGATCCTCGACAAGCCGCTGATCGACGAGCGGAAGTTCGAGCTGGCGCTGTCGTGCCCGCCCGCCGGGCTCACCGCCGACCGGGCCGAGCTGGTGACCACCGCGGCGGTCACCGCCGTCCGCGCGCTGGGGCTCGACAACACCTGTGCCCACGTCGAGCTGATCGACGACGCTGACCGCGGACCGACGATCGTCGAGGTCAACGCGGGCAGGCCCGCCGGCTCGATCATGCCGCTGCTGGCGAAGCTGCGCACCGGCATCGACGTGTTCGCCGAGCTGGCGGCGCTCGCGGTGGGCGCTCCGCCGCCGGTGCGGGAACCCGCGAAACTGCCCATCCCGCTGGGCATGCTGATCCTCTACGCGGCCGGTTCTGGCCGGTTGACCGGCATCGGCGGTCTCGACGAGATCGCCGAGCTGCCCGAGGTGATCGACGTCGTCACCACCGTCTCGCCGGGGGAGGTGCTCACCGACGAACAGGAGACCTACGCGGTCAACCTCGTCGTGGCCGGGTTCGCCGATCACGAGGACCTCGCCGACCTGCACGCGGAGGCGAGCAAGCTCGTCCGGCTCGAACTGGAGGAAGTGTGAACACCGCGTTCGTGGTCGGGGAGACCACTGGGCAGTGGATCGCCGACTTCGTGGCCGCTGTGCACGCGACCGGCCTGCGGGCCGAGCTGGTCACCCAGCCCCTGGAACCGGCCGAGCGTGCACAGGTGGCGGAACTGGTGGACGGCGTGGTCGTCGTCGACGACGTCCGTGACGCCGAAGCCGTCGCCGAGGCGATCCGGGTGCGGACCGCCAGTCCGGCCGGGGTGGTGACCGCCGCCGAGGGGATCATCGCGAGCGTCGCCCGTGCGGCCGAGCTGCTCGGGGTGGCGCGCTGCCCGGCGTCGGTGTTCACCGTGACGCACAACAAGTTCGCGGTCCGGCAGGCGCTGGCCGCGGCCGGATTGCCGGGACCGCGCTGCGCGCTGATCTCGTCGGCCGCCGAGGCGGCGTCGGTGGCCGCGGCGGTCGGGCTCCCGGCGATCATCAAGCCGGTGAACGGCGCCGCGAGCAATCTCGTCCGCACAGTGTCCACTGTGGACGAACTGGCGGTGGCGTACCGGCTGCTGGCCGAGCGGTTGCCACTGTCGGAGGACGCCCGGTACCACCGGCTCGTCGTGGGTGGACCGTCGCCGATCGATCCGGTGAAGGTGTTCCTCGTGGAAGGCCTGCTGCGTGGTCCGGAGTACGCGGTCGACGTCCTGGTGCGCGACGGCGTCGCGGAACCGGTTGCCGTGGTGGAGAAGCCGCTGATCGACGAGCGCAAGTTCGAGCTGGGCATGGTCTGCCCGCCGCTCGAACTGTCCGAAGAGGACACCGGACGGCTGTTCGCGGCTGCTACGGCCGCCGCGCTCGCGCTGGGCCTGGACAACACCTGCGCTCATCTGGAGCTGATCGACGACGCCGAGCTGGGCCCGACGATCGTCGAGGTGAACGCGGGCCGCCCGGCAGGCGGCGCCCAGCCGGTGCTGCTGAAGCTCGCGACCGGTATCGATGTCATCGCCGAAGCCGTGTCGCTGGCATTGGGCACGCCACCGCCCGCACGGGGTGTGGGATTGCCGGTGCCGGTGGGCTACCTGATCTTCTACGCCGAGGGCACCGGGCGGCTGATCCGCGTCGAGGGCACCGACGAGGTCGCCGAGCTGCCCGAGGTCCTGGAGGTCGTCACGATCGTGCGCCCCGGCCAGCTGCTCACCGACGACCAGGAGATCTACGCGGTGAACGTACTCGCCGCGGGGTTCGCCGACACCGAAGACCTCGCCGCGCTGCACGCCGAGGCCGCCAAGCTGATCCGATTCGAACTGGAGGAGTCATGACCGCCGAACTCGCGGCGAACCTCGGTCACATCGAGGGCAACGAACACACGAAGATCACCGTGTACGCGGCCACGGGACTGGACTGGGTGCGCGCGCACCGCGAAACGCTGCAGGACCGGCTGCGCGAGCACGGCGCGATCCTGCTGCGCGGGATGCCTGCCGACCTGGCGGTGTTCAACCAGGTCACGGAGGAGGTCGGCGGCTCGCTGCTGACGTACACGGAACGGTCGACGCCGCGGTCGGCGGTCTCGGGCAACATCTACACCTCGACGGAGTACCCGCCCGCCGAGTCGATCCCGATGCACAACGAGAACTCGTACTCGGCGCACTGGCCCGCCCGCCTGTTCTTCCTGTGCGACACCGCGGCCGAAACCGGCGGCGCGACGCCGATCGCCGACAGCCGCGCGATGTACCGCCTGCTGCCGGAGGACCTGCGGGAGCGCTTCGCGGGCGGCGTCACCTACACCCGGGCGTTCCGTGAAGGCCTCGGGCTGACCTGGCAGGAGGCGTTCCAGACCGACGACCGCCAGGCGGTGGCGGACTACTGCACCGGCAACGGGCAGACGTACGAGTGGACCGACGAGGGCCTGCGCACCCGGCACGTGCGCCCGTCGTTCGTCACGGAACCGCACACCGGCGCGACGGTGTGGTTCAACCAGGCCAACCTGTTCCATGTCTCGAGCCTGGGGGAGGAGGTCAGCGAGGCGCTGCTGGAGCTGTACCCCGAGGAAGACCTGCCCCGCAACGCCTTCTTCGCCGACGGCTCGCCGATCCCGCAGGCGGACCTGGCCACGATCAAGGCGACGTACGACGAGGTCAGCTACGCGTTCCCGTGGCAGCCGGGCGACATCATGGTGATCAACAACATGCTGATGGCGCACGGACGCGAGCCGTTCACGGGCAAGCGGCGGACCCTGGTCGCCATGACCTGAGCCGCCTCAGGCAGCGGCGACACGGTCGCAGGACCTGTGACGTCAAATCCGGTAGGGGCAGGCGCGACGCTCTCACCACCGCCGCGGCCTCGTGAGTGGTTAGGGACAACCGTGTCTTGAGTACCTACTGCAGGTGCACGGATGGCGCTTTCGCGTGATCGGATGGACGACACGCGTGATCAGGCGGACGACTCGTGGCGCTCGCCGGCCGCGGTCGTGTCGTCCGTCCAATCACGCGTGTCGTCCGCCTGACCACGCGTGTCGTCCGATCGGTCACGAGACCCGACCCGATCGGTACCGAGGTTCAAGTACCGCCGGGGTCCTGCTGGGTGCTGGGCCGTGTCGCGAAAGCTACTTTCGAGACGTCTGGTGTCCCGAAAGTGGCTTTCGCGACACCAACTCCAGAAACCCGGGCCGGGATCAACAGCGGCCAGAAGGCTAGAACCGTCCTTACCGCTCACGAGGCCGCCGGCCAGCGGCGGTGGTCCTGGTCGATGACGAACTCGTGGCTGTGCCGCCACGTGCCGTCGCCGGCCTGGACGGCGTCGGCGAGGTGAGCGGGGTCGATGGGCCCGTGGTGGGTGTGTTCGAGAAGCAGGGGGTCGCGGCGTGGCCACGAGCGGATCGTGACGGCGAACCCGAGTAGTGCGAGTGCGCCGAGGACGAGCCAGGTGGTGGTGAATCCGGCGGTGGTGGCGAGCCAGCCGGCGATGGGGTAGGCGAGCAGCCAGCAGGCGTGCGACAGCGAGAACTGGGCGGCGAAGATCGCGGGCCGGTCGCTGAGGTGGCTGGACCTGCGCAGGACCCGGCCGACAGGAGTGAGCACCAGTCCGGTGCCGAGGCCGATGATCGCCCAGACAGTGAGCGCGGCTCCCCAGCGCCAGCTTCCGGAGTCCGCGGTGGACAGTGCGATGGCGCCGGTCGTTCCGGTGAGGAGGGTTCCGCCGCCGGAAAGCATGACGGTGCGTTCGGGGATCCGCTCGAGGGCGCGGGGGAGCAGGAGTGCGACCAGGATGGTGCCGATGCCGTTGCCTGCCAGGAGAAGCGCGACGTCGGCTTGGGAGCGGCCGAGGGTGTCCTGGACGTAGTTGACCGTGTTGACCATGACGATCGAGCCGGCCGCGGCGACCACCAGGTCGAGACCGAGTGCTCCACGCAGGCGCGGGGTCGCGGTGAAGATCTTGATCCCGGCGAGGGTGCGGTCCCAGATTCCGCCGCGGTTACTGCGGGTCGCGTCGGGGATGCGGGTGCTCAGCACGAGCCCGGCGGAGGCGACGAACCCGATCGAGGTGCCGGTGAACAACCAGTGGAAGGACACGAGGCTGAGCACGGCGGCGGCGAGCAGGGGACTGAGCAGGCTCTCCATCGTCGAGGCCAGCTGCGACAGCGAGAGCGCCTTCGTGTAGTCGCGTTCGTGGGGCAGGATGTCCGGGAGGACGGCCTGGAAGGTCGGGGTGAACGACGCCGACGCGGATTGCAGGACCACGATCAGGACGTAGATCTGCCAGACCTGGTCGACGAAGGGCAGCGCGAGGACGACGAGCGCGCGGACAGCGTCCAGGCAAACGAGGAGCAGGCGGCGTGGCACCCGGTCGGCGTAGGCCCCGGCGAGCGGCGCGACCGTGACATAGGTGATCATCTTGATCGCCAGCGCTGTTCCCAGCACCGCGCCGGCACTGGCCCCCGCCAAGTCGTAGGCCAGCAGGCCGAGCGCTACGGTCGTCAATCCAGTGCCGAACAGCGCGACCAGCTGTGCCCCGAACAGATGCCGGTAGTCCCGATGGCCGAACAACGACACGCTCCACCACTCCGCTCGCTCGAAGCCCCTTCCATGATAGGTGCTCATGTACGCACATGACGAATCAGGCGACCAGTGGACCCGGCTGCCGCCAGATGACCAGGTCGAGGCCGCGTCCACGTCGTTGCGGATGCTGGCCGATCCGACCCGGATGCGGATGCTGTGGCTGCTCAGTGGGGAGGAGTACGACGTCGCGTCGTTGTCGGCCGCGGTCGCCATCGCGCGTCCGGCGGTGTCCCAGCATCTGGCCAAGCTCAAGCTGGCCGGTCTGGTCACGCGGCGCCGGGACGGCAGGCGGATCCTCTACCGCGCTCGTGGCGGGCACGTCCGGCGTCTTTTGGCGGAGGTCATGAACGCGGCCGACCACCATCTTCACGGGATCCCCGACCACGATTGAGCCACTGAGCGCTGAATCCCTGGCTCCGCGGATCAGGTCAACGCGCGGCCGCTCGGGGCTCGGCGTCGATGTGGTCGGCGTGGAAGAGGGCCTGCTTGAGCAGTCTGCCGACGTGCTCGTTCGCGGCGGAGTAATAGACGAAGGTGCCTTCGCGGCGGCCTTTGACCAGGCCGGCGAGCCGGAGTTTCGCCAAGTGCTGACTGACCGCGGTGGGGGCGGCGCCGGCGAGTTCGGCGAGGCAGGCGACCGAGGATTCGCCCTGCAGTAGCGCCCACAGGACCTTGATCCGGGTCGGGTCGGCCAGCAGGCGGAAGGACTCGGCGGCCAGGTGCACCTGCTCCTCGTTGGGCATGTCGAAGTCCGGCAGCGACGTGTGCATGCGGCGAGCATACCTGGCTGCCCAGCTCCTTGCGTATCTGCGTGACTGCGTATATATGCTATCTGCGTGACTGCGGATCTGCGTGAGCGCGCCAGCCTTGCCGATCAGACCGTGCCCCGGCGGCGGTGGGCAGGGATGTGGGTGCTGCCGGAAGTCCGGTGGGCGTCCGCCGCGACGGTCCTGTTCCTGGTGGGATCGCTGGTCCAGGTCGCCGACGGGCCGTCTTGGCTGTGGTGGGGCTTGTATCTGACCTGCTATGTCACCGGTGGCTGGGAGCCGGGCTGGGCGGGCCTGCAGGCGTTGTGGGAACGCAAGCTCGACGTGGACCTGCTGATGGTCCTCGCGGCGATCGGTGCCGCGGCGATCGGCCAGGTCTTCGACGGCGGGCTGCTGATCGTCATCTTCGCCATCTCCGGGGCGTTGGAGGCGATCGCCACCAAACGCACCGAGGACTCGGTTCGCGGCCTGCTCGACCTCGCCCCCGAGCGGGCGGCCCGGCTCACCGGCGTGGGCGAGGAGATCGTCGACACCGCCGTGCTGCGGGTGGGCGATCTGATCGTCGTACGGCCGGGTGAGCGGATCGGTGGTGACGGGGAAGTCGTCGAGGGCTCCAGCGACGTCGATCAGGCGAGCATCACCGGTGAGTCGCTGCCGGTCGACAAGACGGCCGGGGACGAGGTGTTCGCCGGCACCCTCAACGGCACCGGTGTGCTGCGGGTGCGGATCACGCGGCCCGCCGAGGACACGGTGATCGCGCGGATCGTCGCGATGGTCGCGGAGGCCAGTGCCACCAAGGCGCGCACGCAGTTGTTCATCGAGAAGATCGAGCAGCGGTACTCGATCGGCATGGTCGCCGCCACGGTGGCGCTGTTCGTGATCCCGTTGCTGTTCGGTGCCGCGTTCGAGCCGACGTTGCTGCGGGCGATGACGTTCATGATCGTGGCGTCGCCGTGCGCGGTGGTGCTCGCGACGATGCCTCCGCTGCTGTCGGCGATCGCGAACGCCGGGCGGCATGGCGTGCTGGTCAAATCCGCCGTCGTGCTCGAACGGCTCGGCGCGATCACCCGTGTAGCCTTCGACAAGACCGGCACGCTCACCGAAGGCACGCCGCGAGTGGCCGAGATCCGCGCCCTGCCCGGCACCGGAATCACCGGCACCGAACTGCTCGCACTGGCCGCCGCCGCGGAACATCCCTCCGAACACCCGTTGGGCCGGGCTGTCGTGGCGGCCGCTCGCGACGCCGGGATCGCGCTCCGTCCGGCCGGGGACTTCACCTCGGCGCCGGGACGTGGCGTGTCGGCTCGCGTGGACGGCCGCGGGATCGAGGTCGGCAGTCCGCTGCGGCTGCTGGACGACGATCACGACCAGGCTCGCGTCACCGTGGCCGAACTGGAGGATGCCGGGAACACGGCCGTCGTCGTCCTCGTCGACGGCCTCCCGGCGGGTGTACTGGGACTGTCCGATCGGGTGCGTCCCGCGGCGGCCGCGACGATGAACCGGCTGACGGAATTGACCGGTTCCGAGCCGGTGCTGCTCACGGGTGACAACCGGCGCGCGGCCGCCCGCCTCGCCGGCGAGGTCGGCATCACCGACGTCCGTGCGGGCCTGCTGCCCCAGGACAAGGTGGCCGCGGTGCGCGAACTGGAAGCGCGGGGCGCCAAGGTGATGGTGGTCGGTGACGGCGTCAACGACGCTCCCGCGCTGGCCGCGGCCCACACCGGCGTCGCGATGGGCCGGGGAGGATCCGACCTCGCGCTCGATACCGCCGACGCGGTCGTCACCCGGGACGAACTCGCCGCCATCCCCGCCGTGATCGGTCTTGCCCGTCGCGCCCGGCGTCTCGTCATCGCCAACCTGATCATCGCCGCCGGCTTCATCGGGGTGCTCGTGGTCTGGGATCTGGTGGGCCATCTGCCCCTGCCACTCGGCGTGGCCGGGCATGAAGGGTCCACGGTCCTCGTCGGCCTCAACGGGCTGCGGCTGCTGCGCAAGTCGGCCTGGCGACGGGCGGCCTCGTCCACCGGAGGGAAGTCCTGATGGTCAAGCGCCTCGTGAAGTGGCTGGATCAGCGGCTCGACGTTGATCAGTGTGGTGCGCTCGTCAGGAGCGACTTTGATTGACAGCCGAGGCCCTCAGTGGGCAGGGACCACGCGGCTTCGATGGAATCGGGGGCCGGCATTCGAGCGCGGCGAGCGCGCTTCCGTCGGTGAGTGCGTGGACTGCCCAAACCTGGCGGCGGCTCGTCCAGTGGACGCCGCGATCACGGCAGATGCTCTCGACAAGGGCTTCGATGCCGACGGGGTCGGGATGAGTCTCTTGTGGCGCCGGCGTCGAGACCGAGTCCGCGACTGCGATGGCTCCGGCCGGAAGTGAAGCCCAGTCGGTGCGCTCCACGGTGAGAACGGTCTGCCTGGTCGCGCCGGATCGGTCTGTTTCCTCGTCTGTACGCGGCATGAGCGCGATCTCCAAGGTGCGCTCGTCGCACCAGGTGACCTGCGAAACCGGATACCACGTCGAGAATCAGCAGCTCGCCTTCGAAGGCGTAACCGCCGTCGTAGGAGCCGGTGCCGATGGTCACGAGACGCAGGTCCGGGTGGAAGGCGACCGGACTCCTGCGTCCCAGGCGTGCCATTGCGCCCACCCGAGGTCGCCGGCGACGACGATGAGTTCACCGGACGGCGATGTGGCGACGTCTCTCGGGCACCCTGTCTCTGCGAACGGGCCGGCGCCCAGGACACGGCCGACGGTGACGAACTCGGTCGTGGGTCCGAGCGGCTTCGGCTCGGGTGTCACGCTCATCGGCGGACGGAACGCTCGATTCCTTCGATCGTGAAACACAACCTTGCCAGGTGCGCTCATGGACGACAAAGCCCGCGAATCGGTCGGCGGCCCTGCGACTCCCAGGCCCACTTCTGGGCGCGCTGCTCTACGTCGGAGCGTTCCTGCTCCGCCCACGCGCCGCCACGGCGGCCGCTGTCACCTGACCCCCGGCACGCCGAGTTCGCGGCCCCGCCAAAGGAAACCTCGCAAACGCACGACAGGAAACCGCTCCCGGGCAGGCGATCGACTTTGCTCGACCCCCTGCCCGGGAGCGGCCCTTGGCCGCCGTTCACGACAAGCCGGGTGTGTGAAAGCCCTTTCAGTGAACGCCCGGATCAGGGCCTTAACTGAGGTAGAAGCCGCCGTCGTTGCGGAGGACAGTCGCCACGATCGGGAACCGGCGGGTGCCGTTCCACCAGTGGTAGACCGCGTGGTACTGGCCGTTGGCCGCCTGGAAGAAGTCCATCCCGCCTGGGCCGGGGTGGTTGCCGGGCAGGCCGCGGTAGGGGTTGAGGCCCCCGGCGCCGGTGTACCCGAAGTACGGGCGCTCGGCCCCGTTCTGCCGTGGTGTGCAGCGCGTCGACGGGATCGGGCCGGTGCCGCACCTGGCGATGCCGGTCGCGTACCGTGCGCTGTCCCAGTTGTTGCCGGAGTAGGCCAGGTACCAGTAACCGTCGGCGGACTTGAACATCGACGGGTTCTCGATCACGTGTGTGCCGCCGCTCATCCGGATGGTCTCCCATCCGATGTCGGTGCTCTTCAACGCGTCCCGGCGGGTAGCCCAGTCCGCCATGCCGTTGGACTGGGTGCGCACGATCGAGATGCCGGTCTCCGGGTACGAGGTGATGGCGTCGTCCCGGTAGGCGACATACATGGCGCTGCCCGAGACGAACGGGTTCGCGTCGATGGCCCAGCGGCCGTTGCCCGGGCACGCCCACTCGACGGGGTTGGTGAACGGCCCGCGTGCACTGCCCGAGACGGCGCGGCCGAGGCATTTCTGGCCGGTGCCCCGCTTGGACGCGGTGTAGTACATGAAGTAGGTGTCGCCGAAGCGGACGACGCCGGGCGCCCAGATGTTGCCCTCCGCCCAGCTACCCGGCCCGTTGGGCAGTGCGTCGGCCGACGCGCAGGTGCCCACACCGACGGTGTTGCCGGAGCCGTGCACGAGCACCGGCACGAACAGTTTGCCGGTCACGCCGCACCGGGCGCCGACACCGGCGCCGACCGTGGTGCCGTAAGTGACGTATGTGCCGTCCTTCGCCTGGACGGTGTCCGGGTCGGCGAGTGGGAACGTCGACTCGGCAGCCGCGGTTGAGACACCGTCGGCCGCGCTGGCCGTGTTGACCGCCATGACGGCGGTCGCGGCGGTCGTCGCGAGCACGCCCGCCACGAGTAATCTGGTCGTCCACTTGCGCATGCTGAATCCCTTACTGGGCAAGGAGAGTGGTGTCGGTCAGGAGGAGCACCTGGCCGCCCGCGGCCGAGGCGGCAAGCCCGGCCGCTGCGATGCCGAACACGATTCGCCGGGGTGACCAGCTGCTCTCCCCGGTTACTTGTCGACGGACAAGTGCGCCGGTTGCAAACTATGTGACCCCAGTCGCCAACGCGACTGAAAGCGTGGAAACTGCCGGTCCATGCGTCCGTACGGCCTATCCGGCGGTGCCGTTCGACCTACCGCGGCGCCGCGCGGTGATCCGACCCGCCCGCCGAATGGCTATGACATCCGAGCCGCGCCCTGGGGATCGTGACCGACCCCGTACTCGTCGGGCGCCGGACGAGTACGGGGACCTACTGGCCGACCTCGACGTCACACGAGCGGCGTTGCCCTGGCAAGCGGTCGATTTCGCCGTCGCATGGGCCGGGAACCTGCGGGTACTGCGACCTTGTCGCCCGAGAGCAGGCGGAGCTCAGCCTGGGCTGATCTGAATCGTTGTCGTTGCCGGAGGCGTCAGTGGGGTGAAGGTCGCCTCGGTAAAAGTCGCCCTGTCGAACTGGGCGTCGCAGTCGAAGGTCACCTCTTCAAACCTCGAGCTTCCGTTCCGCGGCTTCATCTCGCGCGAGGCAAAGGACCCGACGGTGCGCGATCTCGATCCGAGGGGCGGACGCTGTGATGGTCGACGCGCTGTCGCTCGCCGCCGTCGTGGATGGCTGCATAGGGGCGGCATCGGTGTAGTCGTGCCGTACGTTCCGCTTGCATGTGCGCACTCACCCGGACCATGACCGCACTGTTCACGGTGCGCGGGAAGCAGCGAAGCGGCTGCGGTACGCGCTGGAGGCCAGGCACCGAGGCGCTGCCGATCGACGCCAAGCCCGGCACCGCGTGCCTTCCAGGACCTTCTCGGGGCGGTTCGTGACCGCGGTCCAAGCCGCCGGTGGCGCGACCGCCAGCCCCCTGTTCCGCCGGAGCCGCGAGCCGATCGCGACCACGTGAAGGCTCGGCTGCCGCGGTACCGGCGCGACCTCTGGGCCGCGACGGCACCGCGCAGTCACTTCGTCATTTCTCAGGTGTGTTCGTGACCTCGACGCCTCCGAAGATCGCGGTCGCGTTCACGGCGAGCACAGGAGCGTCCGCCGGGAGATCACCGGTACCGTCGGTTTTGTCCTCCAGGCCGCCCATGAACGGCAGGCCGCCGAGCGAGACCCGCCAGCCCCGCGGTACCAGCACCTTGACGCCGCCGAACAAGGCGAAAGCGTCCACCGTCGCTCCCTCGTCGATGTGGGCTTGACGAAGGTCGAGCGTCGAACCGCCGAAGATCGCCGAGACGTCGGTGTGCCGCAGGTGGCGGGACTGTTCCCTGGTGGTCGCTCCACCGAACATCACGAGCGGTGTCCTGGTGCTGTGCTCCCGGCGCAGTCCGGCGAGCACGGCGAATCCCGCCACCGCCAGCAGGGTCGGCCACCACAGGCCGCCTTCCGCCAGGTCCAGAGTGCCCGCGAGCAGGATGAGCCCGATCACCGTCACGGCGGCCGGTCCGATCGACACCCGTCGCTGGGACAGCATCGCGACGATGCCGAGGCCGACCAAGGAAGCCGGCCACCACGCGCCGAGCAAGCCGCCGGTTTCGAGGACGCCGGTCGCGTCGAGGATCCCCAGCACGCCCAGGGCCACCAAGACCAGCCCGACCCAGAATCGAACAGGTTTCACGACGGCTTCTCTTCCGCCGCCGGGTCGCCGCGGCGTTCGACCGCGATGGACCACGGGCCCGCGAGCGCGGTGATCGCGCCGGCCGCTGTCGCGACCGGTGCGAGGACCGCGGCGACGATGCCGGCGTTCACGGGTACATCGAGGATCACCCGCTCCTGGGTGTCCTTGACGACGATGCGCCGGACGTTGCCCTCGCGGACGAGCCGTTGCACCTTCTCGGTGAACACTTCGCGTGGCTCCTTCGGCGCCGAGGATTCGGTCACTTGCTGATCTTCTTTCTGCACGGTCATGGTTTCCTCTCCCTTCCGCTTCCACGGTGAGGCCTCGGCTCGCCGGGTGGCAGTGACCTTCGGTCCTTCCCCGCGGCCGAAAGGCGCACGATCCTGAGCGGAGGACTTTCCGACGGAGGAGGCCGTTCGTGAAGATGCGCGCATGGCGGGTCACCCGGCCAGGGCCGATGGCTTCGAGCCCACTTGAGTGGGCGGAGGTGCCGGTCTCGCGACCGGCCGCCGAGGAGGTGCTGGTCAGGGTGCTGGTGTGCGGGGTCTGCCGCACCGATCTGCACGTCGCCGAGGGTGACCTGCCGGTACACCGGGTGGGGGTGATTCCGGGACACGAGGTCGTCGGCGAGGTGGTCGCCGTGGGGGACGAGGTCTCCGGCTTCAGTACGGGCGACCGGGTCGGAATCGCTTGGTTACGTGAAACTTGTGGCCGGTGCCGGTACTGCCTTCGCGGCCGGGAGAACTTGTGTCCGGAGTCGCGCTACACCGGTTGGGACGAAGACGGGGGTACGCCGAATTCGCGGTCGTACCGGCCGCTTACGCTCTTCCGCTACCCGAGGGGTACACCGACGACGAGCTCGCGCCCTTGTTGTGCGCCGGGCTGATCGGCTACCACGCGCTGGAGCGGGCGCAAGTACCCGAGGGCGGTCGGCTGGGGATCTACGGGTTCGGCGGAAGTGCCCACCTGACCGCCCAGGTGGCGATCGCCCGTGGCGCCACCGTGCACGTGATGACCCGCAGCGAGGAAGCCAGGAAGCTTGCTTTGGCTCTCGGAGCGGCCTCGGCCGTCGCGGCTACCGAGCCGCCGCCTGAGCCTCTGGACTCGGCGATCCTGTTCGCGCCCGCCGGAGAACTGGTTCCACCCGCCCTCGAGGCTCTCGATCGAGGCGGGACACTGGCACTCGCCGGGATCCATCTCTCCGACATCCCGTCACTGAACTATCAACGGCACCTCTTCCAGGAACGTCAGGTACGCAGCGTCACGGCGAACACGCGCGCCGAGGCGCGAGAGTTCCTGGCGTTCGCGGGGACACACCACCTCGAGGTGAGCACGGTGCCGTACCCACTGGACGGGGCGGACCGGGCGCTCACGGATCTGGCGGAGGACCGGGTCAACGGCGCGGCCGTGTTGCGGGTGGGCTGACCGCCGCGTCGTTCACGCGGGAACGAGCAGGATCCACAAAGGACCGTCGGACACCGGAAGCGGCTGCCCGGACGCGGTCGTGAACCGGGTCGGCGCCGTTGCCGTCGCACGGTCCCAGGTAGCCGCGAACCGCTGCCCGCCTCGCCACATCGTCGCCTGCCCGGTGCCGACCGTCTGGGCGATAGGGGAGTTGGGGACCGTTCCGGTCTCCCCGCGTTCGCCGAGCCGGACGGCGACCCGCTGTTCGACGATCGTCGCCGCGCCGACCTGGCCGCCGTCCACCGAGGTCAGCGGCGAGCCGTCCAGACCGATCAGGTACCTGCCGATGTCCTGGGACCAGGTGAACGTGAAGGCGGCCGCCGGATAGCGGATCGCCGCGGTGGCGGCTGCCGTGCCGGATTCCGGTGCGGCGCCCGCCTCGGGAAACGTGCCTTCCGGCGCGACCTCGCTGTCGGGGACCTGACGTGGGCGAAGGTAGAGATTGTGCGGTGACGGCCGGGAGTCGTCGCGGAAGTACGCGTTCGGGATTTCCGTGGGCGAAGCGCTCGTCAGTGAAGCCGAACGCAGAGTCGGCAGCAGCTCCGGTGCGGCGCCGGAATAGGCGAGAGCGGGTCGTCCGAATTGGGCCAGCAGGCTGAGGTCGGTGGCCCGTGCGCTGCGCACCGGGCCGATCACCGCCGGCGGGCGGCCCCGGTAGAGCGCGAGCAGCCGGGTCAGTCCGCCCTCGACAGGTTCCACGTACACGAGGTCCGCGGCACTCAGCCCGGTCTGCGGCCGAGCGGCCGCCACGTTGTCGATCTTGACGGCCAGTACCGCCCGGCGATCAGGCGCGGCGGCTTCGCTGGACGACGGAGCCGGGGCCGAGTCGGTCCCGCTCGTCGGGCCGGACAGTTCTCGCACGATCAGGACCACTGCTGAGACGAGCACCACGGCCCCCGCCGTCGACGCGATCCACCAGGACTTCTTCACGAGGATCGGCCCCTTTCCTTCGTCCGGCTCGACGCCGGCGCCTGATGATCGACCGGTATTCCCCGGTGGAAGATGCTCAGGAGCCGCATGGCTTCATCGAGAACCAGCACATCAGCGCGGTCGCCGGGCCGCAACAGGCCGATGTCGGCCCCTGGATACAACCTGGCCGGAGTGCGGGTCGCCGCGTTGACGGCCGCCTCGGTGGCGATGCCGACGTCGCAGGCGTGGCGGACGGCATCGAGCAGAGTGATGGTCGTACCGACCAGAGTTCCGTCGGCGCGGCGGGCGACGCCGTCGGACACTGCGAAGTCGACGCTTCCAAGGCGGTAGTGGCCGTCCGGACAACCGCCGGCGGCGAGATCGTCGGTGACCAGAATGATCCGGTCCGCAGCCGCTTGGAAGGCCAGGTGAATCGCCTCGGGAGCCAGGTGGCTGGGGTCGGCGATCAGGCCGATGGTCACTTCACGGCGGGTGAGAGCGGCACCGACGATACCGGGGTCGCGATGGGTGAACGGACGCATCGCGTCGAAAAGATGCGTGATCAGCCGGGCGCCGTGATCGATCGCGGCGTGTGTCGCGGCGGCGGTGGCGTCGCTGTGTCCGCAGGAGACGAGTACCCCGGACCGCACACACAGGTCGACCAGCTCCACAGCGCCCGGGAGTTCTGGAGCGAGGGTCAACTGTGTGACCGGGCCGGCGTCCAGCAGCCGCTGTGCGAGCGTGAGATCCGGAGCGCGCAGGTATTCGACGGGATGGGTGCCAGGCCGTTCCGGGGACAGGAACGGACCTTCCAGATGGACCCCGAGGACACGGGCCCCGCCGGGCACACCCTGAGCCTTGCCGGCGGTGGCGATCGCTCCGAGGGTCCGGTCGGGCCGGTCGGTGATCAGTGTCGGCTGGTAGGCCACGACGCCGGTCCGGGCCAGCGCGATCCCGGCGCGCACGTGGTCGCCGGTGTCCGCGGTCAGGAAGTCCACTCCGGCGAAGCCATTGATCTGGAGATCGATCAAACCGGGGATGGCCAGGCCACGACCGGGGCTGGAGAGCCCTACGGCGGCGACCCGGCCGGAGTCCTCGTCGATCTCCACGTCACCGGCCCGATAGTTCCCGCCCACCAGGGCACCGGCGACACCCAGCCGCTTCATCGCGGCGGCAAGCTTCGCGCGATCAGCTCGACCAGTTCCACTGTGCGAGTCGCGTAACCCCATTCGTTGTCATACCAACCGAAGACCTTCGCCAGATGCGAGTCGGCCTTGGTCAGCGGGGCGTCGAACACGCACGAGGCCGGGTCGCCGATGATGTCGCGCGACACCACGGGCGCTTCCGTATAGCGCAGAATCCCCTTGAGGGCACCGTCCGAGGCCTCGGCGAACACATGGTTGACCTGCTCGGCGGTCACCGGGCGCTCGAGTTCGACGGTGAGGTCGGTCAGCGAGCCGTCCTCGACCGGCACGCGCACCGCGACCCCGTCGAGTTTGCCCGCCAGTTCTGGTAGGACCAGTCCGATCGCTTTGGCGGCGCCGGTGCTGGTGGGCACCACGTTGACCGCCGCCGACCGAGCCCGGCGCGGGTCCTTGTGCGGACGGTCCAGCAGGGCTTGATCGCCGGTGTAGCTGTGGATGGTGGTGAGCAGGCCGCGCCGGATACCGAACGCCGAGTGCAGAACCTTGACCATCGGCGCGACACAGTTGGTGGTGCACGACGCGTTGGAAACGATGTGATGGTTGGTGGCGTCGTAGTCGCCTTCGTTGACGCCCAGCACGATCGTCGCGTCGACGTCTTTGCCCGGCGCGGAGATCACGACCTTCCTGGCGCCGGCGGCCAGGTGCGCGCCCGCGGCTTCACGAGTCCGGAACTTGCCGCTGGACTCGATGACGACATCGACGCCGTACTCGCCCCACGGCAGCCGGGCCGGATCGGCCTCCGCGGTGACCTGGACGAGCTGGTCGCCGACGCGGAGAGCCTCGCCGTCGACGATCTCGACAGGTGTGCGGAGTTTGCCGTAGGTGGAATCGTGGACCAGGAGGTGCGCCAGCATCTCGGGCGAGGTGATGTCGTTGACCGCCACCACTTCGATCGGGCTTTCCGGCGACTCCAGTACGCAGCGGAGGATGTCCCGCCCGATCCTGCCGAAGCCGTTGATCCCGAGCCGTACCGTCATGATCGTCTCCCTTGTCGTCCTTCGGTTCACCGATGATCTGCTCGGCAACGAGGGGCGCCGTAGAGACGAAGGTCCTCCCTCGAACAGGCGAATGACCGCGTCGGATCTGTTGTGATTTGCTCCGTGCCCGCAGTGCCCGCTAAACCCGTCGGGGTCTGCTTCAATAACCGGTCGGACGTGGAGAGCGGTTTGCTCGACAGTGAAACGAGGCGGTGACGATGACCGGCGACAACGGCGGCCCGCTGCCTCAAGTGCTGCTTTGGGCTGTTGAACATGCCGCCTCACTGGGGCGCTCACTTTCCACGACTACGCTGTGCGAGGCGGCTGTCGGGCGGCTCGAGGTGGACGGCGTGGCTTTGACGATCGACACGCCGCGAGGTGTGTCCGACACCCGCTGTGCGACGAGTCCACTCGCGGAGCAGTTGGCCGAATTGCACAACACAGTCGAGGAGGGGCCGTCGGTGGACGCGTGTCGGGAGGGTATCGCCGTTCTGGCCGCCGATCTCGACACTCCGGAACTTCAAAGTCGTTGGCCATTGTTCACACCCCTGGCGGTGGAAGCGGGTGCCCATGCGGTGTTCGCCTTGCCTTTGCGGGTCGGCTCGATCGTGCTCGGCGCTTTCTCACTGCACCGGGTTGACGCCCTTGCGCTGAGTCCCGCGTCCCTGATCGACGCGTTGGCGTTCGCCCAATTGGCGTTGCGGATGCTGCTGGACGAACACGCGGGACTACCCCGTCCGGACGGGGCTCCCCGGATCGAAGCTTTGCCGTTGCACAGCGCGCAGGTGCACCAGGCGACCGGAATGGTCTCCGCTCAACTGCGGGTCAGTGCGCGCGACGCGCTGGCCAGTCTGCGAGCACGCGCCTTCGCGGAACAGAGAACGCTCAGCGATCTCGCTGCCGCGGTCGTGGCTCGCGAAGTTCGCTTCGCTCCCTTCAAGGAGCCGCCATGACCCTCTCACCCGTTCCTCAAGGACCTCTTACGGATCAGATGACAAGGACGCTCCGATGATCGAAGACCGTATCGTTGATGCGCTGGCGGAGCTGGCTGACACGTTGCTGGCCGACTTCGATGTCATAGAGTTCTTGCACCTGCTGGTGGAACGTTGTACACAGCTCTTGGACGCGGACGCGGCAGGCGTGCTGCTGACCACCCAGCACGGTCCGCTGCAACTGGTCGCCACGTCCGAGGAGTGGATACGGCTGACGGACTTGTTCCACCTTCAGACAGAGGAAGGCCCGTCACTGGATGCCTTCCAATCCGGTGTGCGGGTCGAGGAGCCGGATCTGCACGTCGCACCGGCCCGGTGGCCGAGGTTCGCGATCGCGTCCATCGATGCCGGTTTCGCCGCAGTAGCCGCGATTCCCATGCGTCTGCGAGGCGAGGCCGTCGGGGTGCTCAACATTCTCCGGCGGAACCGCGGCGAGTTCGGTGTGAGGGACCTCCGGACCGCTCAGGCATTGGCGGACGTCGGGACGATCGGTCTGTTCCAGCATCACCCTGTTCGCCACTACGAGTTCGTGACCGAGCAGCTTCAGGCGACGCTGGAGAGTCTCATCGTGGTCGAGCAGGCGAAGGGAGTCGTCGCCGAACAGCTGGCCGTCGACATGGCGGCCGCGCTTTCCGCGCTCCGCGGCTATGCGAGTCAGCGCAATCTGAAGTTGAGCGCGGTCGCCGGTTCCGTCATCGAAGGTGAGCTCAGCGCGTCGGCCTTGCTCGATGCTCCGGAATGACGCCGGGAGGTCGATCAGCCTGCGTGGTGGAAAGTTCACCCGCTTTCGGCGTGGTTGAATTTGCTCTTGTCGGCGTCGAGATTCTGGCGCCTCGCCGGGAGTGCTGTATCTGTTTCCCGGCAACGTATTGCCCGATATGCGCCCTGGTTTCTGCTCGCGCTCGCCGCGGGCGTAGCCGTACGAATCGGGCAGTCGAGACAGCGGTTTCACCGCGATGTCCGACGCCCGGATCTATCGGGCGGGAGCGCTTGCCTGGTGGAATGGTGAAGATCTGTACGACAGCTGCTTCCATGGCGGCGGGAACCGCACGTTACCCTTACCCGCCGTTCTCGGTGGTGCAGCTGGGTGCGATTCTCGCTGTGTACCCAGTAGGTGTCCTGCTGCTGACCGCCGGCAGTACCGGCCTGTCGTGCCACATCATGCCGCTGGTGCTCGACTGGCTCGAGCCGCTACCGTCCCAATTTCCACAACAACGCGTGGCTCGCCCCACGTTCCGGGGAAATGACGAAGGCGTGCCCGACCGCGATCCCGTGATCGTTGACCGATTCGACCGTGCAGGAGTAGGTGCCGGGAGGGCAGTCGAGCGTGTGGACCACGCCGTCGCGATCCCACCAGACCGGGACATTCTGCCTCGGGCCCATCGCGGCGCCACCGACCACGACATCGTGATCGTTCTGCTGGCGCGCGTGGGTCGAGATGCTCCCGGACGGACGCTCTAGCCGGGATATCCGGCCATGGATCCAGCGGACCGCCGTCGTGCCGCTGGGAGCGCTCGAGTACCCGAGGACGGTTCCGCGTTCGGTGATCGCCGTGGCGGATGAGGTTTCGCCGGGAAGATTCGGTAGCACAGCGGGACGCCCGCCACGGTCCCAAAGGAGCGCGAAGTCGCCGCTGCCACCGACCACGGTCCCTCGATTGTTCAACCCCGCGGCGACTGCTGTCGTGATACCGGACGGTAAAGCCAACGCACGCATCTGTCCGGACGAGTTCCACAGCAGGGGCTGTGCCTTCCACGCCTCGCCGATACCGTATCCCGTGATGAGTCCGCGGTCGTTCACCGCCGTCGCCGTGATGTCCCGCAGACCGGGTGGACCGGTCAGTTCGCTGACCCGGCCGGTCCGGTCCCAGCGAGCCGGGCGCATACCCGGCATCGCGTAGCCGATGACCGTGCCGTCGCCGGCGATGGCGTTCGCAGCGAGTCCCGTCGTGCCCGGCGGGAACTCCAAATCGATGATCCGGTGGTCAGAGGTCCAACGTACGGCGTGGATCCGGCCGTCCGTCGTCGGGGCCTGGCCGATGATCTCGTTCCGGCCGTTGATCGCCTTCGGGTAGGTCGAATCGGCGTTGTCCGGCAAATCCGGCAGGACGGTGCGTCGTCCGTCGCGGTCCCACACAGTGGGTTCATGGGAATCGTCCGGGTTCTTCCTGCTCGTACCGATCACGAGCCCGTGGTCGTTCACATCCACCGCGTAGGCGTCCAGGACGCCGGAGATCTCGCCGAGGTCGACATACCGCGTACTGGCGACGGCCGCGTTGTCCGACAGCCCGATGGTCGTGGCCGCCACCAGAATGGTCACGGCAGCGAGGTGTGCCACGAGTGTTCGCATGAGTGCTCCTCCCGATTTCGCGAATCTCCAGATTCCTGCCGAGTTCGCGGCGTGGGGTAGGGACCAAGGTCCTCGCCGGCGGAGCTGTGCCACCGAGGCGATCAAGCCGGGACTGTGGGCCCGTCTCACCGGGACTTCGGTCTCTCCTCCTGAACTCATCACTGGTCGAAGCTGGGAAGTGACCAGACGGGAGTGCGAAATGAAGATCCTCGTAGCGGCGGCCAGCCGCCACGGCGGGACCTGGGAGATCGCGGGGGAAATCGGCCGAGCCCTCGCGTCGGAGCTGCGGGGTCAGGCGACGGTGCGGGTGTCGAGGGCCGAGGACGTCACGTCGGTGGATGAGTTCGACGTCGTTCTGGTGGGTAGCGGTGTGTATCTGGGGCAATGGCTCGAGCAGGCGAGAAACGTCGTCGGCGAGCACGCCGAAGTCCTCAGGACCAAGAACGTGTGGTTGTTCTCCAGCGGCCCGGTGGGAGCGCCGCTGAAGCCCGCGGCGGAACCGGATCCGGTGGACGTGGCTCGGCTGATGGTGGCGTCCGGGGCACGCGGGCACGTGGTGTTCCCGGGCCGGATCGACCGGAACCTGCTGCGGTTCGCCGAACGAGCGGTCGTGACGGCGCTCCGGGTCAAGGACGGTGACTACCGGGATTGGCCGGCGGTGCGGGCTTGGGCGGGCGAAATCGCCGCCGCGGTGAAGCCTGCTCGGACAAAAGAGGTGAGTGGATATGCCGAGCGTGGCTGAAGGCGCGGTCGTAGTGGGGATCGACGGTTCGGGATCCGCCCGGCGGGCCGCGGTGTGGGCGGCGGCAGAGGCCGTCCAGAGGGGGAAGCGGCTCCGGCTGGTCCACGTGTACACGGTTCCTCCGGTGAGGATGCCCGGCGTGCTGCCGTCGGCCGAGGCGGTCCGGTCTGCGTTCGAGGCTCAAGGGGCGAGGTGGCTCGCCGAAGCCTGTGACGCGGTGGCCGAGCGCTACCCGGATCTGATCGTCGAGTCCGCCGCGCGGGAATGGGCGCCGGTGGCCGCACTGGTCCAGGAATCGCGGACGGCGATCCTGATCGTGCTGGGTTCCCGCGGCCTCGGTGGCTTCACCGGTCTGCTGGTCGGTTCGACGGCGGTGGCGTTGGCGCAGCACGGGCATTGCCCGATCGTCGTCGCGAGGGGGAAGCACCCGGAAGACGTTCCACCGGAGACCGGCCCGGTCGTCGCGGGCACGGACGGTTCCGAGTCAAGCGAAGCGGCCTTGGCCTTCGCTTTCGACGAAGCGTCGCTCCGCGGCACGGATCTGATCGTGGTCAGGGTGTGGAACGAGGTCACCGACCACGAATCGGCCAGGGTGCACGCCTTGACGGTCGACCCGGACGCGATCGAGTCGGCGGAGCGACAAGCGTTGGACGAACAACTCGCGCCTTGGCGGGCCAAGTTCCCGGACCTGCGCGTGGAGACGGTGGTCGTCCGCGGCCGTCCGGTCCGCGCGCTGCTCGGATTCGGCGAACACGCCCAGTTGCTCGTCGTCGGGTCGCGAGGCCGCGGCGGGTTCCGGGGGATGTTGCTCGGCTCCACGAGCCAGGCACTCGTCGCGCACTCGGAATGCCCGGTGGCGGTCGTTCGTCCGGCTATGACCGGACAGGAAACCGAGTGAGGAGCTCAGCATGCGAGCACGGGACTTGATGTCCGCTCCGGTCGTCACGGTGACGCCCGGGACCACCGCGAAACACGCTGCCGAGCTGTTGGCGGAAAAGGGATTCACCGCGTTGCCGGTGATCGACGAGGACGACCGGCTGATCGGCATCGTGACCGAGGCCGATCTGATCAGGAACCGGTTCCCGCACGACGTCCGCTCGGGCCCGGACCACGAGGCACGGCCGAGGCCGGGGCTGACCGTCGCTCAGGTGATGACGACACCGGCCACGGGGATGAGCACCGGCGCGGACGCCGCCGACGTCGGCAGGGCCCTGCTCGACGGACGGATCCGCGTGATGCCCATCGTGGACGGTTCGAAGGTGGTCGGAATCCTCACACGAGGCGACTTCGTGCGTGCCTTCGCCCGTTCCGACGAGGCGATCGCGGCGGACGTCCGCCATCACCTGGCGATCTACGGCGGACCTGGCCGGTGGACGGTCGAAGTACGAGACGGCGTCGTGCGGGTGGGTGATGCCTACGACAGCGACACCGACCGCCACGTGGCCAAATTGCTGGCCGAGGCGGTTCCCGGTGTGGTGGAAGCGAAAGTGACCTATCAGGAGGACGAACGATGAACGCGGCGGACCGGAAGATCGTCGTCGGAGTGGACGGGACGGAGCCGGGCAGGGCGGCCGTGCGGTGGGCCGCCGCCGTCGCCGAGGAACGACTGATGAAGATGCTCATCGTGCACGCGCTGCGTGTCGACAAGCTGGCTTACGGAGCCGGATTGGCGGGCCCCACGCCTTGGTACGACATCCTCGCCGAGGAAGGTCAGCGTGTGCTGGAGGAGGCCGTCGGACAGGCGCATTCGGTGGCACCCGGAGTGGACGTGGACACGCGGATGCCGGCGGACTCTCCGGTGCCCACCTTGATCGACGCGTCGGAGTCGGCGGCGATGGTGGTCGTCGGCGGCACCGGGAGGGGCTTCTTCGGCGAGATGACGATCGGTTCGACGGCGTCTGCGGTCGTCGCCCACGCCCACTGTCCCGTGGTGGTCATGCGGGGCAGGAAGAACACCACCGCGTATCCGGCCGAGGGGCCGATCGTGGTCGGTATCGACGGCAGCCCGCTGAGCGAGCGCGCACTGGAGATCGCCTTCGAAGAGGCCGCGTGGCGGAAGGCCGACCTGGTCGTGGTCCACGCATGGCGAGACGTCACCTACGACGACGCCTACGGGATGGCACGGCTTGTCGTGCAGTGGGAGTCGATCGAGGACGAGGAACGCCGGCTGCTGGCGCAGCGGCTCGCAGGCTGGCAGGAGAAGTATCCGGACGTCAAGGTCGAGCGGGTTCTCGTGCAGGACCGGCCGCGGCATGCCCTGCTGGAGTGGAGTGCCAAGGCGCAGCTGGTGGTCGTGGGCAGCCGGGGCCGGGGCGGCTTCACCGGGCAGTTGCTCGGCTCGACCAGCCAAGCGCTCGCGCACCACGCGGAGTGCCCGGTGATGGTGGTCCGGCCGGAGAAGTCGCGATGACCGTTCTCAGCGCTCCGGCCGCGCCGTCGGTCCTGACTCCCGCCGAGTTGTCCCAAGTGGACGCTCAGTGGCGGGCGGCGAACTATCTCGCCGCCTGCCAGATCTACCTGATGGACAATCCGCTGCTGGAATCGCCGCTGAAGCCCGAACACGTCAAACCGCGTCTGCTCGGCCACTGGGGTACCTCTCCAGGACTGAACTTCGTCTACGCCCACCTTAACCGGGCCATCGTGCGGCGGAACCTGAACGCGATGTTCGTGACCGGACCAGGTCACGGTGGTCCGGCCCTCTACGCGAATACCTGGCTCGAAGGCAGCTACTCGGAGGCGTGGCCGGAAGTCCCCTACGACAAGAGTGGTCTGCGGACGCTGTTCCGCCAGTTCTCCTTCCCGGGCGGGGTGCCCAGTCACGTGGCTCCGCAGGTTCCGGGCTCGATTCACGAAGGAGGCGAACTGGGCTACTCCCTCGCGCACGCCTTCGGTGCCGCGTTCGACAACCCGCACCTCGTCGTCGGCTGCGTCGTCGGTGACGGTGAGGCGGAAACCGGGCCGCTGGCCACCAGCTGGCACTCGGGCAAATTCCTCAATCCCGCCCGCGATGGCGCGGTGCTGCCGATCCTGCACCTGAACGGCTACAAGATCGCCAACCCCACCGTGCTCTCGCGGATCAGCGGCACCGAGCTCGACGAGCTGCTGCGCGGGTACGGGTACGCCCCGCGTTACGTCGAGGGCGACGATCCGGCGGTCATGCACCAGGCCATGGCCGCGGCGGTGGACGGTGCGCTGGACGAGATCGACGGAATCCAGGTGCGGGCCCGCTCCGCGGGCGCGCCGACGGGTTCCGTGAGCTGGCCGATGATCGTGCTGCGCAGCCCCAAGGGCTGGACCGGACCATCCATTGTGGATGGTAAGCAGGTCGAAGGAACGTGGCGCTCGCATCAGGTCCCGGTCCCGAACGCGCGCGGGAACCCCGAGCATTTGCGGCAGTTGGAGGAATGGCTGCGTTCCTATCGGCCGGAGCTGCTGTTCGACGAGGACGGCAGGCCGACGTCCGAGGTCACCGGGCTGATCCCGCACGGCGATCTCCGGATGGGTTCGTCACCGCACTCCAACGGCGGTCTCGTGCTGCGGCCCTTGGAGCTTCCGGCGGTGCCGCCGCACACGATCCCGCTCGTCCGGCCGGGAGGCGCTGCCGCCGAACCGACGCGCGTGCTCGGGCGCTGGCTGCGGGACGTGTTCGCGCTGAACCGGAAGGCGGCGAACTTCCGGCTGTTCGGCCCGGACGAGACCGCTTCCAACCGGCTCGACGCGGTGTTCGACGTGACGGCCAAGAGCTGGCTGTGCGAGATCGAACCCGTCGACGAGCATCTCGCCGCCGACGGCCGGGTCATGGAGGTGCTCTCGGAGCACCTCTGTCAGGGCTGGCTCGAAGGCTACCTGCTCTCGGGCAGGCACGGGCTTTTCTCGTGCTACGAGGCGTTCGTGCACATCGTCGACTCGATGCTCAACCAGCACGTCAAGTGGCTCAAGGTGCATCGGGAGATCCCGTGGCGGCGGCCGGTCGCGTCGCTGACGTATCTGTTGACCTCCCACGTCTGGCGGCAGGACCACAACGGGTTCTCCCACCAGGATCCGGGTTTCGTCGACCATGTCGCCAACAAGAGCCCGGAAGTCGTCCGGGTCTATCTGCCGCCGGACGCGAACACGTTGCTGTGGGTCGCGGACCACTGCCTGCGCAGCCGGGACTACGTCAACGTGATCGTGGCGGGAAAGAACGACAGCCCCGTCTGGCTCGACGGCGAAGACGCGGCGGTGCACTGTGCGCGCGGCGCCGGGATCTGGGAGTGGGCCGGCACCCATCCGGATCGGGAACCCGACGTGGTGCTCGCCTGTGCCGGCGACGCGCCGACGGTCGAGGTGCTCGCTGCGGCCAAGCTGCTGCGGGAGTACCTGCCCGAACTCGCGGTCCGAGTGGTGAACGTGGTCGACCTCATGCGCCTGCAGCCCGCCGCGGAACACCCGCACGGCATGACCGACCGTGAATTCGACGCGCTGTTCACCACCGACCGCCCGGTGATCTTCGCCTATCACGGCTACCCCTGGCTGATCCACCGGCTGGCCTACCGGCGTGCGAGCCATGACGACATGCACGTGCGCGGGTACATCGAGCACGGAACCACGACCACCCCGTTCGACATGCTGGTGCGCAACAACATGGACCGCTTCCAGCTCGTGACCGACGTGATCGATCGGGTGCCTGGTCTTGTCGCCCGTGCCGGCGCCGTACGGCAACGGATGACGGACGCGCGTGAAAGGCACCACAGGTGGATCGTCGAACACGGTGATGATCTTCCCGAAGTCCGTGACTGGACTTGGGAGTCCTGACGGCACCCTAACAGGAAAGGAAGAACGGATATGACAACTCTCGTACCCGGTTCGCGCATGACCCTGCCCAGTATCGCGGCCTGGCTGGAGAATCCGTGGCCGTTCGCCGAACACAACCCGGTGCGTATCGAAGAGTCGGTCGAGGACGGCAAGTACCTCGTCCGGGCCGAGCTTCCCGGATTCGACCCGGAGAAGAACATCTCGGTCACCGCGCACGAGGGGCTGCTGACGATCACCGCCGAACGCGAGGCGAGGACCGCGGAACACGGTCGCAGTGAGTTCTACTACGGCAAGTTCAGCCGGACCGTCTCCCTGCCGTCCGGTGCGAAGACGGCAAAGGTCACCGCGGCCTACAAGGACGGGATCCTCGAAGTCTCCATGCCGGTCGACGACAAGCCGGACGAGAAGCACGTCAAGATCGAGGTCGGCAAGGGCTGACCATCCCCGGCCGGGTGGGCGCGCGACCCCCAGGGCGCGCCCGCCCGGCGAACTTGTGCCCGAAGGAGTCTTCATGCGTGTGCTGACGTTGAATCCCGGCTCTTCGAGCCTGAAATCGTCCTTGGTCGTCGACGGCACGCCGGTCGGCTGGGCCGCCATGAGCCTGGACGACGCCCATGACGCCGCGCGACAGGCTCTCGATCGGTGGTCCACAGTGGACATCGTGGCCATCAGGTTCGTGCACGGGGGTTCCAGGACCGGTCCGGTCCGGCTCACCCCGGACGTCGTCGACGCGCTCGAAAAGCTCAGCCCGTTCGCGCCGCTTCACCAGCCACAGGCCGTCCGCCTCGCACGCGAGGTGTTCCGATCGCGTCCCGGCCTGCCGGTGATCGCGTCGTTCGACACGGCCTTCCACTCCCAACTCCCCGAAGAAGCGTCGAGGTACGCGCTGCCACGGGAATGGACCACTCAAGGGCGGCTGCGGCGCTACGGTTTCCACGGCCTTTCGTGCCGTCACGCGGCGCTCCGGGTGACGGCACTCCTCGGTGTCGAGGAGCCGCGGCTCCTGTGCTGCCACCTCGGCGCCGGTGTCTCGGTGACCGCGATCCGCGGTGACCGGAGCATGGACACGAGTATGGGTTTCACCCCGTTGGAAGGGCCGGCGATGGCGACAAGGTCCGGCTCGGTGGATCCCGGGCTGGTGCTGCACGTCATGCGAACGGCGCCGATGTCGGTCGAAGCGATGGAAGACGCGCTGTATCACCGTTCCGGTCTCGCCGGAATGAGCGGAACGGACGGGGACCTTCGCGCCGTCCTGGCCCGTGAAGCGGCCGGGGATCCCGACGCGATGTCGGCTGTCGCCGTTTACCTGCACCGGATCCGTCGAGAGATCGGCGCGATGGCGGCGAGCCTCGACCGGATCGACGCCGTCGTGTTCACCGGTGGGGTCACCGAGCATCAGCCGGAGCTGATCGCGCGACTGTCCGCGAGGCTGGGTGTCTTCGGGATCGCTGTCGATCCGGCTCGTTGTCTCGGGGACGGCGATCGGGCGATCAGCCCGGATGACGCGCCGGTGACCGTCTTCGTCCTGGCAACAGGCGAGGACGTCGAGCTGGCGCGGGATGCCGAGGCGGTTCTCTCGGTGGAACACGTATAGGTGCGACTCGAATTGTGAGGCGAATGCGTCGGTGGCGTCACACCGTTCGGTGTGANGCCGCGGTTCGCGGATCGGGTCGAGCCCCGGGTCGACGACGACCGCCAGCCCCGCGCGCCGTCCCCGTTCGGTGTGACGCCACCGACCACGCCCAAGCTGGGCGGCCGTCCCTTACCGGAATCGCCTGCGGTGCGCGCCGAGCACGAGCGCCGCGCCCGCCATCGTCGTGATCATGCCGCCCAGCGCGAGCCAGGTGACCCCCACGCCTGTCTCGGCCAAGCCGGGCCGCTGCGGGGCCGGGGGCCGGGTCGCCACCGGTACCGGGCCGGGTAGGAGGACCTCACGGCCCTTGAGCGGCGGCACGGGATCCGGATCAGGCTGATCTGGGCCGGGAACGACGAAGTAGAGGTGGCGATAGGGATTGTCGCCGGGGCCGTTCTCCCCGTCGCGGACGACGAATTCCGGGTCGGAGTACACCATCCTCCACGGTCCCACGATCCCGAAGTCGTACAGATCGGCCGGCACGTTCCGGAAGGTGAAGCCGCCGTTGCCGCCGGTCACCGCTCGAGCTACGACTGCTCCGGTGACCTGGTCCCGCAGGTAGACCTTCACCCCGGGAAGCGGATCGCTGTAGGGAAGTCCGAGCTGCGGCTTCCACAGGAAGCGCCCCAGATAGCCGTCGACCCGCGGAGCCATGCCACCGGGGATCCTCGCCGTCGCCATGACGGTCGGCGGCCCGTTGAGGAACGGCGGCGCGCCGATGGCACAAGTGACACGCAGGTGGCCCACGGCGGCGGCCTCGTCGGTGATACGGACCGTCATGACGCGCACCCGCTGCGCCCCGGCCGGGACGGTCACACCCGGCCCGTCAGGGGACAGATCGCCGGTCTTGAGCTCGCCCGACCCGGTGGTCCAGCACCTCGCGGTCACGTTCTTGACCACCGCCGTGCCCTTGTTGGCAAGCATCACGGTCAGCTGCGCGACGTCGTTCTTCCGGTACGTCTTCCGTGCGAAAGCCATCGACACGGCCAGCCATTTGGCTGCCGAAGCCGTGCCTCGGATCACCACGTCGGGGTCGTCGACGCCGTCCACCTCGACGTTCGGCCCCACCAGGTACCACTCGGCGTTCTCGAGAATCGTCCAGTAACGGCCGGCAGGCAGGTCCTGGAAGACGAAACGTCCTTGGGTGTCGGTGGTCGTGGTCCGGCCGACGTTCGGTGTGCCACCCGAGGTGGACACCTTGACCCCGGCCAGTGCCTCACCGGGATCCATCGTTCCGTTCCCGTCGCGGTCGCCGTAGATCGTTCCGCGGTAGCTGCCGCTGAGATGCGTGACCGGGACGGAAGCGGTGACGGTGTTGTCCGCCGGGTCGGCGTCCGCTTCGTCGCCGAGCAGAGCGGCTGTGACCGTCAGGGTCACCGGGCCGGATGTGGTGGTCACGTAGCCGTCGGCGGTGCCGACAACGGTCTGCCCGGGCTCGATCGGCACACCGGGCGGGGAGAGCGGAGTCCACCACGTGGTCGACAGGTTACCGGTGGAACTCACGATCGCCCGGCTCGCCGTCGCCGTTCCCCTGTTGGTGACCCTGGCGTGCACGGTGATCAGCTGAGTGGAGAGGTACGAGGGCTCGTCGAACCACACTGTCAGTTGCAGGTCGGGGAGATCAGGCGCAGCGGGCGATGGAGTTGACTTCGCCGGGGTGCTGGACCGGGAGTTCGACGGTGCGGAGGCCGGTTTCGTCGTGGTCTGCCGGGGTGCGGTCGATACGGTTTCCGACGGAACCGGTGCGGGGTGCGACGACGTCGGGGTGATCTTCACGGGGGTCGTCGGGGCGGGCTTCGCCGGGGAGGTCGGAGCGGGGGCTGTGGCACTCTGGGAAGTGACCGACGTGGCCGGGACCGTTTCGCCCGCGAACGCGGGCCCCGCCGATACGGCGAGACAGAGCGTGATCGACGACAATACGGCTGCCGTGGACCGGGATCTTCGTGACATGTCAGGACGCCTCGATTCGTCTGGAGTCGTGCTCGGACACGGTCAGGACGGTAGGGCGAACCGGGAGATCCGCCGATGCGGCCGGAGGTCGCGGGCCGCACGGATGAATCAGGAGGCGGTCGGGCTGAACCGATGAACCGCCTGCGTCGACACCAGCACGACGGGACACGTCGCGTGTCTGATACAAGCCGTGGCCACACTGCCGAAGACGAGCCTGCCGACCGCGCTCTTCCTGCCCGTGCCCAGCACGAGCATGTCCGCGTCGCGCGCCGCCGCGAGCAGTTCCGACGTCGGATTCCCTTGCCGCAGCATGGTCTTCACCTCGATGTCCGCGTGAAGCTCACTCTGGATCCGTGCGACCGCGTCGTCGAGCGAGTAGTTCTTCCTCACCGGAACCCTGCCGTGTGGCTGGAGGGCGAACGACGTGCCGGGAAGGAGTTCTTCCCTCGGCAGAACCATCAGGACCTCGACCTTGTCGCCGACGGCGGTGGCTTCGGTGATGGCCCACCGGATCGCTTCCTCGCCCTCGGCCGAGCCGTCGGCGCCCACGAGAAGGTGGCGGGTGTGGTCGGGATTCGTGTTCATGGCTCATTCCTTTGCGCGGATGGCCCGGCACGGAGAAGGTCCTGCCAGGTGATGACGCCGATCACGCGGCCGTGTTCGAGAACCGGGACGGATCGGAGCCGGCGCTCCAGCATCTTCGCCGTCAGATCGGCCAGGTCGCCATCGGGATGGGCACCGGCCGCCGGTCGCCGCATCAGCGCGCTCACTTTGGTACGCCCGCTGAGCATGACGCCGCTGTCCGGATCGCCGTCGGAAAGGTAACGCGCCCGGAGCAGGTCCTCTTCGACCAGCACGCCGAGCAGCTCGCCGGTGTCGCCGACGACCGGCAGCGAGGTGAATCCCTTGCCGGTCAGCACGGCGATCGCTTCGCCGATCGTGGCCGCGGGCGTCACCGCGATGACCGGGGTGGTCATGACATCACGTACTCGCATGAAGCCAGTCTCGATCCACCGGGTGGGCCCGGAATACGGCTGGAGGTCCCGGCCTGGCGGGACCGTCGCCTCTCTTGCCGGGCGGCGTCGCCGCGTGATGGTGGCGACAACACGTTCCGGCGATCCACCGCGGAGGTCCAGATCATGAACACGTCGTCTCGCTGGTCGCGAGCCTGGCACATGGTCCATCCAGGGCGGAACCCGCTCGCTCGCCGCGAAGATCGCATCGAAGCGTTCACGGTGCTTCTCGCAGTCGCCCTCGTGGTCCTCGCCCTGCCGGTCGCCGCGGCGGTGGCTTCCGGTGTGTTCGCGGCCCGCGCCGAGCAGGCGGCGACCGAGCAGGCCACCAGATATCGCGCGGAAGCGACCCTGCTCGAAGACGGCGCGCCCATCGCCATCGGAGGCCGGTCGGGTGTCGTCGATGACACCGCGCCTGCCGAGGCGACGTGGGTCACTCGTGACGGGGACAGCCGAGTCGGCGAGGTCCAGGCGACGCGGGGGAGCCGAGCCGGCGCGAAGGTCCCGGTCTGGCTCGACGAGTCGGGGAACCCGGTCGCCGCACCTCTCACCGGTCTCGACGCCCGCCTCCTCGGTGTCGGGACAGGAGTCGGCCTTTGGCTTGCCTTCATCGTGGTCGTGCTGGCCGGTTACGGCTGTGGTCGAGTGCTGCTCGACAGGGCTCGATGGGCGCGATGGCAGGAGGAATGGCGCGAGTTCGCGTCTCGTTAGTGTCCTGGAGTGCGCCGGTTTCAGGGTCGCGTCAGGCGGAGGCGCAGGGAGCATGCGTGGCCGGTGTGGCGTTGGCCGTGTCTCTTGAAGTACGTGAAGGACCCCTTCACTGCGCTAGACGCAATGAAGGGGTCCTTCACGGCACTGTGGCCCGAACCACCACTCACGACTAGCGGTGCCGAAGGTCCCGGCACACCGGGCCCACAGCCACTGCCGTCCTCGTCCGTCACGCGAGACGCTGAGACCGAAAGGCAGGTGCAGCAGGATGGTCCTCACTCGTTCGCCGGTCGTCGCGGACGCGCTGCGCGCCGCGGTGCGCGCGCCGTCACCGCACAACTCCCAGCCGTGGATCTTCGAGCTGGCGCCGGACACGATCGACGTCGTGCTCGACGAAAGCCGGATTCTCGGCGTCTGTGATCCGCAGGCGCGTGAGGCGCGGCTGGCCTGTGGCGCGGCGTTGCTGAACCTGCGGCTCGCCATCGCCGCCGCTGGCCGAGTCAGTGAAGTCGAACTAGCGCCTGAACGGGAGAGGTCCTCCTTGCTGGCACGAGTGACACTCGGCCCCCGTCACCGTCCCACGGTGATCGAGCGACGTCTTGCCGCGGCGATTCCCCGGCGGTACAGCAACCGCCGCCCCTTCACGGACGAGCCGGTGCCACTCCACGTGCGGACCGCCGCGCGTGAGGCGGCTCGTGAGGAGGGGGCACGGCTGGTCCTGCTCGACGAAGCCGGTCTGCTGGAGGCGACCGCGGGACTCATCCGCCGAGCCGACCACGTTCAAGGCCTGGACGCGGCCTTCCAACGAGAACTCCGGGAATGGACGAGGCAAACCGCAGAGGACGACGGTGTTCCCACCTACGCGGGCGGGCCTCGTTCGGCGGGCGGGCTGCTCCCGGGACGGTACGTCAACGAGGGCGGTGTTCCTCGCGTCTTCGAGCAGGACCCGCTGGTAGCGGTGCTGACCATGCCGAACGACGCTCCGATCTCTCAGGTCCGCGCGGGGTGCGCGATGCAGCGGGTCCTGCTCACCGCCACAGACGCCGGACTGAGCGCTTCGTTCTATTCGCAGCCGATCGAGATCAGCGCCGTACGCGCGGAACTGCGTGACCTGCTCGGTGGCACCTTCCATCCCCAGACCGTCTTCAGGCTCGGTTACGGCTATCCGGGCGTGAAGACGCCACGTCGCCCGATCGAAGAGGTCGCCCGCGACAGGAACGCGGGGGAGCGGCCATGACGACGTTCACCGGGATCCCCGCGCATGTCTGGTCGACGGAGGAGAAGCGGATCCTCGTGGCGGCCGCACGACAGGTCCCGAGGCGATGGATCGACGATGTCTGGACGCTGTCGGTTCATGAGGACTCGCTCGACTTGTACGAACGTCTCGCGAACAACCACTGGGTGCGGGACCGGGGTGGGCGTGCGCGACTGATCGTCTGCGGGGCGGTAGTGGCGAATCTCGATTGTGCGATCAGGATGCTGGGCCGGGCGCCGCACATCGACCTGGCTTGTGACGTCGGCGCCTTGGATCGGGTCGCCAGGCTCGCCTCGCGGCGTCGCATCCGCCCCGCGGCGGCCGATTTCGCCCGGTTCGCCGCCCTGTCCGGGCGCCGGACCAAGCCGACTCCGTCCTCGGTGGCGACGTGGGGGCGAGAGGTCGCCGAAGCGAACGAGAGCGAGGGTATCCGGGTGCGGGTGCTCAAGCCGTCTCACGTCCGTGAGCTGCCCAAGATAGGCGGGCAGATCACCAGGAAGGCGACTCCGGAAGCCTCCTGGATCGCGTTCCTGGTCGCCACCGTGACGGAAAGCCGGCAACAGCTCGTCAGGGCTGGTGCGGTCGCACAGCGGTTGTTGCTCGCGTCCACCGAGTACGGCTTGGAGGCCACCGCGTTCACCGAGCCTTTCGACGCCCCCGCCATCCGCGGGGCGCTTGCCGGCATCGACGGTGTTCCCGGATTCCCTCAGGTGGTCGTCGTGGTCGAAGAACCTCGGAAAACACCGGCACAGAAGGGAAGAACACCATGACGGACAGTGCGACGGGGAACCGGATCGTCGTCGGCATGGACGGTTCGGCGGGTTCTGCCGCGGCGGTGCGCTGGGCGGCCGACGAAGCGGTCAGGCAGGGCGCCGCCTTGCAGGTGGTCAATGTGTGGGTCCACGACGAGATGTTGGACGACGCGTCGGCCAATCGGACCGTGGCGGAGGCGAGAGACGTCCATTTGAAGGCGCTGGAAGCCGCGACCGCCAAAGTCCTCGACGCCCACGAAGGGCTCGACATCACCTACGACGTTCCCCAGGGTGACCCTGGCGAAACGCTGGTCGAGCGTTCGAAGGGGGCCGCGCTCCTAGTGCTGGGCAGCCACGGCACGGGCAAGATTCGTGAACTGCTGGTCGGCTCGGTGTGCAAGACGGCACTGCGGCACGCGACCTGTCCGGTGGTGGTGATCCCGCCGCCCGCCTCGGCTCCGGAAGGCAGGCTCGGCCGGCTGCTGACCTCTGTTTCGTACGAGCCCGGTCCGATCCTCTGAGCGAACCAGGACACAGGAGACAGCCATGAAAGCGCGGCCCGAAATCGTCACCGTGATCACGCGGCGAAATCCGCTCATCCGCTGGTCCGACCGACTCGAAGCCGCGCTGATGATCGGCGCGGTCCTGCTGGTACTGCTGGCGATCCCGTTCGCCGCGGCCGCCGGATCCGGGGCCTACGCCGAAGGGCGGGAGCGCGCGGTGGAACAGGCGGCGAACCGTCAGGAGACGACCGCAGTGCTACTCGCCGACGCCCCACCCGTCCACGTGCGCCTTGACGGCGTGCCGCTTGACGAGAAGGTCGAGGTCGCCGCCCGTTGGACAGGGCCAGGTGGCCTGATTCGTGAAGGCGTGGTGACCGTCGACGCCGGGATGGTGACCGGGAACGAGGTGCGGATCTGGCTCGACGCGCTCGGGCATCCCGTCGAGGCGCCGGTCACCGACACCGATGCCCTGAGTCAGGGCATCGGTGTCGGCACGGGGCTGTGGCTGGGCTGGCTCACTCTGGTCGCGACGGTCTTCCTGGCGTGCCGGGCGGCGCTCGGGCGCCGCCGTGCCGCCGAGTGGGCGCGCGAATGGCAACGGATTGCCCAGAACCGACCCGCGGCCTGAAGGGAGAAAGATGAGAATCCTGTTGACAGAGGCCACCTTCGACGAGTCTCGTGAGATCGCGGTGGCGTTGCGGGACCTGGGTTGCCGGGTCAGCCCCTGCCATGTCCGATCTGGAGTGTGCCGAGCGCTCGCACCCGGCGGGACCTGTCCGCTGGACGAAGAGGACCGGCCGGCTCTCGCCGTCGACGTCCGCGGCACCGAGCCCGGTTTGACCGCACGCGAATTCGGTGTGGTGTGCGCGCTCCGGAAGAGGGTTCCGGTCGTGATGACCACGGCAGGGGACACGGGTGGCCCAGCCGTCCCACCGGGTTTCGAACACCGTGTCACGGCTTGTCCGCCGGAAGACCTCTTCGAAGCGTGCAGGGGCTTCCTGCGCACACGTGCTTGACCGAGAACGATCACAAGGAGGCTCCGATGCGTGCTTCGGAGATCATGACCAGCCCGGCGGTGGCGACCACACCCGCGACCCCCCTTCGCGAGGCGGTGGCAGTGCTGGCCGAGAAGGGATTCGCCGGCCTTCCGGTCGTCGATCACGAAGGCCGGGTACTGGGGACGTTCACCGAATTCGACGCGCTGCGAGGAATCCGTGCGGGCGGTGACGGGATCACGGTCGGCGCGTTGATGTCCACGCCGGTGGAGGTTGTCTCGCCATCCACCGACGTCACGGAGATCGGCAGGCGGATGCTGGCCGACCGGCTGCGTTGCCTGCCGGTCGTCGAGGAGGGTGTTCTGATCGGTGTGGTGAGCAGGCGTGATCTGCTCCGCCCACTCGTCCGGCCCGACGACGCGATCGCCGCACAGATACACGGCCTGATCAGTGACTACGCCGGACATCGTCCGAAGTGGACTGTCGAGGTCGACGGCGGCTACGTGAACATCGCCGGCGAGTTCCGGGACGAAGCCGAACGGCGGGTGCTCGACGCGCTCGCCCGGACGGTGCCGGGAGTGGTCGCCGTCGTACTGGTCACCGGGAATCCGGCGGCGACATGACGGCCGGGACGAGCGCCTTGCTGGCGGACGGCGACATGGTCACCGTCCGCCGGTTGCGTGCGGAGGACTTCGACGCTGTCTTGAACCTGCATCAGCGGTTGGACGAGCGTGACCGCTATCTGCGCTTCTTCACCGCCCATCCGGGGAGGCTGGATCTGCTGAGCCGGTTGGCGATCGAAGGCACGGGTATCGGAGCATTCCGAGGGGACGACCTCATCGGGATCGCTCACTACCGCCCATCGTCTGGGGACGACGCGGCCGAAGTCGCCCTGGTCGTCGACCGTGCGGTCCAGGCACACGGGGTCGGCACTCTGTTGCTCGAACATCTCGTGTCCTTGGCCTTGGCGCAGGGAATCCACCGTTTCATCGCGCTGGTGCTCGCGGAGAACAGCCGGATGATCAAGGTGTTCTCCGACCTCGGCCTCCCGTGCGTCATCGGAAGGGGAGGGCCGGAGCTCGACGTCGAGATCGAACTCGGCGAGCCGAACAGATACCTCGAGCGAATCGAGGAACGGGAACGGCTCGCCGACGTGGCGAGTCTCCGCACGGTGCTCGCCCCGGCCTCGGTGGCCGTCGTGGGGGCGGGCAGGCGGGACGACTCGGTGGGCAGGGCGATCCTGCGGAACCTTCTCGACGCCGGCTATACCGGCGTCGCGCACGCGGTGAACCCGAACGCCACGGAGATCCTCGGCGTCCCCTGTGCGCCTTCGGTGTCCTCTTTGGACGCCTCAGTCGAGCTGGCGGTGGTCTGCGTACCCGCGGAATCCGTTCCCGGCGTCGTCGAAGACTGCGGACGGGCAGGTGTGCGCTCGATCGTGCTCGTCACGGCGGGGCTGACCGCGACGCCCCTGGAGCATCGTGTCCGTGAACTCGTCGCCAGGTACGGGATCCGGCTGGTCGGCCCCAACTGCTTCGGCGTGGTCAACAGCGCTCCGGCGACCCGTCTCGACACGACCTTCGCCCGCCGCGCCGCCCGGCGAGGCCGGATCGGGGTGGTGACGCAGTCCGGCGGTTTCGGGATCGCGCTGATGGACGCGCTCGCCGGGTTGGGGCTCGGTCTGTCCACTTTGGTGTCCGCCGGTGACAAGTACGACGTGAGTGGCAACGATCTCCTGCGGTGGTGGCGCGGCGACGGGGAGACCGACATCGCCGTGCTGTACCTGGAGTCCTTCGGCAACCCGCGAAAGTTCAGCAGGCTCGCCCGCGCTCTCGCGAGGGAGAAGCCGGTTGTGGCCATTCGCGGGGCATCCGCCCCGGCGGCGCAGCGGGCCGCGGCCGCGCACACCGCCGCACGAGCGGTCCCGGCCGCGACCAAACTGGCGTTGTTCGGCCAGGCGGGTGTCCTCGTCGTCGACACGGTGACCGAGGTCCTCGGCCTGCTCGCCGCGCTCTCGTGGCAGCCGCTGCCATCGGGGTCACGGGTGGTGGTCGTGAGCAACGCCGGGGGCGCCGCGGTTCTGGGGGCGGAGGCCTGCGTCCGCAACGGTCTGGTCCTGCCCGAGCTGAGCCGGAAGACCCAGGACACACTCCGGCGGCTGTTGCCCGAGCACGCGAGCGTGGGCAATCCGCTCGACACGAGCGCCGCGATCACGGCAGACACCTTCGCCTCGTGCGTGACCGAGGTCCTGGCCGACGAAGGTGTGGACGCGGTGATCGCCGCCGGCGTGCCCACCGGTGTCGGCGATCCGCTGGCCGGGCTGGTCGCGGCGCCGGAGAGCAAGACCGTTCTCGCCGTGCGGCTCGGCCAGCTGGCGTCGGTCGCCCCTCACCGCGGGATTCCTTGCTACGCCGATGTCGAGGAGGCGGCGGCCGTCATGGCGAAGCTGTCCGAACGAACCCGCTGGCTCGAGGCAGGGGAGGGCGGCCTGCCCGATCTCACCGGTATCGATCTCGCGACGGCGACCCGGTTGGTGGGCGCGTACCTCTCCGCGCATCCGAGCGGTGGCTGGCTGTCCCGGAAGGACGGTGAGGACCTGCTCGGCTGTTTCGGGATCCGGGTGACCCGGCGTCGATTCGGTGATCGTGAGCTGCTGGTACGCGGCCAGTCCGACGACGTGTTCGGCCCGGTCGTCGTCCTGGGGCTCGGTGGTATCGATGGAGCCTTGCTCGACGACGGATCGACCGGCCTGGGGCCGCTCAGCACCGACGACGCCGAAGCGCTCATCGACAGCCTGCGCGCGAGCAAGGCGCTGTTCGGCGGGAACAGCGCTCTCGACCGATCCGCGCTCGCTGCGCTGCTCCTGCGAACGGACCGGATCATGGAGCTGGTGCCGGAGGTCGTCGACGTCCACCTCGACCCGGTCTTCGTGTCGGCGGAAGGGGCCACGGCGGGCGCCGTCCGGGTGCTTGTCCGGCCGCGGCCATGGGCCGATCACTACCTTCGACGGCTGTGAGAACGACAGAAGTCCCGGCACCGGGAACGGTGCCGGGACTTCCGGTGTCCGGACGGTCACCGGAGCCAAGGATTCCGGTCCACGAAGGACAGTCGAGTCCAGCGCTCTCCGAGCCCCCAGGTGTTTCCGGCGGCGGTCGTGGCGAGCGCGATGAGCACGAGGGCGTAGATCACGTGGTACTCGATGATCGGGTTCGTCGACATGGTCGGCTCACCCGCGCCGTTCGTCCGGTCGAGCGGCCATTCGGCGACCCACATCAGCAGCATCATCACGGTGCCGGTGATGGCGGAGATCCGCATCCCTATCCCCAGGGTGACGGCGAGACCGATGCCGAGCAGGCCCGCCATGAACAACCAGTCCGCCCACCAGGTTCCGCCCCAGGAGCGCAGGGTTTCGGCGAACGGGCCGACGTCCACCCGGCTCAAGAAGCCCTTCGTCGGCGAGCCGCCGTTGATCCAGGCGTTGCCGGAAGCGGTGGCGTAACCGAGACCGAAGGTCTTGTCGACGAACGCCCACAGGAACAGCAGGCCGGTGGCGACACGGAGCACGGCGAGGCTTATGGCACCGGACGACCGTCCATCATGGACTTCCTGATGCCGGACGGGAACGCTGCGCCGGTGTCCGCTTTCGGTGGTGGCCATGGAATTCTCCTCTGGTTGGCAAATTCACGATCGATTCGAGTGTGTTACGGCACGGCACGCGGCTCTGGGGCCGAAAGGCCCGGGTACACGAGGCCATCGTCATGCGCCGCGGCGAGACTCGCGCGGCATGCGCGAATCAGCTGCCGGGTCGCCCGCGTCGGCGCCGCCCGCCCACAGCCCGGGCAGGAGAAGGTGACGTCCCCGGCCAGTTCGTCGACCGCGACGGAGAGCGCGAGAGAGCAGGAGCGGCACCAGCGGTGGCCGGTCACGATGATGACGTGCACTGGTGAGGAGACGCATTGGTGCAGCCAGCGGCGATGGGTCCGGCAGGTGATCCGATCGAGGGGGTCGCGGTCTTTCTCTTCCTCGAAATCTTCCCGCGACAAGGTGATCGCGAGCCGCCGGTCCTTCAGGTCCGCATAGCGAGCGAGGAGCGTCAGTTCCTGCTGGTTGTCCGTGGCCGGCATGGGAGGGTCCTCGCTTCCGATCCGCGGGTTGCTGACCTGTACTCCCATCGTGCTCGGCTCGTCGGCGACACAGGAGAGGCTGAAGCCCCGGGCGAACTGGCCCTTCGGTCCGCCCGGATCCCTTCAGAGGCAGGCCGAAGGTCCCGCCGCTCAGATACCGAGGGAAGCGGGCCTGATGACGTCGTCGTCCCAGACGAAGTCGAGCCGGTTCCGGACGTCGACCACGCCGGGGACCTCGCTCGACAGGGCGCCCGCGCGTTCGACCGCGCCGCGGTTGTCCAGCCTGCCGAGAAGCGTCACCACACCGTCGGCGACCGTGACGGACGCCTGTCCGGGTGCCACCCACAGGGTGCCGGCGAGGATGTCGCGTTCGATCTCGCCACGGATCTCCTCATCGGGACGCCGGAACGTGGACAGCAGATCCCGGCGCGACACGACACCGACCAGCTTCGCGTCCTCGACGACGAACAGCCGTCGCACGTCCTTCCTGGCCAGCCTGATCGCCGCGGCTGCGAGCGAGGCGCCTGCTTCGATCGTCACCACGGGTGCGGTCATCAGGTCTCTGGCGAGCAGGGCCTTCGCTTTGCGCGACTCGTCCTTGGCGTGGTGACCGGCGAACAAGGCAGGTCGGGGGTCGCGAACCCGGGCCAGGAGATCAGCCTCGGAGACCACACCGATCGGCGCTCCGGAGTCGTCGACGACGGGCACCGCGCTGATCCGCTGCCTCGCCATCAACGCGGCGATCTGCTTGTAACCGGCGTCCGGTACGACCGCGATCGGGTCGACGGTCATGACTTCGGAAACGGTGGTGCGCATGGGTCGCTCCTTCGTTCTCAGGAATCCGCGGTGCGGGAGATCAGCACCGGACAGGCGGCGTGATGGACCAGGCTCTGCCCGGTCGAGCCGAGCAGGAGACCGCGGAACCCGCCGCGGCCCCGGCTGCCGACCACGACCAATTGCGCTTTGACGCTCCAGCGCAGCAGTTCCTGGCGGGGTTCGTCGTGCACGACCACCTGGTGCACTTCGACGTCGGGATAGCTGTCCCGGAACTTCGACACCTGCTCGGCGAGCATCCGTTGAGCGGACTCGGTGAAGGCACTCCAGCCGTAGTTACCCGCGGGATCACCGAAGGAACGGGAAGCCGAGACGTCCTCCCAGGCGTGCACCGCAACGAGATTCGCGCCCCGGGCGCAAGCCTCGTCGAACGCGGCGGCGAGCGCGATCTCGGCAGCGGGGCTTCCGTCGACGCCGACCACGATGGGCTGTCTCCATGCCGTGGGGAGGTCCCAGGTGCGGCCCCGTACCGACACGACGGGACAGTGCGCGTGCCCGGCGAGCGCTGTCGTCACCGATCCGCCGAACAGGGCGGTGAAGCGGCTGTGTTCGGTGGACCCGAGGACGATCAGCCGGGCGGTGCCGGAAGCCTCGATCAGCGCGGGGATCGCGGAGTCGTCGGAGATATGGGTCCTGACGACGGGGCCGTATGCGCGTTCCACGGTGTCCGCTGCTTCGCGAAGGATCGTTTCTCCGCGGTTCTTGACCTTGCGCAGGAGTTCATCGGACGGGGGAACGCTGCCAAGGTAGTAGTCCGGTAGCCCCAGTGCGTGCCACAGTTCGAGGGAGGTCTCGTGCCGGTCGGCGGCCTGCAAGCCCCAGGTGGCGGCGGCACGGGCGCCGGCGGATCCGTCGGCGCCGACCACGATCGGCCCGCTCAGCCGGACGGTTCGGTTCATCATCGGCCCTTTCACCTCGCTACGGCCCTACGCGGCCAAAGTTAAGCGGGCGGACGGGCGCGGTCCGGTGCCGTTGGTCCCGGATTCCCGGGACCTCGGGGGCGCCTCTGGTCACTGGTGCGCGGGCGCGCGAAGCCGTTCACTCGATCGATGACGATCCTCATCGCCGGCGGAGGACTCAGCGGTCTCAGCCTTGTCGCACATCTGGTGACGCGACCGGAGTCCCTGGGGCCGATCGTCGTCGTGGACGACGGTCGTCGGCAGCTCGCGACCGCGGGCTGGGCATCCTGGTCCGCTGAGCCGGGACTCCTCGACGAGGCGGTGTCGCGCACGTTCGATCGGTTCCACGTGCACGCGGCCGGGCGTAGCCGGATCGTCGGCCTCGGCCGGTACAAGTACCGCTTCGTCCGTGGCGATGATCTGGCGGCGGCGGCAGGCAAGGCCGCGGAGAGACGTGGCGGTGTCGTCTTCCACCGCGGGCGGATCACTGAGATCCGGCAGGCGGGCCGGGGCGCGGAAGCCCTTGTGGACGGCGAACCTCTCCGTGCGGATTGGGTGTTCGACAGCGTTCTCGGGCCTGGTCCGGCCCGGGTGGACGGCTGGCTGGTCTTCCGCGGCTGGCACGTGCGCACGGCCGCCCCGGCGTTCGATTCGGCCGTGCCCACCTTCTTCGACTTCCGTACGCCCCAGGGCCGCGCCGCGAGCTTCGTCTACGTCTTGCCGCGGGGCCCGCAAGAAGCTCTGGTCGAGCACACGTCCTTCGCGCCGCCTCGCACACGGGGTATGGCGTATCCCAAGGAGCAACGAAGCGCTTTGCGCGAATACCTCTCCACGATTCTCGGCGTTCGGGAGTACGCGGTCACCCGTGAGGAGTCCGCTTCCCTGCCGCTCTCCGCTTCGGCCGTCGACCGCAGACGCGGCTCGATCCTCGCCATCGGGACCAAAGCCGGGCTGGTCAAGGCGTCGACCGGCTACGCCTTCCAACGTATCCAAGCCGACAGCGCGGCGATCGCGAGGTCGTTGGCGGTCCACGGTCATCCTTTCGAACTGCCGAAACCCAAAGCGAGGCATTTGCTGTTCGACTCCACGCTCCTCGACGTCGTGGCCCGGGACCCGGCTCAGCTCGAACGGGTCTTCGCGGCGTTGTTCGACCGGTCCTCGGCCGAGCCGGTACTGCGGTTCCTCGACGAGGAAAGCTCCCTCCCGCAGGAGGGAAGAATGTTCGCGCGCCTGCCGCCTTCGTTGTACTCAGCGGTGACACGGAGGCATCGATGAAGTTCTCCTTCACACGCTATCGGCGTTCTTGGCTACAAGGTGATCTCTTGGCCGGGGCGACCGTCGCCGCGTACCTGGTGCCGCAGGTGATGGCGTACGCGGAGGTCGCGGGCCTGCCCGCGGAGACCGGCCTGTGGGCGGTGATCGGGCCTTTGGCGGTCTACGCCGTCCTGGGCTCGTCGAAGCTCCTGTCGGTGGGCCCGGAATCGACGACCGCCTTGATGACGGCCGTCGCGCTCGGTCCGCTCGCCGCGGGAGATCCCGCCCGTTACGGAGCCCTCGCGGCCATGATGGCGCTCATGGTCGGGGGCCTGTGCCTGCTGGGAGGCTTGGCCCGGCTCGGCGTGCTGGCGGACCTGCTGTCGAAGCCGGTACTGACCGGCTACATGGCTGGGATCGCGGTGCTGATGATCGTGAGCCAGCTGGGCAAGCTGACCGGCGTCACCGTGACCGGCGACGGGGTGCTCGCGGAACTGGGTTCGTTCGTCAAGAACATCGGGCACCCGCACTGGCCGACCTCGGTCCTCGGCGGTCTCGCTCTGGCTTGCCTGCTGGCAGCGCAGCACTGGTTCCCGCGGTTTCCCGGACCGTTGGCCGTCATCCTGGTGGCCGCCGCCGTCGTCGCCGGCTATTCCCTGACGGAGAAAGGGATCCAAGTGATCGGGCCCGTTCCGGATTCACTGCCGGTACCCGAGGTCCCCGTGGTGAACGGTGCAGACCTGGCGAGTCTGCTGCTGCCCGCGCTGGGGATCGCCCTTGTCGGCTTCTCCGACAACGTCCTGACCGCCCGCGCCTTCGCGGACAGACACGGCGAGCGGGTCGATTCCGATCGCGAGTTGCGCGCGCTCGCCGCGTCGAACCTCTCGTCGGGACTCCTTCACGGGTTCCCGGTCAGTTCGAGCGGCAGCCGGACCGCGCTGGCATCCGCGATGGGTGCCCGGACCCAGCTGTACTCCCTGACCGCGCTCGCGACGGTCGTGCTGACGGTTCTTTTCGCGGGACCGTTGCTGGCCGGCTTCCCCAAGGCGGCATTGGCGGCGATCGTCGTCTACGCGGCGTTGAAGCTGATCGATCCCCGGGAATTCCGTCGCATCTCGCGGTTCCGGCGCAGCGAGTTCGTGCTGGCCTTGTCGACCTTGCTCGCCGTCGTCGCGCTGGGTGTCCTGTACGGCGTGCTGGCCGCCGTCGGTTTGTCCATTTTGGATCTTCTGCGCCGGCTGGCGCGGCCGCACGGCGCGGTGCTCGGCTTCGTACCCGGCGTGCCCGGGATGCACGATGTCGACGACTATCCCGACGCGACGACCGAGCCAGGTCTGGTGATCTACCGGTACGACGCGCCCTTGTGTTTCGCCAACGCCGACGACTTCCGGCGACGAGCCCTCGCCGCCCTGGACGGCGAAAAGCGGGTCGAGTGGTTCGTCCTCAACGCCGAAGCCAATGTCGAACTCGACATCACGGCGGCCGACGCCGTACGCGGGATCTGCGACGAGCTGCGCCGCCGCGGGATCACGTTCGCGCTCGCCAGGGTGAAACAGGAGTTGCGCGAAGATCTCGAGGCCGCAGGCCTGCTTCGGCTCATTGGTTCCGGCTCGCTGTACCCGACGCTGCCCAGCGTCGTCGACGCGTTCCGTGGGAGGAGGAAGGAACATGCCGAACCCCGATGAGCGCATGTGGTCCGACGGCGAGATCGAGGTACTGGCGCGGGCGGTCATCCGAGCGCCCTCTGTGCACAACATCCAGCCGTGGTCGCTGGCCCTGCCCGATATGCGCGCGGAACTGAGCGAACGGACCGACCTGCCCCTTCCCGAGCACGACCCGACCGGTCGCGACCGGCTCATCTCCTGCGGAGCGGCCTTGGAGAACCTCGTGCTGGCCGTCCGGGTGCTGGGGTGGTCCACCGAGGTGGAGATAGCCGCGGGGCGTGGGCCTCTGGTCGCCGTCGTGACCACCTCGGGCCGCGAGCCGCCGTCCGACCGTGAGCTGCACGCGTATGCCGCCATCTCGCGGAGGCGGAGTCATCGCCGCCCGTTCGCCGCGATCCCGATCGCGTCGTCGATGCTCACGCCGGTCATCGGTCAGTTGCCGGATGGAGTCGGCTGCCGGGTTCTGCGCGCTGGTGACAAAGACACCCTCGCGGTACTGCTCGAACAGGCTTCCCAAACGATTCAGAGCCGTGACGACCTCCAGCGAGAGCTTGAGGAATGGACAGGGGACTGGCGGTCCGACAGTGTCGGTGACGGCTTGATCCGGCCTGGCTACGACAAGGCGGGCCTTCCGTGGGCGGGACTGGTCCGCCGGACGAGTCTGATCCCGGACGTCCGGTCCCTCGCGCGCAGGCTCGATGCGGAAAGCATCTTGATCTTCTTCGCGAAGGAAGATGATCGTGCCGGCCACCTCACAACGGGAGTGGCCATGCAGCGCTCGTGGCTCGCGGCCGTCGACGGAGGGTTGGCCGCGTCGGTGCTGACCCAGCCGCTGCACGAGGAATCCGTCCGCGAGCGGATGACCGCGGAACTGAAGCTACCTGGACACCCCCAGCTCATCATGCGGCTCGGCTATCCGGACGGACAGGTTCGGCACGCCGCCCGCCGCCGACTCGGTGAGGTGGTGCGGCATCCGGACGATCATCCTGCTTTCTGACGGCCGCGTCTCTTGGCAGGATCGGCGGCTAGTGAAACGCTGGAGCGGTTCGGGCGATTGAGAGTCGTCACAGTTTGCCGATCCGGGAGGAGCAACCGAATGTCGTCGGAGCGAGGTTCGGCCGACGAGGCGCCACCGAGCGCGGCGGTCTTGACCGGGTTACGGCTCGACGAACTGCTGCACGAGGTCCAAGAGCGGCTGTCGGAGATCGTCAAGACCCGAGATCGGCTCCAAGGCCTGCTCGACGCGGTCCTGGCCGTGGCCACCGGGCTGGAACTCGACTCGACCCTGCAGAGAATCGTGCAGGCGGCGGTCGAGCTGGTCGACGCCCGGTACGGCGCGCTCGGCGTGCTCGGTGACGAAGACGGGCTTTCGGAGTTCGTCTACGTGGGCATCGATGCCGAAACGAGGTCTCATATGGGGCATCTGCCCGAAGGCCGGGGCTTGCTCGGGCTGCTCATCCACGAGCCGCACCCCGTCCGGGTGCCCGACCTGACCGCGCACCACGCTTCGGTGGGCTTCCCTGCGAACCATCCCCCGATGCACAGCTTCCTGGGCGTACCGGTGCGTGTCCGGGACGAGGTCTTCGGCAATCTCTATCTGACCGAGAAGCGGGGAGCCGCCGAGTTCACCGCCGACGACGAGGTCGTTCTGCAGGCCTTGGCCGCGGCCGCCGGTGTCGCCATCGACAACGCCCGGTTGTTCGAACGGTCACGGACGCGCGAACGGTGGCTCGAAGCGGTCGCGGAGGTCAACGGTGAGCTCCTCGGGGGTGCTTCGGTCACCGACACGCTGAACCTGATCGCCGCCAGGGTTCGTGAACTTTCCGGGGCCAACGAGGTGTTGATCCTGCTGGCCGGAGGTGCCGGGCAGGCCTTGACCGTGAGCGTCGTCGCGGGGGAGCGGGCGAACGCCCTCGCGGGATCTTCGATGACGGGAGGGCACCCCGCGATAGACGAGGTGTTCGAATCCGGCCAGCCCAGTCTCATCCCTGACCTGGGTACGGTCCCCACTGGGCAGGCCGAGCCTGTTTTCGACGGTCTCGGACCGGCCGCCGTGATTCCGTTGAACAGCACTTCCGGCGTCGGAGGGGTGCTCGTCGCGGGGAGGGACAAAGGCGCTTCGCAGTACAAGGCCGATCAGATTCCCATGCTGTCGTCGTTCGCCGATCAGGCCGCGGTCGCGCTGGAGTTCGGTGAGAAACAGCGTAATCAGCGGCTTTTGGACGTTCTCGCCGATCGGGACAGGATCGCTCAGGACCTGCACGACCACGTCATCCAGCGGATGTTCGCGACCGGGATGAGCCTGCAGAGCATCGTGCCCCGGGTACCCGACACGTTCGCGCGGGACAGGGTGACACAGGCGGTGGAACAACTGGATCGGACGGTCCGCGAGATCAGGACGTCCATCTTCGATCTGCACACCTCGGGCTCGGACGCCTCGAAGAGCCTGCGCCGCCGGCTGCTCGACGCCGTCACGGAATTGACGACCGAGAGCACGCTCACTCCTTCGGTCCGGATCGCCGGGGCTGTGGACACGCTCGTGCCGCAGACGCTGCACGAACATGCCGAGGCGGTGGTCCGTGAGGCGCTGAGCAACGCGGTCCGTCATTCCGGCGCCGATGAGATCACGATCAGCGTCGAGGCCGACCGTGAGCTGATCATCGAGGTCACCGACAACGGCATCGGCATCCCCCAAGCGGGCAGGCGAAGCGGATTGGCGAACCTCGCCGACCGAGCGACGAAGTGTGGCGGCGAAGCCGAGTTCGGAGACCGTGACGGTGGCGGCGCTCGGGTGCTTTGGCGCGTTCCGCTGACCTAGCGGTCACCGAATACCGGGGACGTCGCCGCGGTCCGTTTGAGTTCGGTCGCGAGGACCGCGGCCTGCGTCCGGCGCTGAATGCCGAGCTTGGCCAGGATCCGGGAGACGTAGTTCTTCACGGTCTTTTCGGCGAGGAACATCCGCTCACCGATCTCTCGGTTGGTCAGGCCTTCGCCGATCAGATCGAACACCGTTCGTTCCTGCTCGGACAAGGTGGAGGTCGGATCGTTCTGGTCGCGCTCGCGCCGGATGCGGTTCATCAGCGCGGCGGTGGTCCGGCTGTCGAGAAGCGAGCCGCCGCCCGCGATGGTTCGGATCGCCGAGACGAGATCGTTCCCGAGGACCTGCTTGAGGACGAATCCCGACGCGCCGGCCATGATGGCGGTGAAGAGCGCCTCGTCGTCGGCGTACGAGGTGAGCATCAGGCACCGCAGCTCCGGCTCGGTGGACAGCAGATCGCGGCAGAGTTCTATGCCGGTTCCGTCGGGGAGTCGCACGTCGAGCACGGCGATGTCCGCATCGCTTTGCGGGATGCGGGCGAGTGCTTCGGAGACGGACGCGGCTTCGCCGGCGATTTCGATGTCAGGCTCGTTCCCGAGCAGATCCGCCAGCCCTCGCCGGACAATCTCGTGGTCGTCCACGAGGAACACCTTGGTCGCCATCTCGTCCCTCCTGCGGGGTCCCTGCGTCTCGACCGACGGTACCCGTGCACTTCGGCTGATACAGCCACCTAGACGTCCCAACGAACCGGGACCTTGGGCCCTAGCGGGACCGCACCCGGGTATTTGGTCCCGGCGATCGGTGCCCTCGGTACCTGCTCCATCCTCGTGGGACAGGTGCACCGTGGAACCCGATCGAGGGACGACTGAGGACGGGACACATGGCAAACGGGTGGACGAGGGCCGAGACCGAGGTACTGGCGAGGACGTTGCTGCGGGCGCCCTCCGTGCACAACATCCAGCCGTGGCGGCTGGAGCTCGACGGACACCGGCTTCTCCTGCGTGAGCGCCGCGACCTGGCACTGCCCGAACACGACACCCGAGGCCGTGACCGGCTCATCTCGTGCGGTGCCGCCCTCGCCAATGTGGAGCTGGCGGTCCGGGTTCTCGGCTACGACCTGATCACGCGGATGTTCCCGGAGGACGGCGAGCCGGACATCGTCGCCGCGATCGAGACCACGGGGCGTTCGGCGCCGTCCGATGTCGACCTGCACCGGTACTCGGCGATCGCCCGGCGAGGAAGCTACCGGCACCCCTTCTCCGGCCGACGAGTCTCGCGAGCGGAAATCGGTGACTTGATCGCCGCCGCGAACGAAAGCGGGGTCGAAGCCAGGCTGATCCACGACGAGCTGGAACTCTCCCGGGTCGCGGATCTGCTCGAATTCGCCGCCGAGACGTATCAGCACGATCTGGCGTACCAGCGCGAACTGGCCCTGTGGACGATCCACGACGAGCAGTTTCACCGCCATGGCGTCGGGCTGGCCGCGAGCACGCTTCCCGCCGGATCGCTTCCCTGGGCGGGACTGGTCCGGCCAGGGACGGCTCTCCCCGATCGCCGAGTTCTTCAGCGTCGCCTCGCCGGTGAGACCTTGCTGGTCTTCCTCACCGTCGATGATGGCCGGTACGACCACCTGCACGCGGGACACGCGCTCCAGGACACCTGGCTTGAAGCGGTCGACGACGGTCTGGCCGGTTCGGTGCTGACCCAGCCGTTGCACCTGCCCGAAGTCCGTTCCGCGTTGACCGAGGATCTGGAGCTTCCCGGGTTTCCGCAGGCCGTCATGCGCTTCGGCTATCCCACCGGGCTCGTGCCGTCGAGCCCGCGCCGTGCCGTCGACGAAATCCTCGGGAACGGATTCTGAGCTCCTCACGAGAAAGGCGTCATCGTGACCATCGCGCTGACCTTCCATGGCGGAGCCGGAACCGTCACCGGCAGCAAGTACCTGCTGGAAACGCCCCGTTCCCGTGTCCTGGTCGACTGCGGGCTCTTCCAGGGACTCGCCGATCTGCGCCGCCGGAACTGGGCACCGCTGCCGCGTGCCTTGACCGACATCGACGCCGTGGTGATCACCCACGCCCATCTGGACCACTGCGGGTACCTGCCGGTCCTGGTGCGATCGGGCTGGCGCGGACCGGTGTACGCGACACCGGGCACCGCGGCTCTCGTTCCGATCGTGCTGGAGGACAGTGCCCATCTCATGACCGAGGAGGCCGCGCACGCCAACAAGTACGGCTGGTCGAAGCACCGGCCGGCCTTGCCTCTTTACGACGCGGGTGACGCGCGGAAAGCGATCGGTCTTCTCGAAGAGCTCGAGTACGGCGTCGAGACGACGGTCGGCAAGGACATGACGCTGCGTTTCGGGCAAGCCGGTCACATCCTCGGCTCCGCCTGGGCACAGCTGCGGTCCGATGGGCGCGAGGTCGTGTTCAGCGGCGATCTCGGCCGTCCGGCACACAGTCTCCTGCGCCCGCCATCGCCGCGGCCTCCCTGCGACGCGCTGGTACTCGAATCGACCTACGGCTCCCGGGTCCACCACGACACCGACGCCATGGACCAGCTCGGCGAAGTCATCAGGCGGACGGCCAGACGCGGCGGCAGTGTCCTCATCCCGGCGTTCGCCGTCGACAGGACCGAAGTGGTACTGGCCGCGCTCGCGAAGTTGATGCGGTCGCACACGATCCCCGACCTGCCGGTTTACGTGGACAGCCCGATGGCCTTGGCGGCGCTGCGGGTGTATCGCGAGGCATTCCGTGACCATTGGCCGGAGATCCGGCCCGAACTCGCCGGGCACGATCCGCTGACTCCGCGTTCGCTGACGGAACTGCGAACGGTGGAAGAATCCATGCGGGTCAACGCTCCGAGGATGCCTTCGATCATCATCTCCGCGTCGGGGATGGCGAGCGGAGGCCGGGTACTGCATCACCTCGAACACATGCTGCCTGATCACCGGCACACCGTGCTGATAGTCGGCTACGCCGCCCCTGGCACCCGCGCGCGCAGCCTCGCGAACGGAGCGAGGCAGATCAAGATCCATGGCCGCTACACCACGGTCCGCGCCGACGTGGCCCAGCTCGACGCCTTCAGCGCCCATGCCGACGCGGACGAGCTGGTGCGGTGGGCCACCGCGGGAGCGCCGCCGAAGAGTACCTATCTCGTGCACGGCGAGCCCGAGGCCTCGGCGGCGGTCGCCGAACGGCTTCATACCGAGCATGACTGGCAGGCTGTCGTTCCCCGTGATCGGGAGCGGGTGCTGATCTGACGGCTACGCGTGGGTCGCCGGGTCAACCGGTCGCCTGCCCAGGTGAGGTAGGCGACCGGGCCGACGAAGTCGACAGCGATGATCAGCGCCCATCGCCGCTTGGAGCCGCGGATCTCGCCGGCGGGACGGAACGCGAGGTCCGGATCGCGTCAGCATGGTGATCTCCCGTTCGATTCCGACGTCGTTATTGAGGGGTAAGGCGAACGTGTCGGGTGCGGTGGGCGGTCCGCTCATGGCCGCCTTCGATCGTGTCGCGAAAGCCACGTCGACGGCGTAGCGAAGGGACCCTTCCCTACCTTCAGAGTAGGCAAGGAGGCCTTCACCACCACCCGGGTCGATGTCGACGGCCGGACGGAAGACGAGGGACATTGGTCCCGGTGGCATAGCCTCTTCGGCCGTAGCGCCGCAAAGTCCGCGGTCCTACGCTGAGCCGATGGACGGACAGCCGGTGCGCCTGCGCGATGGCCGGACCGTCTTCGTGACCCGTGTGAGCCCGGCCGACGCCGAAGAACTCGGCGAGGCGCTCGTCGAAGCGGATCGGGAGACGCTGTACCGCCGGTTCTGCGGGCCGCCTCCGAAGGTGACACCGCGCTTGCTGGCACACCTGACCGAGCTCGATTTCGATCGCCGTTACGCGCTTGTCGCGCGTGACGAGGCCGGGAAGGGCGTGGCGATCGCGCGGTACGAGGCGACGCTCCAGCCGGGGGTCGCGGAGATCGCGGTCGCGGTGAAGCCTTGCTGGCGCCGGGCAGGGCTGGCGACGGCTTTGGTCACGAAGCTGGCGGAAGCGGCGTCGCGGCACGGGTTCAGCGAGTTCACCGCGACCTATCTCGCGGACAACCGCGCCGTCGCCGATCTGCTCGACTCGGCGGGGGCACGACAGGTGATCACGGACGGTCTCGCGGACGCGGCGGTGCGGCTGCCGCCCCGTCCGTCCACAGTGGACTGATAGGTCGAAGGTCCCGCCCCCCGGTTACGAACGCCGCTGCCTTCCTGACGCGTCAGTTCCTAACGTCCAAGGCAGTTGCCGAAATCAGGATGGGGTGAACCGTTATGCCGGAGAATTCGGGGCACAGGGTCGTCGTCGGTGTCGACGGCTCGGAGTCCGCGATCAGGGCCGTCCGCTGGGCGGCGGATCAGGCGCGCCGCCGCCACGCGGAACTCGCGCTGGTACACGCGATCGACGACGAGTCGCTGAGTCATCCGAGGCCGATGCCGACCCGGGAGGATCTCGCGGGAATGATCAGGATGCGCGGACATCGCCTCCTGCGGCAAGCCCGTGACGCCGCCAGGGAGATCGCTCCGGACCTCCACGTCTCACTCCTGTTGCGGCACGAGCGCCCGGTGCAAGCGCTGAAAGACGCGGCCGAGAACGCGGACCTGCTCGTGCTGGGGACCGAAGGTCTGCGTCCCTTGGGCCGGGTGCTGGTCGGGTCGGTGTCCATCGCGCTGGCGGCACGTGCGGCGTGCCCCGTCGCGCTGATCCGTCCGCACGTCGCGGAAGCCGACGCACCGCATGACGGACCGGTCGTCGTCGGGGTCGACGGGACAAGGACCAGCGAAGCCGCCCTCGCGCTCGCCTTCGAGGAAGCGTCCTGGCGGCAGACCGAACTGGTCGCCCTGCACTGCTGGGACGACGTGTTCCTTTCGGCGGTGTTCGAGGAGACGCACTGGAGGCTGGAGCGGTCCGAGATCGAGGAGAGCGCGAACGAGGTCCTCGCCGAACGGCTGGCGGGCTGGCGGGAGAAGTACCCCGACGTGCGTGTCCACCGGGAGGTCGTACGCGGCCGTCCTGCCGACGAACTGCTCAAACACGCCGACCGGGCGCAACTACTGGTCGTGGGCAGTCGCGGCCGCGGCGGTGTCGCCGGGATGCTGCTCGGTTCGACCAGCCAAGCGGTGATGTCCTACGCGCTGTGCCCGGTGATCGTGGCCCGCGAGGCAGCGGACCGGTGACCGGCTCCGCCATGGTCCGGGAAGGGGCGGGTCTCACGTCGGACGAAGCGGCGACCGCGCTTCGCCGGGACGGACCGAATACCTTGCCCACCGCGAAACATCGGAACCCGGTGTTGACGCTCGCGGGTCAGATGGTCCACTTCTTCGCGTTGATGCTGTGGGCGGCGGCGGGGCTGGCGCTGCTCGCCGGGATGCCGGCGCTGTCGATCGCGATCGTCGTGGTCGTGGTGCTCAACGGTGCGTTCTCGTTCGCCCAGGAGTACCGGGCGGACCGTGCCGCGGAGCGGTTGCGGGATCTGCTGCCGGTGCGCGCGACGGTGCGCCGGGATGGGCGTGCGGTCGTCGTGGACGCGGCGGACCTGGTCGTGGGCGACGTGGTCCTGCTCGAGGCCGGGGACCGCGTGTGCGCAGACGGCGAACTCGCCGAATGCGGCCTGCTCTCGGTGGACGAATCCATGCTGACCGGCGAGAGCAGACCCGTGCGGCCGGAGGTCGGCGGAACCGTTTTCGCCGGTACGTATGTCACCGAAGGGCACGGCGTCGCGATCGTGACGGCCACCGGCGCCCGCTCCCGCCTCGCCGGAATCTCGGCGGTGACCGCGAGCGCGGTGCGGCCTAAGAGTCCTTTGGCCACGCAGTTGCACCGTGTGGTGCGGATCGTCGCCCTGACCGCGGTCGCGGTCGGCTGCGTGTTCTTCGCCGCCGCCCTCGGTCTCGGCCGCGCGGGAACGGAAAGCTTCCTGCTCGCGATCGGCGTGACGGTCGCGCTCGTCCCGGAGGGACTGCTGCCGACCGTGACGCTGTCGCTGGCGCGGGCGGCGCAGAAGATGGCGGGCCGCGACGCCCTGGTACGCCGGCTCGAATCCGTGGAGACGCTGGGGGCGACCACGTTCATCTGCACCGACAAGACCGGCACACTGACCCGAAACGAAATGTCCGTGGTCCAAGTGTGGACGCCGTCCGGGACCGTCGAGGTCGACGGTACGGGGTACCGGCCGGTCGGCGAGCTGACCGGCTCGCCGGCGGCGGTACGGGCGGCGGCGACACTCGCGGATTCCGCGGCGCGGTGCTCTCCGGACGCGCACGCCGTCGAAGAGGCGAACGGGTGGCGGCCGGTCGGCGACCCGATGGAGGTGGCGCTGCACGTCCTCGCCGCACGTGCCGGAGTCACCGGCGCTCCGCCGCCGGCCCGACGGCGGCCGTTCGATCCGCGCCGGCGCCGGTCATCGGTCGCGGACGTCGACGGCCTCCATGTCTCGGGCGCGCCGGACACCGTCCTGCCACTGTGCGCGGAGGTTTCCGGAGCGGACGAAGCCGTTGCCGCGTTCAGCAGGGCGGGCCTGCGGGTGCTCGCGGTGGCGCACCACACCGAACCGGCAGCGAAAGAAGAGCAGGGCGGACTGACGCTGCTCGGCCTCGTCGGGCTGGAGGACCCGCCCCGGCCCGACGTCAGCGCCGCGATCGCGTCCTGCCGTCGTGCCGGGATCCGGCTGGCGATGGTGACGGGCGACCATCCGGGGACGGCCGCGGCCATCGCCGCGGAAGTCGGGCTGCTCGGGCCGGACCGGCTCGTCTTGGAGGGCAAGGACCTGCCGGCCGACGACGAGGCGCTCGGCAGGCTGCTCGACGTCGACGGCGTGGTGGTCGCCAGGGTCGCCCCGGAGGAGAAGCTCCGGATCGCGAAGGTCCTCCAGGCCCGAGGACACGTCGTGGCGATGACCGGCGACGGCGTCAACGACGGACCGGCCTTGCGCACAGCGGACATCGGTGTCGCGATGGGGGCGTCAGGCAGTGACGTCGCCAGGGAAGCGGCCGACCTGGTCCTCCTCGACGATCATTTCGGCACCATCGTGGCCGCCGTGGAACTCGGGCGCGCGACGTTCGTGAACATCCGGCGCTTTCTCACCTACCACCTGACCGACAACGTCGCCGAGCTCACGCCGTTCGTCGTGTGGGCGCTCGCGGGAGGGCAGATCCCACTGGCCATCACGGTCCTGCAGGTACTGGCGCTCGACATCGGCACCGATCTCCTTCCCGCGGTCGCGCTCGGCGCGGAGCCGCCGAACCGGCGCACGATGGAGGGGCCCGCGAAGGGCGGTTCCCTGATCGACGGCAGGTTGGCGCGCCGCGCCTTCGGAGTGCTCGGCCCGGCCGAGGCGATGGCGTCGATGGCGGCGTTCTTGGTGGTCCTCCTCGGCGGCGGGTGGTGGTTCGGCGAGGTCCCGGACACCGCGCTCCTCGCGACCGCGTCCGGTACCGCCTTCACCGCGATCGTGCTCGGCCAGCTCGCGAACGCCTTCGCCTGCCGGAGCGAGTCACGCTGGATCGGCAGGATCGGAGTGCGGGGAAATCCGCTGCTGTGGTTCGCGATCGCCTTCGAACTCGCGATGCTGGCGGCTTTCCTCCTGATGCCGCCCCTGCCCGGGCTTCTCGGCGGTACCGTGCCGAGCCCGCTCGGCTGGGTGCTGGCCTTCGCCACCGTCCCGGTCGTCCTGCTCGCCGACACCGTCCACAAGGCCGTTCGTGCCCGGTCGTGAGCGGCGCGCGATCCTCGCCAAGGCCGAGAGCTCGTTCTCGATGGCCTTGGCGAGGAAACCGGCGTCCGGCGCACTCGCGAAGTCCAGGGTGATCCCGAAATTGAGCTTGTCGCGATAGGAGAAAGCGGCCACGCCGGTCCGCAGCCGCAAGGCGACCGGGACGTAGGGATAGAGGTCCGCCACCTCGCGTCCGAGCAACCGCAGCGGTGTCCGCGGCCCCGGGACATTCGTGACCACCGAGACCACGTTGTGCTGGGGAAGACCGGCGGCGAGCCGGACGGCCCACGCGATCGGTGCGAACGGGGCGGAGGCCGCGACATCGGTCAACGCGGCGCCGGCCTCCGCCTCTTTGCTCGCCTTCAAAGCGGCCGAGCGCCGATGAACCGCGACCAGCCGTCCCGCGGGATCGGGGACGTCGACGGGAAGCAAAGGCAGCATCAGCGAGACTTCGTTGTCGACGCTGTCGTGCTTTCCGCGGACGGAGACCGGCACGAGCGCGCGCATCGCGTCCGGCACCGGCTTCTCGCCTCTTCGGCGCAAAAGGGCCCGGAACGCGCCCGTGACGGCCGCGAGTGCCACGTCGTTCACGGAGACCTCGAAGGCACGGCAGACAGCGTGCACGTCGTCGAGGGCGGTATGCGCCACCTCGTAGCGCCGGTCCGGGCCGATGGGGCCGGAGAGCGACGACCGCGCCGCGGGGACGAGCGCGGAGGCGAACGCCGTCAGGCCCGAGACGGCATCCGCGATACCGCGCATCGCCCGTGAAGGCGAGAGCACCGGCCGTACCACCCAGTCGAGCAGTTCGACGGGAGTCAGCAGGAGCCTGCGTGCGGCGTCCTTGAGCAGGTCCGCGGTGCCGGGGTCGGGGACTGGTTCGGCGGGCGCGGCGGCCTGGGACCCGTCCGTGAACAGGACCTTCAGCAGCTCGTTGCCGGTGACGCCGTCGGCGACGCAGTGATGCAGTTTCGACAGCACCGCCCAGCGGCCACCGGAGAGCCCTTCCAAGACCCAGAATTCCCACAGCGGATGATCCCGGTCGAGGCGTTCTCCCATCAGCAGGGCGACGAGTTCGCACAGCTCCCGCTCCCCGCCGGGTGCAGGCACGGCGATCCGGTGGAAGTGCCGGGCCGCCTCGAACCGGTCGTCGTCGACCCATACCGGTGGACCCAGATCGAGCGGTACACGGTGGATCTTCTGCCGGTAGCGGGGGATCAGCGGCAACCGGGCGGTCATCGACCGGACGAAGTCCGCGTGCGATGGCGGCGGTCCTTCGATCACCGCCACCGAAGCGATGGCAAGGGAAGCGTTGGAATCCCCGTCTTCCAGCTCCAGGAACGCCGCGTCGAGCGGGCTCAGATGGTCCATCGGTGCCTCCCGGTTCGTCAGGACGCGAGATCGCCGGTCTCGGTTTCCTTCCGCAGCGCGTCGAGGACGACGCTTCCGTCGACGGTCTCCTCGTTCATCAATGCGGCGGTCAGGAGATCCAGCGCTTTCCGATGTCCGCGCAGGGCGCTGATGGCTCGGTCTTCGGCCGCGCGCAGCAGCCGGGCGACCTCCCGGTCGATCACTTGCTGCGTTCTCTCGGAAAAACCGCCGTGCCGTCGCTCGGCCGGGGCATCGGCGAGGAACCGGGCGTGTGCGGCCGGATAGGCGACCGGACCGAGCGCGGTGGACAGGCCGAACTCCGTCACCATCTTCACCGCGAGCGCGGTGGCACCGGCGAGATCGTCGGCAGCGCCGGTGGAACCCTGGCGGAACACCACCAGTTCCGCGGCGCGTCCGCCCAGCCGGACGGCCAGCAGATCGGTGAGATAAGCCTCGCTGTAGAGATGACGTTCGGCTTCGGGGAGTTGCTCGGTGGCGCCCAGCGCCATTCCCGCCGGGAGGATGGTGACCTTCGCGACCGGATCGGCGTGTTCGCACAACGCGGCGACCAGCGCGTGCCCGGATTCGTGCACGGCCACGGCGTGCCGTTCCTCGGGCAGTAAGGCGTTGGACGTTTCGCGACGTCCGAGCAATATCCGGTCTCGTGCCGAGTCCAGGTCGGCCGCCGTGATGGTCGTGCGCCCGGCGCGGACGGCGTTGATCGCTCCCTCGTTGACCAGATTCGCGAGATCCGCGCCGGAGAATCCGGGCGTTCCGCGGGCGATGCGCCGCAGGTCGACGTCGGGACCGAGGTGTTTGCCGTTCACGTGAACGGCGAGGATGGCCGCGCGTTCGTCCTGGTTCGGCAGAGGCACGGTGACCTGCCGGTCGAACCGGCCGGGACGCAAGAGCGCGTGGTCGAGGGACTCCGGCCGGTTGGTCGCGGCGAGCACGACGATCCCGCTGCTCTGATCGAAACCGTCCATTTCGGCCAGAAGCTGGTTCAGGGTCTGTTCGCGTTCGTCGTGCCCGCCCGTGCCGCCGACGCCCCGGCGGCTTCCGACGGCGTCGATCTCGTCGATGAAGATGATGGACGGCGCCCGGTTCCTGGCGTCGGTGAACAGATCGCGGACCCGCGAGGCACCGACGCCGACGAACATCTCCACGAACTCGGAACCGGTGACCGACAGGAACGGCACGCTGGCCTCGCCCGCGACGGCGCGAGCCAGCAGCGTCTTCCCGGTGCCCGGCGGCCCGACCATGATGACTCCGCGCGGTCCTTTCGCACCCGCCGCCGCGTAGCGGTCCGGGTCGCGGAGGAAGTCGACGATCTCACTGACCTCCTGCTTGACCCCTTCGTACCCCGCGACGTCCGCGAACCGGGTGGTGGGCCGCTGTGCCTCGATGATCTTCGCTTTCGACCGGCCGAAACCCCCGGCCCCGGCGAGGGACCGTTGCGCACCTTTGCCCATCCAGATCAGGAAACCCACCAGAAGAAGCAGGGGGAGCAGACTGCCGACCCAAGAAAGCACGCCCGATGTGCCCCCTCTCGCGCCGGTGACCTGGACACCCTTCTCCTTCAGCTTCGGCAGCAACTGGTCGTCCTCGATCGCGACGGGAAGCTGCGTGGTGAACGCGGTCCCGTCACGGAGATTGCCCTTGATCGCCCCTTCGTCGTCGACCGTGACCTTCTCCACCTGCCCGGCGTCTACTTTGGACAGAAGTTCCGTGTAACCGAAGGTGGGAGTCTCGGCGGTCAGCAGATGAGGGAGGAAGAACAGGAGCAGCATCACCAGGAAAGCCGCGGGAACCACCCAGCGGTGCCGGCCTGAGGGTTCAGGCGGGCCCGCGGGTGGGATCGGGTCGGGGGGCGGGCCGGGTTTGGCCGTCCGTGACATCGCTTGTCCCTTCGTGCGCGGGCCCGGTCACCCGCGAAGCACGGCACGCCGTGTCTCGAACTCGTCCTTGTCGATCTCCCCACGCGCGAACCGTTCGTTCAGGATCTTGATCGCGTCGTCGTGGCCGGTCGAGGTCTTGGTGGTGCGGCGTAACAGGACCACCGAGACGGTGATGACGCCGCCGACCAGGATGAGCACGGTGATCAGCATGAGCAGCATGCTGACCCAGCCGCCGTTGGAGTGGTGCCAGTAAGGCATGGCCGTTCCTTTCGATCAGTGGCTCTGGTAGCGCACTTCGCGGGGCATCGGAGTCCCGAGCGGTGCGAGGACCTCGTCGAGGTTCCGGCGCGGGGTCGCGGGCAGGGGATCGGCGTTGACCGGTGCCCAGCCGGTCCGCAGCACCATCTGCGGGAAGGTGCCGCCGGTGACCAGGTCGCGCACCTTCGTCCTGGTGTCCGCGACTTCCAGCGGTTCGGTGAGCGGAGAGGTGGCCAAGCCCAGGCTGGTAGCGGCGAGCAGCACCGCGCTGGTGGCCTCGCCCGCGCGGAGTCGCGACATGGCGTCGTCCGAAGCCGTGCTCAGCACGAGGAGCACGGTCTCGTCCGCTTCACCGGTCGAGCCTTCGGGCTGGCCGAGCAGGGGGTCGGCGAACGCACGCGCGGGCAGGGCGCCGGGGGTGTCGTCCTGTGCGGGCGCGTTCGCCGACGGGACGCCGTCGGGAGCGGTGTGCCTGCCGCTCCAGGCGGCGAGTTCGGTGCGGTACGCCGGGTCCGCCGCGTGGGCCTCGGCGGCTTCGAAAATGGCGCGCGCGAGGTGGTAGCGGGCGGCGTCGAGGGCGGGACGCAGGATGGCGCCTTCGTCGGCCGCGCGCCGGGCGAGGGTTTCGAGGTGCCCGGTGGGCACGGTCCAGGAGCTGTGCCTGCGCCGGTCGGTCCGGCGCCGGGGAATGGCGGCGGCCAGCGTGATGTCCTCCTGGGTCGGCTCGTGCCGGTGCAGCTCGACGGACGCCAGGTGGTCCGGCTCCGCCGGATTGGGCAACCGGTGCACCTCGGCCCGCCAGCCCAAGGCCGCGAAGCCGACCCGGAGGTGGTGCAGCGCCGTGCCGCAGCTGAGCATCAGGTCCCGGCCGTCCGGATCGGTTCCGGCCAGTTGCCGGACCCGGTCGGCGTAGAGGTGGACGGTGCGATCTCCGACGCGCCATTGCCAGGGCTGCGAGTTGTGCACCGAAGGGGCGCGGCAGGCCAGGGCCACCGCGGTTTCGACCGTGTAGTCGTCGGGAAGGCCGTGGTCCATCGGAAACCTGCCTCTGCTCAAGGGTGAAGGGGCCGCGTTTCATGGTTCTCCGGACGCTGTGTGTCGTGGAGGGCCAGAGGGCCCGGTTCGCCGGGCCGTTAGTTGCTGTTCTCCCGTGCGGCCGCGCAGGATCGTCGGAAGGGTCCGCTCCCCGCAAGGAGGCGTCCCATGAGTTCCCCCGTCCGCGTCGAGGCTTCGCTCGATCCTGATCTGTCCCGCTGGCTGTGGCTGGTGAAGTGGTTGCTCGCGATCCCGCACTATCTCGTGCTCGCGGTGCTGTGGTTCGCGTTCGTTCCGCTGACGGCGGTGGCGTTCTTCGCCATCCTGTTCACCGGGCGGTACCCCCGGGCGATTTTCGAGTTCAATGTCGGGGTTCTCCGCTGGGCGTGGCGGGTGCACTACTACGCCTACGCCGCGCTGGGCACGGATCGCTATCCGCCGTTCACCCTGGCCGACGATCCCGGCTACCCCGCCCGGCTCGAGATCGACTACCCGGAGCGGCTTTCCCGCGGTCTCGTGCTGGTGAAGTGGTGGCTGCTCGCCATCCCGCACTACCTCGTCGTCGCTCTCTTCGCCGGGGGCGGGCTGTGGCTGTGGAACACCTCGGACGACGGCTTCCAGTGGGGAGCGGGCGGATTGATCGGGATCCTGGTGCTCATCGCGGGCGTCGTCTTGCTGGTCCGCGGCGAATACCCCAGGCCGATCTTCGACTTCGTACTCGGCATGGATCGGTGGGTGATCCGCGTAGGCGCGTACGCCGCTCTCATGACCGACGAGTACCCGCCGTTCCGGTTGGACTCGGGCGGTACCGAACCCGACCCGCCGGTCGCCGGCTCGGCCGAACCGGCACGGCACCGTCCGGGTACGGCGGGGTGGACGCCCGGTCGTGTCGTGTCGGTCGTGATCGGAGTGGCGCTCGCCGTTCTGGCGACCGGTCTGATCAGCGGAGGTGCGGCCTCGCTGTGGCTGGATCGGGCCGATCGCGACGACGACGGATACTTGACGGTCTCGGGGACCTACAGCACCGATACCTCCGCTTTGGCGAGCGAACGGGTCACGTTCGTCGCCACCGCCGCCGGCGATGTTCCCGCCACGCGTGCGCTCGGCGACATCCGCGTACGTGTGACCGCTCTCGGCCCGAAGGACGTTTTCGTCGGTGTCGCGCCGGCTCCGGCGGCGGAACGCTATCTGAGTGGGACCGACTACGCGACGGTCACCGATCTGTCCTCGGGCGAGTTGATCGTGCGCCGTTCCCCGGAGTCGCCGGTTCTCCCCTGGGAAGCGGGTATCTGGACGGTTTCCGCGGTCGGCCCCGGCACCCAGACGATCACTTGGCCCGACCAGGCGGGCAACTGGACCCTCGTGGTGATGAACGCCGACGCCTCGGCCGGCGTGGACGTGCGGGCGGAGGCGGGCGCGACCCTTCCGATACTCGGCTGGTTGTCCTGGGTCCTGCTCCTCTCGGGGGCGCTGCTGCTCGCCGCCGGGGTGGCGCTGGCCGCGGTCGCCGTCACCCGTGTCTCGAACGAACTTTCACCGATCAGCCAAGGAGAATCGTGATGCAGGTACTCGTGGTGTTCGAGTCGATGTTCGGCAACACCGAGATCATCGCCAGGGCGATCGGCAAGGGTCTGGCCGCCTCTTGCGAGGTCGACGTCGTGAACGTCGACGACGCCCCGGTCCAGTGGGACGGCCTTGGCCTTCTCGTCGTCGGAGGCCCCACCCATGCGCACGGCATGACCCGCCCCGGGACACGCAAGAGCGCGCGGCAGGAGGTCGAGGGCGGAGTCCGTTCCGCGACCGGCGTACGGGAGTGGTTGAGTGCCTTGCCGCCGGCGTCGCGGCGGGTGCCGGTCGCGGTTTTCGACACGAGACTCCGCCGGGCTCGGTGGCTCACCGGTTCCGCCGCGGTCGGTGCGCGGAAGCTCCTGCTGAAGCGCCACGGGGTTCCGTTGCTGCCGCCGGAGAGCTTCTTCGTGGACGTCGGCAAGAACGCCACGATCCTGTGCGATGGCGAGCAGGAACGCGCCGAAGCCTGGGGTGCCCGGCTCGCGGCACGCCTTCTGGAGACCGCGGCCGGATGATCCTCACGGGTGAGAAAGCACCCACCAGGCGACGAGCAGGCCACCCGAGTTGGTCGCGCAGTGCAGGAGCGCGGGCGCCAGTACGCCCTTTCCCCAGTGCCGCCACCAGTACAGGAAGATCCCGGCGCCGGCCGCCGCGACCATCGCCAGGACCGAGATCAGCGGAAGCGGGAGACCGCCCATGGTGGCACCGACCGCGGCGTTGCGGACCAAGGCGAGCGAGGGCAGCAGATGCCACAGACCGAACAGGGCGGCGGCGCCGAGGACCGGCGCCCAGCGCCAGCGCTCGCCGGCACCGAGCAGCGCGGGGAGAACGCCGCGGAAGGCCACTTCCTCGACAAGGACAGTGCCGAGCGGAATACGGAGCAGGGCGAGCCACAACAGCTGACCGATCCCCGGCGTCCCGACCCTGCCGTCCTCGAAGAACGTCCGGAGCTCGGGAACGGCCAGCGCCACCGCGAACACGAGGCCGACCAGCCCGGTGCCCACGAGGCCGATGAGGGCGGCGCGACCGAGGGTGCGCCTGCCGAGACCGATCGACGCGAGCCGCAGGCCGGAGAACCTGGCCACGGCGATCAGCACGGCAGCCGTCACGACACCGCACACGGGATACGCCCACCCTGGCAGCACCCGGTTCGCGAGCACCGTGGCGGCGGCGAGCAGCAGCACCGAGACGATGACGGCCAGAACCCTGCGAGGGAGCCGTATGTCGATTGGTTGCGTTCGGTCAGTTTGATCGTCGTGGTGCTCTGGCACTGGGCGTTCACCATCCTGCGGTGGTCACCGGACGGGCCGATGCCCACGAGCCCGCTCGGGTTCTTCTCCGGTTTGTGGATCTTCACCTGGCTTCTGCAGGTGATGCCGATGTTCTTCTATGTCGGGGGATACGTGCACCTGGTGTCCTGGCGACGGGCGCGGGCACGCGGGGAGTCACTCTCGCGATACGTCCGGCACCGGATCAGGCGTCTCGTCGTGCCGGCCGGAGCCCTGGTGCTGATCTGGACGGCTTTCGGTGTGACGGCGGCGTCCCTGTCCAATCTACGCTGGATTCGCGGTGCGGTGCTGTTGATCATCAGCCCGTTGTGGTTTCTCGCGGTGTATGTCGTTCTTCTGGCCGTGCTGCCGGTGAGCCTGTGGCTGCACCGGAAGTTCGACGTCGTGGTTCTGGTCTGGCTGGGTGGTGCCGCACTCGGCGCCGACGTGGTGCGATTCCGCTACGGCGTCGACGAGGCGGGCTGGGTGAACATGATCGCGGTCTGGGGCCTTGCCCATCAGGCCGGTTTCTTCCATCGACGGCTCGTCGACGCACCGCGGCGGTGGGGTCATGCGTTGCTTTGGACGGGCCTGTTCGGTCTGGCGGGCTTGGTGTTCTCCGGTCTGTACCCGGGTTCGATGGTCGGCGTCCCCGGGGACCGGTTGTCGAACATGGGGCCGCCGACGTTCGTGATCGTCGCGCTGCTGACGTTCCAGATCGGCTTCGCCGAGGTGACCCGCCCGTTCTTCGAACGACGGCTCACGAGGCGGCGCTGGCGCCGGTTCATCGGTCTGCTCGACCACTACGCGCTGCCGCTGTTCCTCTTCCACACCACCGGGATGGCGCTGGCGAAGGCCTGCGTCTACTTCGTCTTCGGGAACGGCCTCTCCGACGACCGGCTCCCTGATCTGATCTGGTGGCTGCAACGGCCGATCGCGGTACTCGGTTCGTTGTTGTGCACGCTCCCATTTCTGGTGCTCTTCGGAGGAAGGCGGATCGTGGCTCGATTGACGGGTAAGTCAAACGTGGCGTGACCGAGCCTCTGCGGTGCAGGACCCCTTCGCTGGTTCAAGGGCAGAAAGCTGCAATCTATGTGTCCACAAGGGACGCTTTCCGCTGACGAAATGTCTGCGTCAAGGCTATATGCCCGGTTTGGCGTGGGGTCGTGAGTGGCAAGTAGGGTTCTAACCCTCTGTCCTGTTTCAGGACCTCACGGACAGATGTGTTTCAGTACTTGTCGGACAGTTTTGGGTTGGTCAGTGGTTGGTAGCGTATTGCTCTGTTGAGGGTGAGCTGGCGGGCGAGTGTGTCGCCGATCATGATGACGACGCGGTCGCCCTGCCAGAACACGGTGGCGCTCTGGCCGGCCCAGTGTCGGCCTAGCACGATGGAGCAGCCGGAGAAGGCGATGACCCCGGTGCTGGAGACGGGGCGTTGGGTGGTTCCGCTGGGAGCTGTGGAGCCTTCGGGTGGAGTGGCTTTGGGACTGGCGTCGTAGCGTTGCTGCGGGGTCTGGCCGTCGAGGCTCTGGTGTCTTCGGTTGTTGTAGATTGTGCGGTAGTCGTCGAGCAGCTGTTGCAGGGCGGCAAGATTCTCGGCCGGGGGCCGGGCGGCGAGCCATTTCTGCAGAGTCTGATGGACGCGTTCGTTCTTGCCGCAGGTTTGCGGGTGATAGACCGACGAGGCGATCGTGGTGACGCCGTGTTCGGCGAGGTGACGTTCCAGATCGGCCATCCAGCCGCGGTGTTTGCCGGAGAAAGCCAGCCCGTTGTCGGACAACAGTTTCACCGGCGCCCCGTAGCAGGCGATGGCCAGTTGCACTGCGGTCCAGGTGTCAGCACCGTTCTCGCTGACCGCGGCATAGGAGCCGACATCGAGGCGGGAATGGTCATCCAGGATCTGGATGATGCAGACCTTGGTGCCGTCGGCCAGGTAGTGCTCCGTCCCATCGATCTGCCAGCAGCCGTTCGGGTCCGGGTACTGGAACCGGCGCCGCGTGCGGGGCTTCTTGCGTGGCTCGGGTTCGATCTGGCCGCGATCACGCAGGATCCGGTAGATCGACGACTGCGAGGGCGGCGGGAGCATCCCGGCGTCCTCCAGACGCCAGCGAATCGAGATCGGCCCGTTGTCCAGGCCTTCCTCCTCGAGCTCTTTACGGGCCCGCAGCACCGCCTCGGCCACCTCCTCACCCAGCGCGGACGGATGGCTCAGCGGAGCGGTGCTGCGGCAGGCGAACCCGACGGTCCCCTCGCTCCGGAACCGAGCCACATACCGATAGAAGGTGTCACGGGAAACCCCGTGCTCGCGACAGAACCGCGCCACGTTGATCTTCTCGCCCGCAGCCGACCTGACGATCGCGGCGACGAACTCAGGATCCATCGGAAAACCTGCTCTGCCCATCGCCGCATGATCACCACACAAGCCCTGGTCACCACGCCGACAAGCCGGTCAGTGTCCGTGAGGTCCTGAAACATCAACTGTCCGACATGTCCTGAACTCAGACAGACGGTTCTAACCCTCTTTGCCACTCACGACCCCCATCGGCGACCGCGCAAATCTCTCAATTCGGGCACTGACGCCTCGGGAAACATCCCTTATGGACAGTCGGGAAGGTGTCTTTTCGGCGAGTCCCGCTCCGGTCGCCAACTCCGGTACGCCACGTTTGCCTTACCTCGCTATAGAACCCGAAACGCCCGGCCCTCTCAAAGTAGAACCCTCGAAAACCGTGCAGATGCGCAGCAAACGGACATCCACCTGTCGGCCGGAGTCCTTTGTGGACACCGTCCGTTCAGGCATCCTGTCGCCTGCGGCTTTCTCGGGACCAGAGTCGGCAAGGAGGCCCTCGCGACGCCGGTGCGCATGTCGCGACACACTTCAGGACGCCTTCGGCTTACCTCTCGATAACCCGAATAGCCACTCGCGACCCGCGCCCGGCGAGGGCCGAAGGCTCCTTTCACCGCATCGGACGCGGCGAAGGGAGCCTTCACCCCACCACCGAGCCCGTCCAGAACACGACAACGTTCGACTCGCGGCTCAGCTCCGCCAACAGGCTCTGAGACGTGAGGACCTTCGGCCCTCCACCGGCGACGGCATGAGGAGGACGGTGAACGACGTGCGACCGAGAGAGTCGTGACCGGATACACCGGGCGGCGGGGCGGAAGGCGGGAACCCATGCATGCGCAGCGAGGAGACTGGCTGGTCATCAAAGGGCCAGCGGTCGGGAAACCGGACCAGCGTGGCCTGATCATCGAGGTCCGCAATCCGGACGGAACACCGCCCTACGTCGTGCGCTGGCCACAGGACGACCACGTGTCCACGGTCTTTCCCGGCCCCGACGCCGTTGTCGTGACGGAGGCGGAGCAGAACGCCGCGGACGAGGCGGAGCGCGCCCGGCTCGCGGCCGTGCGGGAGGCCATCGCCGTGCGGCACTGGTCGTGACCGGTGACCATCGGCCGCGCCGCCCGATCAGCGCCCAGGACAGATTGTGGCTCAAGCTGGACGAACCCGCCAACCCGATGCTCATCACGGCCGTGCTGTGGACGGCGAGCGAAGTGGATCCTGAGCGCCTGAAGCGGGTGGTCGCCGACCGGCTGATCGGACGCTATCCGGTGTTCACCCGGCGTCCGGTCCGCGAAGGTGGTACCTGGTATTGGGAGGACGACCTGGAGTTCAGCCTGGACAGGCATCTGACGGTGAGCGAGCTGCCCGCGCCCGGGACCAGAGAGGTCTTGCAGGACCTGGTCGCGGCGCGGAGAGGCCGGCTCCTCGACCCGGAGCATCCTTTGTGGACGATGGAGCTCTATCGTGGCTACGGCTCGGGGTCGGCGGTCGTCCTGTGCTCGCACCACGCCATGGCGGACGGCATCCGCCTGGTCCAAGTCCTGTTCGGATTGTTCGACCCGGTGGACGGGGACGAAAGGCCGGCGAGGATCGGCGGGGTGGGGCCGCGTGGGACCGACTTTTCCCGCGCGCCTTCGAGAGCCGCGGCGAAGGTGGTGAAGGCACTCAACGGGTTCGGTGAGCGGCTGGAGGGACCGATCGCGCGCGTGACCCTGGGCTGGCCGTTGCTCGGCCTGACCGCGGCCGCGGGGCTCACCGGGGCGGTCGCCGAGGTCGTGACCGCCGCCTTGCCGTCACGTCCGGCCACCGTGGTGAGATGGTTGATGGCGCAGGGATTCACCGCGCGCAACACCGTCGGCGGTGTGCTCGGGCTTCTGGCGCCCGCCGCGTCCGGCGCGCCCTGGTCGGGAGACCCGCGACCGGAGAAGGCCGCGGCCTGGGGAGACGCCGTGCCGTTGGATCTGCTCGCCGACGTGGGCCGCGCCACCGGAACAAGCGTGAACGACGTGTGCGTCGCCCTGGTCATGGCCGCGTTCGAGCGGTACACCCGAGAAGCCGGTCCGGGGCGGGGCGAGGCGGAACTGAATTGGCTCATCCCGGTGAGCCGTTCGGACTTCGATGCTTCGCTTCCTCCGGAACTCGGCAACGATTTCGCGCTGATACTGGCAGGCTTTCCTCTGCTGCAGAAGAACTTCCGGGAGCGGCTGGATGGCGTGCATCGCCGTGTCTCCGGTATTCGCGAGTCGCTGGAGCCGGTCCTCACGTTCGGTGTCCAGTGGCTGGCGGGCAGGGCGCCGGAGGTGGTCTCGGAACCGCTGACGCGGTTCATCGCGGCCAAGGCGGTGGGCGTGCTGACCAATGTCCCGGGACCGCGCCGGCCGGGCGAACTCGCCGGGGCTCGTGTCGAAGGCGTCGTGGGCTGGGCGCCGTGCAGCGGAAAGCAGGCCGTCACGGTCTGTGTGTTCAGCTACGCGGGATTCGTGCGATTCGGTTTCGGGACTGATCGGTCACTCGTGCCCGACCCCGGACTGCTGGTCGCCGCGCTGGAAGACGCGGTGACCGACGCCGCCGCGCTCACGAACCGGTGAGCGCGGCGGCGCGCTCGGCGATGGTGTCGAGCAACGCGCGGGTGGTGAGCCGGGCCGCGGGCCGGATCGCGTGCCAGTAAAGCGCTATCGCGTGCCGGGCGGCCGGGTCGGTGGCGGTGATCCTGGTCTCGATGGTCAACCGGCAGCCCGTTTCCTCCCGCGGCGCCACGGAGAACCCTACGGCGATCGTGCCGCTGTGAGGATGGGCGAAGTCGCGAAAGGACTCCGCCGTGACCTCGTACCACTCGGGAACGGCGGTCCAAAATCGCCCGGCGGCACCCAGGACCATCTCCTGCCCGGGACGCTCGCCGAGAAAAGCGCATCGTTCACCGAGCATGGTCTCGCCGAGATCGGGAAAGTGCCCGTGCTCGCGGAGCGCTTCGGGGAGGCCTCGCGCGTGGACGAGCGTCCGGACCCACGGCGAACGCACGTCCGCGGCCCGGAGCTCGCCGATCGCCCGGTACAGCGCGTCGGCTGGAACGTCGACCCGCGAGGTCTCCGCGAGAACGAAGGCCGGATGTGGCGCGAAGACGTCGAGCAGCGTGGGGTGGCGGCCGGTACTCACCGCGCCTCCGGGCACGCGTTCTCGGCGTCTCGAGCGATCGTCCGCAGCGTCGCGGCGTGAATGGCCTTGATGAACGGCGAGGCCACGGCCCAGTACAGCCGGAATCGAGCGAGGCTCGCGGAGTCCGTCAGCGTGACCCGGATGTCGTAAGACAGCAAAGAGCGCTGTTCACCGTATCGGCGGACGGACAACGACAGGACGATCTTCCCGTACCCCGGTTCGAGGAACTCGGCGAACTCGCCGGGCTCGACTCGCCGCCACTCGATCACCGGCTGCCAGAATTTGCCTGCGACGCCCGCGACCAGTTCGATGCCGGGCTTCTCCCCGAGGATGACCCAGGCCGAGCCCGCCGCCATGTCGTCGAACGTGAGCCGGGTGGGCACCGACGGGCCGCGACGGCGCCGGAATCGCTCGGGCAGGCCACGAACCCAGCCCGCGGCGCGAACGAGTGGGCCGCCCACCTCCATGAAATCGAATCCGCGTATCGCGGCGTAGGTCGTGACGGTGTCGGCGTCGACCACTCGGTGGCGGAGCACGGAAAAGGCGGGTTCCGGTGCGAACCGGTCGGCCAGTAGTTCCGCGGTGGCCGTCGATGGCGAGCGCGTTCCGCTGATGGGCATCGCGGGTCTCCTCTCCGGAAAGACAAAGGGTTCTCCGAACCCGTGCACGGCGGGAGGGCCGAACGTCCCGCACCGGGCGGGCCAACGACCCGGCGTATCGGGGCGCCAGGCACTGACCTTCCCGCCACGACGAAGGCAGGCTTGGCCGTAGCACTTCGTGGAAGGCGGTCGAGAGATGGCAGAAGGGTTCGACGACAGCCGGTCGAAGCCGGTGGTGGCCGGAATCGATGGCTCGCGGTCGGCCGTGGAGGCGGCGCGCTGGGCCGCCGGAGAGGCTCGCCGTCGCGGCCTTCCGTTGCGGCTCGTGCACGCGTACGAATCGGCCGGACGTGACTATCCCACCCTGGAGGTCACCGCGGCGGAGGTGCGTGAAGCCATGCGGGATACCGGGATCCGGCGCTTGAGTGCCGCCGCGAAGACCGCCGCGGCCGCCGCGCCCGGCCTGGACATCACGACGGAGGTCGTGGAGGGAGACACGAGGGAGGTACTCGTCGAGGAATCGCGACGGGCTGCACTCGTGGTCCTCGGTTCCCACGGGCTCGGAAGCGTCGGCAGATTCCTGCTCGGCTCTTCGGGAATCGAGCTGGCGGCCCGCGGACAGTGCCCGCTCGTGGTCGTCCGGGACGGTGACGCGCGTCCAGGTCCGGTACTGGTCGGTGTCGACGGCTGGCCCGACTCGGCGGCCGCCGTGCGATTCGCCTTCCAGGAGGCATCGGAGCTGGGAACCTCGGTGACCGCACTCAGAACGTGGAGTGAGCTGGGCCCGGTCGAGCCGGGCGTGCGGCGTCTCGGCGGATCGAGAGCCGTCCACGACTCCGCACGGCGTGCCTTGGCCGCCGAGGTGTCCTCGGTGGCACACGAGTATCCGGGTGTTCCCTTCGGTTGCGTGGTGGTCCGAGGACGAGCGGGCAAGGTCCTTCGGGAATACGGCGAACGAGCGGGCCTGATCGTGGTCGGAACCCGTGGCCGGAGCGGATTCGCCGGGATGCTGCTCGGCTCGGTGAGCCAAGGCCTGGCAGGCCGGGCACCGTGTCCGGTCGCCGTCGTCCGGGTGGACACCGGGATTCGGAATTCGCACTCCAAGGAAGGGAGCAACACATGAACGACGTCGAGAACGCGCGCGCGGCCAAGGAAGCACGGGACGCGATCGCCGCCGGATCCGGTTCGTCCCGTAGTTCGGGCGAGTTGGCGGAGGCGGCGATGCGGAGATATTTCGCCGCGGAGTCCTATCGCGCGCGGAAGCGCGAGGAACCGTCCGAAGAGGACGAAGAGCTTCCGTCATGACCGGAATGGCCGTGCGCGACGTCATGACCCGGGAGGTTTACTCGGTCCGGAAGGGCACTCCGATCGCGGATATCGCCGGGGTCCTCGCGGGCAGGGGGGTCAGCGCCGTACCCGTCGTGGACGACGACCGCGATGTCGTCGGCGTCGTTTCGGAAGCCGACCTCCTGCTCAAACAGGTCGAGTCGATCACCACCTCGCGTCCGAGGGTCCCGGGTATCAGGTCCAAAGCGGACGGGCGTACGGCGGCGGACGTGATGAGCAGTCCCGCGGTCACCGTCGAAGCCGACCTCCCGGTCGCGGAGGCGGCCCGGTTGATGGTGGGCAATCGGGTCAAGCGACTGCCGGTGGTCGACCGCTACGGGAAGCTGACCGGGATCGTCAGCCGGGCCGACCTCGTGCACGCCTTCGTCCGGACGGATGCGGAGATCCGGGACGAGGTCCTGCGGGACGTCTCGGTACTGATCCGGCGCCCGTCGCTGGGTGAGGTGCGGGCGGACGTGGAAGACGGGATCGTGACCCTGCGAGGTGAGGTCGAACGACGGAGCCAGGCCGTCTTGCTGTCGGCGCTGGTGCGCCGGATCGCGGGCGTCGTCGACGTCGACGATCGGGTCAGGTTCGAGTGGGACGACGAGGCGAACAGGCCGACCGGATGACGAAGTACCGATGGCCGCCGTCTCTCGAGACGCTTCTCCTGACCGGGGTGCTGACGATGCTCGCCGCGGGAGGGATCGCTCGCATCGTCAGCCCGGCTACGGCTTCCGTGCTGTGGGCGGCCGCCACCGCGGTGATGTTCGTACCCGCGACGCTCTGGGTACTCGCCGACCTGCGGGCGGGCAGGTGGGGAGCCGACGTGCTCGCCGTGCTCGCGCTGGGCGGCACCGTCGCGGTCGGGGAGTACCTCGCCGGGGCGATCATCGCGGCGATGGTCGCGACCGGCCGGCTGCTCGAAGCGGCCGCGCGTCGCCGGGCCGGACGCGACCTCTCCGCGCTGTTGGCACGGGCGCCGGCCACGGCCCATGTGCGCCGAGGTGACCTCGTCGAGGACGTTCCGGCCACTTCCGTGCTACCGGGCGACGTGGTCGTCGTGCTGCCCGGCGAGGTCGTTCCGGTGGACGGGCTGGTCCGGGGTGCGGGGATCTTCGACGAGTCCGCCCTGACCGGAGAAGCGGAGCCTGCCGATCGTTCGGGGGAAGAGGTCCGCAGTGGTGTCGTCAACGCCGGCGCCGTCGTCGAGGTGTCGGCCTCCGCGACCGCCGACGCCAGCACCTACGCCGGAGTCGTCCGGCTCGCGGAGCAGGCCGCCTCGGCCACCGCGCCGATCGCGCGGCTGGCGGACCGGGTGGCGGTCTGGTTCCTGCCGACGGCACTGGTGATCGCCGCCCTCACCTGGGTGTTCACCGCGGATCCGACACGCGCGGTGGCGGTACTCGTCACCGCCACGCCCTGCCCGCTGCTGCTCGCCGTACCGGTCGCGGTGACCGGCGGAATGTCCCGGATGGCGCGGTCGGGGGTGGTCGTCAAGGACGGTGCCGCGCTGGAACTGCTCGGCCGGGTCCGCACCCTCGCGATGGACAAGACCGGCACCGTGACCGCGGGCCGTCCGGAGATCACCGCAGTGGTCTGCGCACCGGACGACTCGGCCGATCGCGTTCTCGGGATCGCCGCGGCGGTGGAGGAGTTCTCACCGCATGTGCTCGCCGGCTGTGTCGTGCGGGCGGCGAGGACCGCCGGAGTCGCGGTCCCGCCCGCCGAGGTCGTGTCCGAGACACCGGGGCGCGGGGTCGAGGGGACGGTGAACGGGAAGAGGGTCCGGGTGGGCAGGCGGTCCGGGAGCCTGCTTCCCGGCTGGGCGCTTGGCGTGGAACGACGAGGAAGGCTCGACCTGGCCTCCGTGATCTGGGTCGAGCAGGACGAGAAGCCGGTCGCCGCGCTGCTGGTGCGGGACGGGCTCAGGCCGGACGCGGCCCGGACGCTGCGCCGTCTGCGTTCGGCGGGACTGACGCGGATCGTCCTGCTCACCGGCGATCGCGTCGGCAACGCGGAGGAGGTGGCGGCGCTGCTCGGACTCGACGACCTGCACGCCGAATGCTCCCCGGGGGACAAGATCTCGTTCGTGCGCGGGGAAAGCGAGCGCGCGGTCACCGCCATGGTCGGCGACGGGATCAACGACGCGCCGGCCCTCGCTGCCGCGGATGTCGGTATCGCGCTGGGCTCGCGCGGTTCGACGGCCGCGGTCCAGGCCGCCGACGCGGTGATCTTGGACGACCGCATCGACCGGCTTGCCGATGCGGTGGACATCGCGCGCCGGGCGAGGCGGCTCGCGGTGGAGAGCGCCGGGATCGGCACCGGCTTGTCGATGCTCGCCATGCTCGCGGCGGCGGGCGGATGGTTGGCACCCGTGCTGGGGGCGTTGGTGCAAGAGGGGATCGACATCGCCGTCATCGGGAATTCGCTCCGGGCTCTTCTCGCTCCGCGAGCGTCTCGCCCGCGCGCGCCGGAAGGGTTGGTCCGGCGATTCGCCGGTGAGCACGAAACCTTGCTGCCGGTCCGTTCCGCGGTACGCCTGGCCGCCGACGCACTGGCTGAGGGCGCGGGGCAGGACGCCGACGACGCGGTCCGGCACGCCGCCAAGTTGCTCACGGAGCGGCTTCTGCCGCATGAACGGGCCGAGGAGGAACAGCTGTATCCGGCGCTGGCCGAAGTGCTGGGAGGTCCGGACAGTACGGTCACGATGAGCCGGGAGCACACCGAGATCGAGCGGTTGATCCGTCGCTTGCGCAGGCACCTCGACGAGGCGCCGGACGGCATCCGGTCGGACCAGGTCGATGATCTCCGGGCGACGCTCTATGGCCTCGACGCGATTCTCGCGCTCCACTTCGCGCAGGAGGAAGAGGCCTACTTCACGCTTTGAGAGAAGCGGCGTGCGGTTGTCTTCAGTGCGAGCCCAGAGACGTAACTCGCGTGCTCAGAGGCGGACCGTCTCCCATCACGCGGGGTTACGTGCTCAATCACGCCATGGCAGCTCGGCACAAGGTCGTGCGGGAACGGCGGATCCAGGCTCAACGCCTCGAGTTGCGGAGCCCTTTTCCCAGCCGCAGTTTCGGAAGGCATGAGGCTGCGCCGAGTCAATGGCCGGTGGTCAGCTTCGAAGCCTGACCACCGGCGATCCGAGGGCGGTGGTCCAACGCGGTCACTTCGAACGCCCACGCCAGGTCGTCGGCTCCGACCACACCGGCCAGACCGCCGGCCCGGGTGACCAGGACGAGATCGCGGCCGGATCGGGGAAAGCCACGCTCCATCAGCGCGGCCACCGGTGCGTCGACGCCGACGACCGTGACCGCCCGATCCTTCCGCGCGACGTCGGTGATCCTGGTCGCGCACCGGGCGTCGGCGGGCACCTTGAGCAGATCGCCGAGGCTGACGACGCCGAGAGGAACGCCGTCGAACGACAGGACCGGAAAGACACGCTCGTGACTCGCACCCGCGGCGTATTCGGCGAAGGCGTCCACCGTCCACCAGCCGGGTGCGATCACCGGTGCGGAGTTCATGATGTCGCCCACCAGCAACCCGCCGAGCCGTTCGCGCAACGGACCGGCGGCGAACTCGGCCTGTGCCGCGAAGATCAGGAACCAGCCGAGCAGGACGAGCCAAAGGCCGGTGAACTGCCCCAGGAAGACCAGTTGCGCGAAACCCGCCATGGCCAGGACGGCTCCCAGCACTTGACCGGACCTGTCGGCGATGGCGCCTGCCCGGGCACGGTCACCCCGTCGCCACCAGATGACCGCTCGCAGGATCCTGCCGCCGTCGAGCGGCGCGCCGGGCAGCAGGTTGAACACCGCGAGCAGGAGGTTGCTGACCCCGAGCCAAGCCAGGCCGCCGACCGGCAACGGCGGCAGGGCACCCGCGGCCAGGAAGGCGCCACCGAGTGCGGTGCCTCCGATCAGCAGGCTGGCGAGCGGGCCCGCCACCGCGATCCGGAAATCGGCTTTCGGCGTCTGTGGTTCACCCTCGAACTCGGCCATGCCACCGAGCATCCACAGCGTGATCCGCCTGACCGTCACACCGTGGTGCCGCGCGACCGTGGCGTGGGAAAGCTCGTGGAGAAGAAGCGAAACGAGGAAGCCCGTCGCGGTGAGCCCACCGGTCACCCAGTACCACGTGGTGTTCGCGCCGGGAGCAGCTTGAGGCAGGACGGCCGACGCCAGGAGATCGGTGATCAGAAGGAGCACGACGAGTACCGACCAGTGGGCTCGTACGACGACTCCGGCCCACCGGCCGAGCGGGATGGCAGTGCGGAACATCGGGTCCCCTTTCCCGGGCGTCGCTGTCCGGTTTTCGCGGAGCGGACCCCCAACGGTTCTCGGGACACGGACGGTCGACTAGGGCCGAACAGCCTCGATCACAGGGCCGTCCGCCGAGCCGGGACCTTCGGCACTTTCGACCGGTGCCGCCGCCGGAACACGGTGGATCCCCCGGACGGACAACGGACCAAGGAGGTTCGAATGCAGGAGAAACGCTGGACCGTGGAGATCTTCATCGACGAGCACGAAGCGCAGACGCGAGCGACCGCGAGACTGGTCAACCGGGATGACACCGGCTTGACGGGCGTGGGGGCCGCGCGACTCAATCCGGTGGACGCGAATGTGCCCGAGATCGGTGACGAACTGGCCGTCTCCCGTGCGTTGAGCGAGCTCGCACACCGGTTGCTCGACGCGGCCGCGGCGGATATCGAGGGCATCACCGGCAAACCCGTTCATCTCGGCCGCTGACCCGCCGAAGCCCGGCGTGGGGACGAAGTCCCGTCGCGCCGGGACCTTGGACAGCAGAGCGGCGACGGCACCTCCGGCGAGCATGGATTCCATGGAAGGCCAACGTCCGGAGGGAAAGCGATGACCTACGTACGCGACTTGTCGACGGTCAGCCTCGCCGACGCCGAATCGGCGGGTGGCAAGGGCGCGAATCTCGGTGAGCTGATCACCGCCGGATTCTCCGTCCCTCCAGGGTTCGTCGTGCTTCGCGAGGCGTACCTCGCTTCGCTCGACGAAGCGGGTGTGCGCGGTGAGATCGCGGAGCTGCACGAGAAGGCGCTCGCGTCCGCGGACGCGCCGGAGCAGCTGTCAGGCCTGTGCGACCAGTTGCGCGTTTTGGTCCACCAGGCGGGGATGACGGCCGGTGTCCTGACCGACGTGATCGATGCCTATCACGGGATCGGGCAGTCGACGCCCATCGCGGTCCGGTCCTCGGCGACGGGCGAGGACGGCGCGGAAGCCTCGTTCGCCGGAATGAACGCCAGTTTCACCAACGTGTGGGGCGACAACGCCGTTCGTGAGCGGATCGTCGACTGCTGGGCGTCGTTGTTCTCGCCCAGGGTGATCGGATACCGGGCCGGCCGTGGCTTCACCGGCGAACCCGCGATTGCCGTGGTGGTGCAGAGAATGATCACCGCCGATCGCTCCGGGGTCATCTTCACCGCGGACCCGCGTTCCGGCGATCGGGACCGTCTGGTGATCGAAGCGGTCTTCGGTCAAGGCGAAGCGATCGTTTCCGGGGCGGTAGAACCGGATACCTATCTGGTGGCCAAGGAAGGTCTGCGGCTGGTTTCGGCTCGGGTCGGCAGCAAGTCCCACAAGATCATCGCCGAGGTGGGCGGGGGAGACGTCAAAGTCGAGCTTCCCGCGCATACGGCGGGCCGCCGTGTCCTCGACGACGCGACCGTCCTCGAGCTGGCGCGGCTCGCGACCAGGATCGAAGACCACTACGAAACGCCCCAGGACATCGAATTCGCCATGACGGGCAAGGAAATCTGGGTCGTCCAGTCCCGGCCGGTGACGACTCTTCCGTCCAGGCGCGAGCCGGCGCCGGACGTTCTCGTCACGGGGCTGGCCGCGTCGCCGGGCATCGGCGGTGGAGCGGTACGGGTGCTGCGTGATCCGGCCGAAGGCGGACAGCTGCGGGACGGCGAGGTGCTGGTCGCCCCGATGACCAACCCCGACTGGGTACCCGCCATCCGGCGAGCCTCGGCGCTGGTGACCGACGGAGGAGGGATGACCTGTCACGCCGCGGTCGTCGCGCGGGAGCTACGGGTTCCCTGCGTGGTCGGCACCGGCGACGCGACACGGGTCCTCGCGGGACGAGGACCCGTCACGGTCGACGGCACCACCGGCGAGGTGCGGTCCGGCTACGTCCGGCCGCCGGCGCGTACCGAACCCGTAGTGGCGCCCGTCGTGCCGGAGACGATCGGAACCAGGCTGTACGTCAACCTCGCCATGCCCGAGCACGCCGAAGAGGTCGCCGCGCGGCAGGTCGACGGGGTCGGACTGCTTCGGGCGGAGTTCCTGCTGACCGAGGCGCTCGGCGGGCGTCATCCCCGTGACCTCATCGCCAAGGGCGAACAGGAGTCCTTTGTGGACTCGATGGCCGAGTCCCTGCTGCGGATCACGCGCCCCTTCGGCACGCGCCCGGTCGTCTACCGGACGACCGATCTGCGCAGCAACGAGTTCCGTGGTCTCGCCGGGGGCGAGGCCTACGAAGCCGTCGAGAGCAATCCGATGATCGGCTACCGCGGCTGCTTCCGCTACGTACGGGAAAAGGACCTGTTCGACCTCGAACTCCGCACACTCGCCCGTGTCCGCGAACAGACGCCGAACCTGCATCTCATGATCCCGTTCGTCCGCACGAAATGGGAACTGGAGGCCTGTCTCGAGCTGATCGACGCGAGCCCGCTCGGACGGCAACGAGGCCTGCATCGCTGGATCATGGCGGAGGTCCCGTCCGTGGTGCACTGGCTTCCCGAGTACGCCGGGATGGGCATCGACGGTGTGTCCATCGGCAGCAACGACCTCACCCAGCTGGTTCTCGGGGTGGACCGGGACTCGGCGGTCTGCGCGGAACTGTTCGACGAAGCCGACCCCGCCGTGCTCGACACCATCGGACGTATCGTCGGCACCGCGCGAGACGCCGGAATCACGTCCTCGCTGTGCGGGCAGGCACCTTCGGCGAAGCCCGGCTTCGCGGAGCATCTCGTGCGGTTCGGGATCACGTCGATCTCCGTCAACCCCGACGCGGTCGACGCGTCCCGGAGCGCGATCGCGGCCGCGGAACGCCGGGTCCTGCTGGACGCCGCCCGATGAACGCGATCGAGATCCGCGGCCTGCGGAAGAGCTTCGGCCGCACCAAGGCGCTGGACGGACTGGACCTGACCGTGCGGACCGGCGAAGTCCACGGATTCCTTGGTCCTAACGGTGCGGGCAAGACGACCACCCTGCGCCTTCTCTTGGGACTGCTGCGTGCCGACGGCGGGGAGATGCGAGTGCTGGGCGCGGATCCCTGGCGTGACGCCGTGTCGCTCCATCGGCGCCTCGCCTACGTGCCCGGCGAGGTGGCCCTCTGGCCGACCCTCACCGGCGGTGAGGTGATCGACCTGCTCGGCAGGCTCCGCGGCGGAATCGACCCACGTCTTCGCGATCGCTATCTGGACCTGTTCGACCTCGATCCGACCCGCAAGGGGCGCACCTACTCCAAGGGGAATCGCCAGAAGGTGGCCGTCGTGGCGGCGTTGGCCTCAGACGCCGAACTACTCCTTCTCGACGAACCGACGGCCGGTCTCGATCCACTGATGGAGGACGCTTTCCGCGACTGCATCCGGGAGGAACGCGACCGCGGCCGGACCGTGCTGTTGTCCAGCCACATCCTCGCCGAGGCCGAGGCGTTGTCCGACCGGGTCAGCATCATCCGGGGCGGGCGCGTGGTCGACACTGGGAGCCTCGGCGAGCTCCGGCACCTGACGCGCACGTCGCTCACCGTGCGGCTGGCCGGGCCGCCGGACGGGCTCGCGGCCTTGCCGGGCGTCCACGACTTCGGCCACGACCGGGACACCTTCCGGATGACCGTCGACAACTCCGAGCTCAATGTGGTCCTAGCCGCGCTCAGCCGCCTCGGAGTCCTGGAACTGACGAGTCAGGCTCCGACCCTCGAGGAACTCTTCCTGCGCCACTATCGCGCGCCGGTCCTGGAGTCCCGATGAGCACAATGACCGGTACCGGCGTCTTGTTCCGCCTCGCCCTGCGCCGCGAGCGGCTGCGAGTTCCTTTGTGGACACTCGCCTGCGCGGCGACCACCGCCGGAGCGGCCGCCGCCACCGCGGACCTCTATCCGTCGCAACGGGAACTGACCGTCTTGGCCGAGGCGGTCAACGCGGTACCGGCGCTGGTCGCCTTCTACGGCCGCATCTACGACCCCACGTCGCTCGGTGCCGCCTCGGTGCTCAAGCTGACCGGTTTCGGTGCCGCACTGGTCGCGTTGCTGCTCATCACCACGGTGGTCCGCCACACCAGGGCGGAGGAGGAGTCCGGCAGGCTCGATCTGCTCGGCTCCGGCGTGCTCGGCAGGCACGCGGCGCTCGCCGCGGCGCTCGCGGTCGCCGCCGTCACCGGACTGGCCGTCGGGATCCTGACCGCCGGTGGACTGGCCGTCGCGGGGCTGCCCTTGGCGGGCTCGGTGGCGTTGGGCGCCGGCTGGATGACGACGGGGTGGGCCTTCGGAGCGATCGCGGCGGTCACCGCGCAGTTATGCAGGTCCGCGCGGCTGGCGACCGGTATCGCCGGTTCGATCCTCGGGCTCGCCTATCTTCTGCGTGCCATCGGGGACTCCGGCCCGGAATGGCTGTCCTGGCTGTCCCCGATCGGCTGGGCGCAGCAGATCCGGCCGTTCGCCGGGGAACGCTGGTGGGTCATGGCACTTCCCCTCGCGTTCGCCGCCGTGCTGGTGCTGATCGCGGTCAGGCTGAGCGATCGCCGTGATCTCGGGGCGGGCCTGCTGGCCGACCGCGTCGGCCCCGCCCACGCCGGTCGTGGCCTGCGGAGCATCGGTGGTCTGCTCTGGCGGCTCAACCGGGCAGGTCTGCTCGCCTGGACGGCGGTCTACCTGGTGTTGGGCCTCGTCATCGGCAATCTGGCCAACGGTATCGGCAGGTTCGTCGACAATCCCAGGGCCGAGCAACTCATTCTCGCGTTGGGTGGGGAGAAGGCCCTTTCGGACGCGTTCTTCGCTCTGGAACTGGGTATCGCCGGAGTCGTCGTCTCGGTGTACGCGATGTCCGCGCTCACCCACTTGCACACCGAGGAAGAGGCGCTCCGGGTCGAGCCGCTCCTTACCGCGTCGGTCTCGCGAACCCGGTTGCTGACCGGCTACCTGGTTGTCGCGATCGCCGGAAGCGTGGTCCCGATGGCCGCGGCGGGCCTGGGCGCGGGACTCGCCAGCGGCCTGCAGACCGGGTACCCCGGCGCCGAGATCGGCAGGCTGACAGCGGCCGCGCTGGTGCAGCTGCCCGCGGTGTGGGTGCTGGCCGGGCTGGCCTGCGCCTTGTTCGGACTGTTCCCGCGCAAGCTCGGCCTGATCTGGGTGGTGCTCGTGGCGATCGTCGTCGTCGGCGAGTTCGGCGTGCTCTTCGGCGTCCCTCAAGTGGTCCTGAACCTCTCGCCGTTCACCCACCTGCCGAACCTGCCGGGTTCGACGGAGGGCATGGCGTCCATTCCCTGGCTCGTCCTGGTCGCCTGCGCGTTGCTCGCGGCCGGTGTGACGGGCTTCAGACGCCGGGACATCGCGGCTTGACACTTTCGGAAAGGAGAGCGAGATGAGCAAACGTCGTCGAGTGCGCGAGGTGATGCGCGGCCAGGTGCTCACCGTGCGGCCGGAGACCCCGTTCAAGGCGATCACCGTCCTGCTCGCGTCGTGGGAAGTGAGCGGTGCGCCCGTGGTGGACGACGAAGGCAGGGTGGTCGGCGTCGTCTCCCAGCGTGATCTGCTGGAACGGGAGATCCAGCACCGGCTGCTGCGGTTCCGGCCCCGATTACGGCGCAAGGTGGAGGGAAGCCGGGCCGACGAGTTGATGACCCGGCCCGCGATCACCGTGGCACAGGACGCCGGGGTGGACGAAGCGATCCGGCTGATGGAGAACCATCGGGTGCATCGTCTGCCGGTCCTCGACGACGACGCGAAACTGGTGGGCATCGTCGGGAGATCAGACCTTCTGCGCGGCTTTCTGCGATCCGACCCGGAAGTGCGCGAGGAGGTCCGCACCGAGGTCGTCGAACGGGCGATGTCGATCGATCCGGACACGCTGTCGATCTCCGTGCACAACGGTGTCGTCACGGTGCGCGGTCAGGTCGAACGTACGGGCATGATCCCGGTGATCGTGGCGTTGATCCGGCGGCTCGACGGCGTGGTGGACGTCCGCGAACACCTCACCGCGGAGATGGACGACAGCCACTTGCCGATCGAGGAACCGGTTGGTACAGGTGTCATCGAGGCGTTGAAGCGTCGTTCGTGACCGAACGCGGCCCGCTTCCGTCCGTTAGTGGCGTTTCCGGTCTATGGAGGGGCGAGGCAAACGTGACGTGGTGCATGGACGTCGGATCGCGCCGCTGCGGTCCGACGTCCCCAATGCGGCATTGGTGACACTGAGCGTCTCCAATGCCACATTGGGGACCTGCCCGGCTCTGGATTCCCGCTCACGCCCCCGTCAGCGTTTCAGCCGCGGAAGAGGGCGACTTTGAGTGCGTCGCTTTCTTGGGGCCGGGCGAAGACGTCGTAGGCCTCGTCCATCTCGTCGAGCCCGAACCGGTGGGTGATGAACCGGGTCGTGTCGAGCCTGCCCGCGGCGAGCATCCGCAGCAGCATCGAGGTGCTCGACGTGTCGACCAGGCCCGTGGTGATGGTGATGTCGCGGATCCAGAGATCCTCCAAGTGCACCGTGGCGGGCGCGCCGTGGACACCGACGTTCGCGACATGTCCGCCGGGCCGGACCAGTTTCGTGCACAGTTCGAAGGTTTCCGGAACGCCGACCGCTTCGATCGCGACGTCCGTGCCGAGTCCGCCGGTGAGCTCGGCGATGACCGCTGCCGGGTTCTCACCGGGCTGGAGGAGCACGTCCGCGCCGAAGGTCTTCGCGGCGGCGAGCCTGCTGGGTTCCTTGTCGATCACCACGATGGAACTCGGCCCGAACAGCTGCGCGGTGGTGATCGCGGCGAGCCCGATCGGTCCCGCCCCGACGATCGCGACGCAGTCACCGGGCTGGACCCGTCCGTTGCGGGCGCCGACCTCGTAGGAGGTCGGCATGATGTCGGCCAGCATCAGCGCGGCCTCGTCCGCGACACCGTTCGGCAGCACGTAGGTCGAGGTCTCGGCGAACGGAACGCGCACGAACTCCGCCTGCACGCCGTCGATCCGGTGACCCAGGATCCAGCCGCCACCGCCGAGGCACTGCCCGTAGACGGCTTTCCGGCAGTATTCGCAGCGTCCGCACGCGGTGATACAGGAGATCAGCACCCGATCGCCCGGCTTCAAGGTCGTCACCGCCTTGCCGACCTCCATGATCGTGCCGACGGCTTCGTGGCCCAGGATCGTGCCAGGTGCCACGGCAGGCACGTCACCTTTGAGGATGTGCAGATCGGTGCCGCAGATGGTGACCGCGTCGACGCGGACGATCGCATCGGTCGCCGCGGCGAGCTCCGGCTGAGGCCGGTCGGTCCAAGCCCGCCGCCCCGGTCCGTCGTAAACGAGTGCCTTCATGCCTTCTCCTTGTTCGTGGAAGGGTTTGCCGGTTCGAGCGTGTCGCCATGCGGCCGCGCGACACAGAGCCCAAAGCCCCTGCGGGCCGCGACGTACGGCCGCATCACCACCGCGACGGGGTGCCTAGCGTCGACGGAGTCGGTCTCCGAAACCGGTCGGCTGAAGGAGTGCTCCATGACGACATTCGGTTCCCGGCCGGTCGTCGCGGCGGTGAACGGTTCGGCTCACTCCATGGCGGCCGCGTTGTGGGCGGCAAAAGAAGCGTTGCTGTGCAAGACGGAGCTGCTGCTTCTGATGGCCTACGGTGTCGATGGCGGTCCCTTCGGGAATCGGTCGTTTCCGCCTGACACCTGGTTGAAAGCGAAGGAGGCCATCACCGGCGAAGTGCTGCACGAGTTCCGCGAGGCCTGCGAATCGGCGGTTCCCGAGGTAAAAGTGACCACCGTGGCAGTCGATACGGGCCCGGTCGCCGCGTTGACCGAAATCTCGGCCACGGCGCGGCTTCTGGCGATCGGCGCTCCCACCGGAGAGATCGCCGGCCTGTTCGCCGGAGTGTCCGCGGCCCGCCTGTCGTCGGGCGCCGTCTGCCCGGTCGTGGTCGTCCGGGGACCGGGTGACGACGGGCCGGTCGTGGTCGGGGTGGACGGCAGTCCGTTGAGTGAGGAAGCACTCGCCTGGGCCTTCGCGGAAGCTTCCAACCGGGAGGCTCCCTTGGTCGCCTTGCATGCGTGGCACGACGGCGATGTCGCGGGACTCTTCACCGGTGAAGGTGCTCTGCCTTTCCCCGGAGAATCGGTACGTGAGACCGAAAACCGCGTTCTGGGGCAGCGGCTCGCGGGTTGGCGCAAGAAATACCCGCAGGTACCTGTCGACCAAGTCGTCGTCAGGGACAAGCCGCGGCACCGCCTGCTCGAGCTGAGCGAGAAAGCTCGACTGGTGGTCGTGGGCACTCGTGGCCGAGGCGGTTTCGCCGCTCTGGCGGTCGGGTCGACGAGCCATGCCCTGATCCATCACGCGAAGTGTCCGGTCATGGTCGTCCGAGAGACGGGAAGGCCGCCCCGATGACTCAGGACGCGGCCCACGCGCCGGTCGGCTCGCGCTCACTCGTTCCGTAACGGGAGGACGACGTCGGTGACGTAGTCGGCGGGGTCCGGCGTGCTGTCCGGGCCGCGGAGGTACAGCTCCCGTGGTGCGCCAGCGGGTTGACGGCCGTTTTCGCGAACCCATTCGTACACGGCTTCATACGCCGCACCGATCTCGTCGTAAGGCCCGTGATGCGAGGTGCGGGCGGCAGGCCCGCCGGCAAGGGTGACGACGTCGATATCGTGCTGCGGCGGGAGGCCGCCGGCGATGGGCAGATAGAGGTCGAGATCGAGTTCTTCGCCAGGCTGGAAATCGCCCGGATAGGCCGCTTGAGGAGGGCCGTTCGGAGCGGCGCCTGCTTCGGAGACGAAGGTGTACAACGCGTCGAGTCCCATCCCCACGCACTCGCCGATGTCAGCCGTCGTGGTGTGGCGTCGCAGATGTGCGGTGTCGATGGAGTCGAGTTCGGTGAGTTCCACTGCATAGGTCATGACACGAGCATCAGCTGCCGGGCCACCGTGGCAGAGACCCCAAGGTCCCGTCCCACGGCGTCCTAGGTCCCTGGTGGCGTGCCGGTCGATCGGCGTACCGATTAGAGCACCGACTTTTGGAAAGGACGATCGATGCGGACGAAGGAAACCATGACGACGCCCGAGGTGCGGGTGGCGGTACGCGGCGATATCGAATCGGATTCCGCGGACCGCGCGGCCGCCAAGGTATCGCGTCTGGTGAGGCTCGCCCACCGGCCGGTACTGGCCGCGTCGGTGCGACTCACCAAGTACGGGGACCCCGCACGAGAGCAGTCGGTGACCGCGCAGGCGGTCCTGGACGTGAACGGCAGGCCGGTACGCGCGCAGGCGGCGGCGCCGTCGGTGGACGAGGCGATCGATCGGATGGACGCGAAACTCCGGCGGCAACTGGAGAAGAGTGCCCTGCACTGGGAAGCCCGGCGAGGAGGGCGTCCTGTTCCGGATCCCGGCGAATGGCGCCACGAGTCGGTTCCCGCTGTGCGGGAGCCCTGGTTCCCGAGGCCGGAGAAGGAACGAGAGATCGTGCGGCACAAGTCCTACTCGATGGCCCGGTCGACGGTCGACGAGGCGTTCGTCGACATGCACCTCCTCGACTATGACTTCCATCTGTTCACCGAGGCCGGTACCGGGCAGGACAGTGTGCTCTACCACGCCGGGCCGACCATGCACCGGCTCGCTCAGACCGTCCCGCCGGGCTCGCACGGCCTGAGTCCCTTCAAACTCCCCCTCACGATCAGCGAGCGTCCCGCACCGGTGCTGTCCACAAAGGAGGCTGTGGAGCGGCTCGGCCTGACGGGCTTGCCGTTCCTTTTCTACCTCGACGGCGAACGGGGCCGGGGCAGCGTCCTGTACCACCGCTACGACGGTCACTACGGCCTGATCACCCCGGCGGTCTAGATGAATCGCCCCCTGACCGAGGCACCGCGCGTCGGCCATGCCGAGGTGCTGGCGGTGGCCGGGCTGACCAAGCGCTTCGGTGACCGGGTCGCTGTCGACGATGTCGCGTTCTCGATCGGAGCGGGCGAGACCTATGGCTTGTTGGGACCCAATGGCGCGGGGAAGACGACGATCATCCGGCTGGTGTGCGGCCTGCTGCGCGCGGACGCCGGCAGCATCGCGATCGCGGGAGCCGTCGACGGTGGGGCCGTGGTATCCCGGGAACGGATCGGCTATGTCCCTCAGGATGTCGCGCTGTATCCGGATCTCACCGCACGGGAGAATCTGCGGTTCTTCGCCCGGTTGTACCGGCTACGCGGGAAAACGCTGGATCGGCGGGTCGACGAAGTGCTGGAGTTGATCGGCCTCACCGACCGCGCCGGCGACCGGGTCGAGTCCTTCTCCGGCGGGATGCGCCGCCGGCTCAACATCGGAGCCGGCTTGATGCACCGGCCGACGCTGCTGATCCTCGACGAGCCGACGGTCGGGGTCGATCCGCAGAGCAGACACGCGATCATGGAGAACGTGCGGTCGCTCGGCACGAGCGGGATGGCCGTCCTGTACACCACGCACTACATGGAAGAGGCCGAACGCCTGTGCGACCGGGTCGGCATCATCGACCGCGGCCGCCTGATCGCCGAAGGCACCCGCCGCGAGCTGATCGACCGGCTCGGCGAGCATGACCGCATCACGCTTTCCACCGACGGGGATCCGGCCCGGCTGGTGAACCGGATCGGCTCTGTCGCGGGCATCGAGAAAGTCGATTCCGCGGGCGACGAAGTCCACCTGATCGTGCGCGAGGGCCGTCGCATGCTGCCCGCGGTTCTCGACGCGGCCGAGAGGTCCGAAGTCGGAGTGCGCTCGGTCGAAGTGACCGAGCCCGACCTCGAGGCGGTCTTCCTCCACCTCACCGGCACCGCACTTCGAGACTGAGGGAGCCAAGATGCATGCGGCGTTCGTCGTGGCGGCCAAGGACCTGCGCCAGCGGCTGCGGGACCGATCGGCGTGGGTACTCGGGTTCGTCGCGCCGGTGGCCGTGGCCTTGCTGATGAGCTTCGCCTTCCAGGGAGGGGAGCACTTCCACACCAAGGTGGCCGTTGTCGATGAGGACGGCGGGGCGTTGGCGATGGCGTTCACGGCGTTTCTCGCCGGACCACAGCTGGACTCCGTACTCGACGTGGTCCCCGTGACGAGTGAAGCCGAAGCCCGCGCCTTAGTCGACGAGGGCGAGCTCGGTGCGGTCTTCTTGGTGCCTGAGGGCTTCACCGCCGCCGCACACGATGGGACAGCTGAGCCGATGACCGTGCTTTCCGGAGTCGATTCGCCGCTCGCCGGAACGGTCGCCCGATCCATCGGCGAGTCCTTCGTGGCTCAGCTGAACGCGGACCGCCTCTCGATGGCGACGGCGCTGGCCGCCGGAGCCGGACCCGTGGATCCATCGGAGACCGCCGGGTTGCGGCTCCCCGAACAGGTCGTGCCCAAGGCGGCCGGAACCGAGCAGCTCACCGCGGCCGGGTACTACGGTCCCGCGATGGGGATCTTCTTCATGTTCTTCGCGATCGGTTTCGGTGCGCGCGGATACTTCGAGGAGCGTGAGAACGGCACCCTCGACCGGATCGCCGTCGCCCCGGTGGACGCCGGTGCGTTGCTCCTCGGGAAGGCGCTGGCCACCTTCGTCTACGGCGTCGCGAGCCTGTCGTCGGTCGCGCTGGTCACCGGTCTGGTCCTCGGCCAGGGATGGGGCCCGCCACTCGCCGTGGGCATGGTGATCGTCGCGCTGGCACTGACGCTGGTCTGCCTGACCGCCTTCGTGATCGCCGTGGCAGGCAACGACCGGCAGGCCGATGGCATCGCCTCACTCGTGATCTTCGGGCTGGTCCTGCTCGGCGGCAACTTCATCCTTCTCGGCGGTGCGCCGGAGATCATGCGGAAGCTCGCCTTGCTGACGCCGAACGGGTGGGCGTTGCGGGCCTTCACGGATCTCGCCGGGGGAGCGGGCTGGATCAGCGTCGTGCAGCCGGTCTTGGCGATCTTGTTGTTCTGCGTGGTGATCTCGGCCATCACGGTGCCGATCTACCGGAGGAGATTCAGATGAACGTGGTGACCATCGCGTTGGTGTCACTCCGGAGACTGGCGCGAGACCGGATCGCGTTGTTCTTCCTCGTGCTGCTGCCGGTCGTCGTGATCCTGGTGATCGGCGCGGTGATGCGCGGTCAGAACGGGTTCAGGGTCGCTGTCGTGGCGGCGGAAGGGCGTTTCGCCGGCGAGCTGACCCAGAGTCTCGCCGCCGCGGGAACGCTGGTCACCAGTCCGTTCACCGATGAGTCGGCGGCGAAGGACGCCTTGCGGCGCAACGAAGTCGACGCGGTACTGCTCATCCCCGCCGGGATGGACCGGACCTTGACGGCCGGGGCGCCGGTCGAGCTCCCGTTACTCACCACCGCCGCTTCGGGCGCCGGGCAGGGGGCCTGGTCAGCGGTCGCGTCGGTGGTCGCGGACCACGCGGCGACCGTCCAGGCCGCGGCCTTCGCCGCGACCCGGACCTCTGCTTCCTTCGACGAGCTGGTGCCGCTGGCGCGCTCGCTCGACCGCACGGTGCCCCAGGTCGCCGTGCGAGCCGAAACGGTGGGAAGCACGGGTGACGTACTGCCTCCGGGATTCAGCTACAGCGCGCCGACCATGCTCGTGTTCTTCGTCTTCATCAACGCGCTCGCCGGTGGAGCGGCCTTGATCCAGACCAGACGGCTGGGTATCCACGCCCGGATCCTCGCCGGACCGGTCCGTCCGCGTGAGGTCATACTCGGCGAAACGCTCTGCTACCTCGCGCTGACCTTGCTGCAATCCGGTCTGATCATCGGGGTGGGTGGCCTGCTCTTCGGAGTGAACTGGGGTGACCCGCTCGCGGCCGTGACCTTGACCTTCATGTGGGGTCTCGTCGGTGCCGGTGCGGGGATGCTGAGCGGCGCGCTGTTCCGCACCCCTGAGCAGGCATCGGCCATCGGTCCCGCGGTCGGCATCGGGGCGGGCATGCTCGGCGGCTGCACCTGGCCGTTGGAAATCGTTCCGCCCGCCGTACGCGCGGCGGGACACGTCACGCCGCATGCTTGGGCGGTCGACGCCTGGACCACGATCCTGTCGCGGGGTGGCGGACTCGACGACATCTTGCGGCCCTTGGCGGTGCTAGGTACCTTCGCGGCCCTCTTCCTCGGCGCGGCGACTCTGCGGCTGCGGCGGTCCTTGACCGCTTGAGCCCGGCGGCGAAGGTTCCGGGCGTCCGTGTGGTGTAGAGCCGGTCCCTCCGGGTAACCGGTCCACGTCATGCCGTCACCTCCGCCGGGGAGGGAGTCGAGGATGCCCGCCGAACCGAAACCCGCCAAGGGACGACCGGCGCCCGCTTCAGCCGTGCTGACCGGGCTACGGCTCGACGAGCTCCTCCGCGAGGTGCAGGAGCGGCTCGGGGAGATCGTGAAAGGCCGCGATCGGCTTCAGGGGCTACTCGACGCCGTGCTGGCGGTGGCGGCCGGGCTCGAACTCGATTCGACCTTGCAACGGATCGTTCAGGCCGCGGTCGAACTCGTGGACGCGCAGTACGGAGCTCTCGGCGTGCTCGATGACGAAGAAGGTCTGTCCGAGTTCGTCCATGTCGGAATCGACGCCGAGACCAGGGCGAACATGGGACACCTTCCGGAAGGGCGTGGCCTGCTGGGCCTGCTGATCGACGAGCCACGTCCGGTTCGGGTCCCGGATCTGTCCGCGCATCCGGCATCGGTCGGCTTTCCCCCGAACCACCCGCCGATGAGCAGCTTCCTCGGCGTCCCCGTCCGCGTGCGGGACAAGGTGTTCGGCAATCTGTATCTCACCGAAAAGCGGGGTGGCGCCGAGTTCACCGCCGATGACGAGGTCGTCTTGCAGGCTTTGGCGGCCGCCGCCGGAGTGGCTGTGGACAACGCGCGGCTGTTCGAACAGTCCCGGACGAGGGAACGGTGGCTGGCCGCGGTCGCCGAGGTGAACGGGGAACTGCTCGGCGGGGCTTCGGTGACCGAGCTCTTGAACCTGATCACAGACCGCGTCCGCGAACTCGCCGAGGCCGAAGGCGTGCTGATTCTGCTGACGGATACCGGGATGGCAGACGCGGGATCACTGTCCGTGACCGCGAGCTCGGGGGAGCGGATCGATCCACTGCTGGGGAATTCGCTCTCCGGTGGCCGAGCGGTGCTCGACGAGGTCGTCACCGAACGCAAGGCGAGATTCATCGCCGATCTGGGAGCGGCCTTCCCGACGGACGAGGAGCCCGCGCTGTCCGGGCCCGCGGTGGCCGTGCCGTTGATCAGAGCAGAGGTCGTCGTCGGCGGGATACTGATCGCCGGGCGGGAGAAGGGAGCACGGCAGTTCAAGGCGGAGCAGGTGCCGATGCTGATGTCTTTCGCCGACCAGGCGGCGGTCGCCCTCGAGTTCGCGGAGAAGCAGCGGAACCAGAGGTTGCTGGACGTGCTGGCCGATCGGGACCGGATCGCCCAGGATCTGCATGATCACGTGATCCAGCGGCTGTTCGCCACGGGGATGAGCCTGCAGAGTGTCGTGCCGCGTGTGGCGGACGACTTCGCGCGCAACCGCGTCGCGCACACCGTCGAGCAGCTGGACCGGACCGTTCGCGAGATCAGGACGTCGATTTTCGATCTGCACTCCTCGGGCGCGGAAGCCGAGATGAGCCTGCGACGGAAGTTGTTGGACGTGGTCGAGGAAGTGACGACTGAGGCCACTGTGACGCCGTCGGTGCGGATCACCGGCGCGGTCGACACGCTGGTGGGTCCGGAGTTGCACGAGCATGCCGTGGCGGTGTTACGGGAATCGTTGAGCAACGCGGTCCGGCATTCCGGCGCAGACCGGATCACGGTCGGCTTGGAGGCAGGTCACGAGCTCACCGTCGAAGTGACGGACAACGGCGCCGGCATTCCCGCGATGGGGCGGCGCAGCGGGCTGGACAACCTGTCCGAGCGTGCCCTGCGGTGCGGTGGGACGATGGAAGTCACTCCGGTCGCCGGTGGTGGCAGCCGGGTCCTGTGGCGCGCGCCCCTGTCCTGACGAGATCTACCGATCGCCGAACAGCGACGGACCGGAGTTCTTTTTGAGTTCGGTGGCCAGGACCGCGGCCTGCGTGCGGCGCTGGAGGCCGAGTTTGGCGAGGATGCGCGAGACGTAGTTCTTCACGGTCTTCTCAGCGAGGAACATGCGTTCCCCGATCTCGCGGTTGGTCAGGCCTTCGCCGATCAGTTCGAAGACCGCGCGTTCCTGTTCGGACATGCCGGTGGTCGGGTCGTCCCGATCCCGTTCGCGGCGGATGCGGTTCATCAGCGCGGCGGTGGTGCGGCTGTCGAGCAGTGAGCCGCCGGAGGCGATGGTGCGGATGGCGGAGATGAGGTCGTTGCCGAGTACCTGCTTGAGGACGAAGCCGGATGCTCCGGCCATGATCGCGGTGAACAGTGCTTCGTCATCGGCGTAGGACGTGAGCATCAGGCAGCGCAGGTCCGGCTGGGTGGACAGCAGCTCCCGGCACAGTTCGATGCCGTTACCGTCGGGGAGCCGGACGTCGAGTACCGCGATGTCCGCGTCGCTCTTCGGGATTCGAGTGAGGGCTTCGGAAACCGAGGCCGCTTCACCGGCCACCGTGATATCCGGTTCGTTGCCGAGGAGATCGGCGAGCCCTCGCCGGACGATCTCGTGGTCGTCGACCAGAAACACCTTGGTCGTCATGCCGCTTCCTCCCGCTGCGTGGTACCGGCCGCGAATTCGACCGTACTCGTCCGTTCCGTCCGGCGCAGCCGTGGCCTGTCGCGGGGTATTTGGTCCTGGTGAGCGGAGTCCTCCGGATCTGCTGCCGGTGCGGCGTGGTGGCGCATCGTGGAAGTACGTGAAGGGGTAGGGGAGGACTGACATGGTCGGACGAAGGCCGGCGGAGCGCTGGTCGCCCGCGGAGCTGGAGGTAGTGGCGGGCGCGGTGCTGCGCGCGCCGTCGGTGCACAACATCCAGCCGTGGCGGCTGGACTTCGAGGAAGGCCTGCTCGTCCTGGTCGAGCGCCGGGATCTGGAGCTTCCCGAGCACGATCCGTATGGCCGTGACCGCCTCGTGTCGTGTGGTGCCGCGCTGGCCAATCTGGAACTGGCCATCCGGGTGCTCGGCCATCGGACGTGCACCGCGGTGTTCCCTGATCCGGGCCGGCCCGAAGTGGTGGCCGCCGTCGAACCGGACGGGCCGTTGCCCCCTTCGGTCGCGGAGGTGAACCGCTACTCGGCGATCAAGCGGCGGCACAGTCATCGCCGTCGTTTTTCGGGGCGGTCGCTGACCAGGCATCAGGTCGTGGAGCTGCGCGACGGTGCGGCGGCCGAGGGTGTCCAGGCCAGGCCGGTCCTGGACGAGATCGAGCTGACCATGGTCGCGGACCGGCTCGAGTTCGCCGCCGAGGCCTACCGGCACGACCGCGGCTATCAGCGGGAGCTGGCTTTGTGGACGGTCCGTGACGAGGGCCGGCGCAGCGGTGTCGGCCTGGCCGCGAGTGTGCGGTCGGCGGGTTCGTTGCCGTGGGCGGGGCTGGTGCGTGAGTCGACGGCGCTGCCTGATCGTGAGGTTCTCCAGCGCAGGCTGGCCGAGGAGACGTTGCTGGCGTTCGTCACACCAGGTGACACCCGGCACGATCATCTTCGGGCCGGGCGGGCGTTGCAGCTGACCTGGCTCGACGCGGTCCACCAGGGACTCGTCGGGTCGGTTCTGACACAGCCTCTGCATTTGCCCGAGGTGCGTGCCGCCCTGACCGAGGATCTGGAGCTGCCCGGTTCCCTCCAGGTGCTCATGCGATTCGGCTATCCCTCGAGTGCCGTCCCGCATTCCCCGCGACGCTCGATCGACGAACTGCTCGGCACCGGNGGCTATCCCTCGAGTGCCGTCCCGCATTCCCCGCGACGCTCGATCGACGAACTGCTCGGCACCGGATTCCGGGGTGGCGAAGCCGGTGGTGGCCGGTGATCACCGGCCCGAGAAGGCCTTCGCTACGTCGCCTGTGTAGCTGCGTTGTAGCGAGGTGACCGGGCCGGCCAGGCTGGTCCATCGAGCGCGCGGCCCGGCTCGGGACGATCGCTTCGACGCGCTCCATGGTCAAGGCGAACGCCATGACCAGCAGCGGGGTCAGCAGCGCCATCCACATGATCGGTGAGGTACCCGATACGGCTCGGGCTCAACCCGTCGTCGGCCGGGAAGCTAATTGTTCGAGCCCGGCCCCGTCTGGTCACCGTGGGGCAGCGGCACCGTCCAGTTCAGGATAGTGCCCTGGCCGGAAGCGCTGTCGATGACGAGGGTGCCGCCGTGTTTCTCCGCGCGGGCGCGGAGGTTGGCCAGGCCGCTACGGCGGGTGGTCTCGCCGAGGCCGTGTCCGTCGTCCTCGACGCGGGCGGTGAGCGTGGCGGGCGTCGCGGAGACCTGCACGGTGGCGGTGGTCGCATGGGCGTGGCGTGCGATGTTCGAGAGGGCTTCGCGGACGACCGCGGAAAGATCTACCGCGAGCCGGGCCGGCACGAGAGTGTCGAGCGGGCCGTCAAGCCGCAGAACGGGGGTGAAGCCGAGCGAGTCGGTGGAGGTGCGGACGATCTCGGAGAGCGCCCGGCGCATGCTGTGCTCGGCGTCCCCGCCCGCTCCCATCGGGGCGTGCAGATCGAAGATGGTGCCGCGGATCTCGCTGACGACCCGATCGAGTTTGCGCACGACCGTCAGCAGACGATCTCGCTGGCCGGAGTCGACGGCCGAGGCGAGGTTGCTCAGGGACAGGCCGGTGGCGAAGACCTCTTGGATGACGTGATCGTGAAGGTCGCGGGCGATGCGATCGCGCTCCTCGAGAAGTTGCAGCTCCTCGGAGTACGCACGGTGCTGTGCGAGTTGCTGGGCCAGCGCGGCCTGGGACGCGAAGGCCGCGAGCATCTCGAGGTCGCGTTCGTGGAAGCCGCGACGGCCAGGAGCATTGGCCACGACCAGCACGCCGGTCGGTGGCCGGTCAGGGGCCATCAGCGGGGCGACCATGCCGGGCCCGGCCTTGCCCGCCCATGTCTCGTCGGACAAGGGACCGCGCTCGTCTTCGCCCAAGTTCTCACTGAGGAGCGGTTGTGAGCCGGTCATTGCCAGCTCGCACAAGGAGTTCTCGGTGTCCAACCGCCGGCCGACCAAACACTCCACATCGTCCTCGCCGGCGGCCGCCTGCACCGTGAGCACGTTGGTTTCGTCCGCCGGGAGTATGACGGCGGCGAGATCGGCGCGGGCGACCTCGTGGGCTTTGGCGGCGATCAGGCGCAACACGTCTCCGGTTTCGGTACCCGCGAGCAGGGCGGCGGTGATCTCGGCGCTCGAGCGTTGCCACGCGGCACGGCGCCGGGCTTCCTCGTAGAGGTGCGCGTTGTCGATGGCCACGGCGGCGAACCCGGCGAGCGAGAGCAGAAGCTGCTCGTCGTCGGCACTGAATTCGTCCTCGTCCTGCTTGTCGGCCAGGTAGAGGTTTCCGAACGCTTGGCCGCGGATGAGCAGAGGTACTCCGAGAAAGGACCGCATCGGCGGGTGGCCGGGCGGGAAGCCCGCCGATGCGGGATGAGTGGACAGGTCGGTGAGGCGGATCGGGCGGGGTTCGGTGATGAGCAGGCCGAGGATCCCCTGGCCGTGGGGCGGTTGCCCGATCCTGGCGGCGCGCTGATCGTCGAGGCCGCTGTACACGAACTCGTCCACCGTTCCGTCCGGCCCGAGTACGCCCAGCGCCGCGTAGCGGGCGTTGACCAGATCCTTCGCCGCGTCGACGACATGACGCAGCACGCGCGACAGGTCGACGTGGGAGGCCACGACATGACTGGCCCGCAACAGGGACCGTAGGCGCTCCTGGGTGTCACGGACGGTGCGGGCGTGCTCCAGCAGAACGTCGATCGCCTGGTCGAGTTTCAACCGGCCGGTGTCGGGGAACTGAAGCGGGTCGGCAGGGATGGCCGTGGGATCCGCTCGGATGTCGTGTTCAGGCACACTGTCCTCCACCGCAGCAAGTGCGTGACCCATTGAACCACGGCTACCCGCTTCGGAGCTGCGACTAACAGCACGGTCATCGCCGATGGACCTCGCAGACCGGGACGTCCGGCCCTGACCGGTGGGCGAACCGGTGGTCATGCTCGAAAGTGCTTGTTCTTCAACGTCTTCAGGGAGTCATCGTGGCGGATCGACAACAGCTCGAGGTCCTGGATCGCGAGCAGTGCCTTGCCCTTCTGCGGACAGTGCGGGTGGGGCGTCTGGTCTTCGTCGAAGACGCCTTGCCGGCGGTGCAGCCGGTCAATTTCCGGTTGAAGCGGGACCACGTCGTGATCCGGGTCGCCGGCGGGGCGAAACTCGCCGCCGCGACCGGCAACACCGTGGTGGCCTTCCAAGCCGACGAACTCGATCCCGAGCTGCGGACCGGATGGAGTGTGACCGTCGTCGGCCACGCGAACCTGATCACGGACGTCACCGAGCTAGTGGACGTGTCCGGAACATGGCTGGCGCCTTGGGTCGACGGCCGCCGCGACCATTTCGTCCGGATCGAGGTGGAGAAGGTGACCGGACGACGTCTGCACGCGCCGGTGACCACCACCGCTTGACCGGACGCTCAGCGGAGCGCGACGGTGAGCAGGACGGCGCTGTCGAGGAACGCCGTCAGGCTGTGCCGCTCGGGTGGGAGGGCGGTCAGCTGACCGCCGCCGAGGAGCCGGTCGTGGTCGTGAGTGCTCAGGCGAACGCTTCCGGTGATGACGTGCAGTGTGGCGGCCGGGGGCGAGTCGTGCTCCGCCAGTTCGGCGCTCTCGGCCAGCGCGATGAGGGTGACCCGTTGGGAGTTGCCTGCCACCAGGGTCCTGGCGGCACGCCGTGAGTGGTGTTCGCGGGCTTGCTGGAGCAGTTCGGCTGCCAGGACGCCGACGTCCGCGACTTCGGGACGGCCGCTCATCGCTGTTCCTGTTCGCTCGGTGTCATGGTGTTTCTCCTTCTCCTGTGCGGCGGCCCGTCCCGGGATGAAACGTGGATCGCCGCTGACCGTGGGTCAGGGTGATTCGTGTTCGAACGATCCGGTCGTCCGCCGGGGGCGGATGGCCGAACCCGCGACGCCGGACAGCGTGATCGTGATGGCGAGCCCGATGGCCAGGTTGATGATCGCCGTCGCGAGCCGCGCGTCCAGTGCGGCACCCAGGCTGAGCGGGATCACGACGGAGATCGCGGTGAAAAGCACCATGATCCAGCCGAAGAACCTCCGGGGCTTCGGTGCCGTGAGCAGAAGAAGATGCAGCAGAGCGGTCGCCGCGAGTGCGATGGCCGCCGACGCGAGGGAGTAGGTGAGGGTGCTTGCCCCACCCCACGCACCTTCGCGGCTGGGTGCCAGCACGGCGACTTTGACCAGGCCGCGCGCGATCAGGATCCCGACGATCGCGGTCAGGCCGGCGGTCACCGCCGTCGCGGCCCCGCCCGCCCACAGCCGTGCTCCGTCGACGGTAGGTCGATCCTCTTCCTCGAAGTCGTTGTCCATGGTGAAACCTTGCTCGTCGGCTCCGCCGTGCAGAAGGGGCAGAGGAACCCCGTTGGCGGGACCAACGGCCTGCGTGCCTGGATGCTTCCGTGCGCCGCCGCGCGTGCGTTCCGGCTGCTCACCGGCTCAGCCCTCCCGTAGGAACCTCTTGGGGAAGAGCGCGGACGTGGCGCAGGGGAGCGCGACGGTCCTTCGGAGATAAGTCGAATATGGCGTGACCGAGCCTCTGCGGTGAAGGACTCCGTCACTGGGTCAAAGCAGAGAGACGGCCTTCGCGGCGTGGCTCTGGACTGGCCGACAAAGCCCATATGCCCGGTTTGGTGAGGGGTCGTGAGTGGCAAAGAGGGTGAGAACCCCCTGCCACGTAGCTTAAGTTGATCTTGGGCGGGGTTGACAGGTGGAGTGAAGGCTCCCTTCGCTGCGTCTGATGCGACGAAGGGGGCCTTCGGCCCAGGTCGTGGGTCGGGTTGGTCGTGAGTGGCGTTTCGGGTTCTAACNCAATCAGACATTGAGTCAGCGAAAAGTGTCCTTGGTGGACACTCAGGGGCGCAGTCGGCTCCTGTTGACCAGGGCAACCGAGCGCGTGACTTGCGGCAACCCTTACCGCTTAAGATCAAGACCCCCATCCAAGATCAACTTAAGCTACGTGGCAGAGGGTCAGAACCCTCTTTGTCACTCGCGACCCCCTCGCCAAACCGGGCATATGGCCTTGAGGTAGACATTTCGTCGCTGGAAAGCGTCCCTTGTGGACACTCAGAGCGCAGCTGACTGTCGCCTCCCTGCCTTGACCCAGCGGAGGGGTCCTTCACCGCGGAGGCTCGGTCACGCCACATTCGACTTACTCTCGATGGCAAGGTGTCAGTCGAGGCTTGAGTGGCCCCGCCGCTCACGCCTTGCCGTCGGGTGTGATGACGGTGCCTTCGATTCCCCGCAGCATCGCGGCAGGCGAGTCGAGGGCGCCGATGGCGGCGGTGTTGCCGGTGAGTTCGACGAAGCGACAGGCGGCGTCGACCTTCGGGCCCATCGAACCGGCCGGGAAATCGCGGGACCGCAGCCGTGCCGGAGTGGTGTGGTGGATCGGAGTGGCGTGCGGGGTGCCGTAGTCGTCGATGACCGCGGGCACGTCGGTCAGCAGCAGTAGCGCGTCGGCGTCCAGGGCTTCGGCGAGCAGGGCGGCGGTCTGGTCCTTGTCGACGACGGCTTCGACACCCCGCAACCGCCCGGTGTGTTCGTCCCGTACCACGGGAACACCGCCCCCGCCGGCACAGACCACGATCGTTCCGGCCTCGGCGAGCGCGCGGATCACCGGGGTCTCCACCACGCGTTGCGGTCTTGGCGAAGGAACGACCCTGCGCCAGGACGGGCCGTCCTGGCGGACGGTCCAGTCACGTTCGGCGGCCAGCGAGGCGGCCTGCTCCTCGGTGTAGACCGGGCCGACGAACTTGGTGGGATCGCCGAACGCGGGATCGGCGACCGAGACGAGCGTCTGCGTCACCAGCGTGGCGACCTGCTTACCGGGTACGACGTTCCGCAGCGCCTGGCCGAGCAGGTAGCCGATCATGCCCTGGGTCTGCGCGCCGAGGACGTCGAGTGGGTATGGCCGGGTCAGGGCGGGGTCCGCCGCGCTTTCCAGGGCCAGCATCCCCACCTGGGGGCCGTTGCCGTGGGTGAGCACGACTTCGTGCTCGGTGGCGAGTTCCGCGAGGGCCTCGGCGGCGGCGCGCACGTTGACCTGCTGGAGGTCGGCGTCCGGCCGTTCACCGCGGCGCAGCAGGGCATTGCCGCCCAGCGCGACGAGAATCCGCATGGTCAGCTCCCCAGCGTGGCGACCAGGATCGCCTTGATGGTGTGCATCCGGTTCTCCGCCTGTTCGAACACCAGCGACGCCGGGGATTCGAAGACCTCGTCGGTGACCTCGACACCGTCCAGCCCGAATTCCTTGAACGCTTCGGCTCCCACCTCGGTCTCGCGGTCGTGCAGTGCGGGCAGGCAGTGCAGGAACCGGACGCCGGGGTTGCCGGTGGCGCTGAGCGTCTTGGCCGTGACCTGATACGGCGCCAGCAGCTCGACCCGGTCGTGCCAGGTGCCGGCGGGTTCGCCCATGGACACCCAGACATCTGTGTAGACGAAGTCCGCGCCCGTCACGGCCTCCTCGACGTCGTCGGTGACGGTGATCCGTGCCCCGCTGGCCGCGCCTTCGGCCAGGCAGGCCGCCAAGTGCTCCTCATCGGGCCAGAGCGCGCGGGGTCCGGCCAGCCGGACGTCCATGCCGAGTTTTGCGCCCATCGCGAGCAGGGAACGGGCGACGTTGTTCCGGGTATCGCCGAGGTAGCAGAAAGCGATCTCCGGCAGGGGCTTCGTGCTGTGCTCGCGCATGGTGAACACGTCGCACAGTGATTGCGTGGGGTGGCTCGTCGCGGTGAGTCCATTGTAGACGGGTACGCCGGAGTGCCGGGCCAGTTCTTCGACGGTGGCCTGCTCGTGGCCGCGGTACTCGATCCCGTCGTACATGCGGCCGAGCACGCGAGCTGTGTCACGGGCGGATTCCTTGTGTCCCAAGTGGGCGTCCTGGGGGCCGAGGTAGGTCGTGGTCGCTCCTTCCTCGGCGGCGGCGACCTCGAACGCGCATCGGGTCCGGGTGGAGGCCTTCTCGAAGATGAGCGCCAAATGCTTGCCCACCAGCCGGTTCTGCGCGATTCCGGCGTAGGCCGCGGACTTGAGCTGGGCGGCGAGGTCGAGCAGGAAGACGAGTTCTTCCTTGGTGAAGTCGAGTTCGGTGAGGTAGCTGCGGTTGCGCAGGTTGAAGGCCATTTCGGATCCGTTCAGCTCGGGTCGCGGTCGATCGGGCAGGTCATGCAGCGCGGGCCGCCACGGCCGCGTCCCAGTTCGCTTCCGGCGATGGTGACGACTTCGATGCCGTGTTTGCGCAGCATGGTGTTGGTGGCGACGTTGCGTTCGTAGCCGAGGACGACCCCCGGTGCGACGGCGAGGTAGTTCGTACCGTCGTCCCATTGCTCCCGCTCGGCGGCCCGGATGTCCTCGTCGGTGCTGAGCAGGGTGACTTCGGGGACTTTCAGGACTTCGGCGAGGGTGTGCCAGAGGCTGTCGTTGGCGTTCACGCTCAGCGTGGAGGGCTCTTCGCCCGCGGTGATGGTCCAGCTGCGGGCGCCGCGGTCGAAGTAGGGGTAGACCACGAAGGTGGCACGGTCGACCATACTCATCACCGTGTCCAGATGCATCGTGGCGTGCGAGTGCGGAAGCTCCACGGCGACGACGGTGTGTGCCTGTCCGGATGAGAACAGCGCCTTGGCGAGGATCTCCACGGCCATGGGCGTGGTGCGCTCTCCCATGCCGATGAGGACGGCGCCCTCGCCGAGGACGTGCACGTCACCGCCTTCGATCGTGGCCGGCTGGTGGCTGACGTCGTCGTCACCGTAGTAGGTGTGGAAGCCGGCCCCGGCGAACATCGGATGGTGGCGGTAGATGGCCCGGGTGTGCAGGGATTCGCGTTGCCGGGCCGGTTTCGCCATCGGGTTGATCGAGACACCGCGGTACACCCAGCAGGAATCGTCACGCTGGAACAGGTGATTGGGCAACGGCGGGAGGACGAAGTCGTCGGCGGCGAGGGTGTCCCATCGGAGACTCCGCGCTCGCAGCGGGGAAAGGTCGGCTTTGAGGACTCCGCCCACCAGATACTCGGCCAGGTTCTCGCCGTCGAGGTCGTCGAACAGGGCCCGCAGCGGCGCGACCAGCGCCGGGCCGAGGATTTCGGGGGTGCACACCCGATCCAGCACGAACGTCCGGCCCTCGGGCAGCGCGAGCGTTTCCGCCAGCAACTGACCGTAGTAGTGCACGCGGACGCCCTTGTCCCGCAGGGCTTCCGCGAACGCGTCGTGCTCCTGCTTCGCCTGCTTGGCCCAGAGGACGTCGTCGAAGAGCAGTTCGCCGATGTTGCGTGGGGTCAATCGGGTGAGCTCGAGTCCGGGACGGTGCACGATGGCCTGCCGCAACCGGCCGACCTCCGAATGAACGGCGAAAGTCATGACTGCTCCTGCGTTTCGGACGGCGACGGGGAAGCGTTCTTGTCGCTTGCGCCGTTGTTCCCGTTCGGGGAGAGGAAATATGGGCTGTCCGCGGGGTAGCGGATAGGGGTGACGGGGGTTTCGCCGTACTCCTTGCGCTGGGATTTCATCCAGACGTAGACGGGAATACCGAGGAAGAAGGCGAACACTCCGTAGTACACCGCTTGGTAACCGCTGCCTGCCAGCGCCCAGAAGCTGAAGAGCAGCGCGAAGGCGGTCACGACCAGATCGCGGATCAAATGCGGCCAGTTCAGCGCGCGACCCTGGACGATGAGCCAGTAGAGATGCGCGGCGGCGGAGTACAGGTAAGGGATCACCGCGGTGAACACACCCAGCAGCACCACGTTGGTGAACACGGACTGGAAGTTCCAGTAGCCGAAAGCCGTGAGCACCGACGCCAGCACGGTGGCGGCCACGATGCCGAAGACCGGGATCTCCTTCTTGCTCAGCTTGGCGAACTGGGTCGGGAACAGCCGGTCACGGGCGGCGGCCATCGGCATCTCGGCACAGATCAACGTCCAGCCGTTCAGGCAGCCGAGCCCGGAGACGATCGCCACCACGGCCATGGCCTGCCCGGCCCAGCTCGCCCCGAAGATGGCGGTGGCCGAATCGGAGAACGGTGAAGTGGAGTCGACCAGCGCCTGCTGTCCGACCGTGCCGAACACCGTGACGGTCCCCAGGACGTAGACGACGGCGCAGACGAGGGTGCCGAGCACGGTCGCCCGGGACACGTTGCGCCGCGGGTCGCGGACGCGTCCGGCGGCCACCGAGGCGGTCTCCAGGCCGAGGTAGCTGAACAGGGCGATCGCGGCCGCCGCGGAGACGGCGCCCACCCACGACAGTCCGCTGGGATTGAACGAACCGAGGTTTTCGGCCTTGATGAAGAACAAACCGATGGTCGCCATGAACACCAGCGGCACGAATTTGAGGATCGTGGTGACGATCTGGAACCACGCGAGGTTCCGGACACCGGAGATGTTGATCGCGGCGGGCAGCCACAGACCGACCAGCGCGATGGCGATCGACCACCACGGGTTGTGATCGGTGTTGACGAACACTTCCACGTACCCGACCCAGGCGACCGCGATACCGGCGTTGCCCACCCAGGCGGTCAGCCAATAGGCCCAGGCGGTGACGAAGCCGCCGAAGTCACCGAAGGCGTCCCGTGCGTACAAGTACGGCCCGCCCGAGCCCGGCACGCGTTTGTTGAGCCAACCGAACACCGATCCCAGAGCCAAGGCGCCGATCGTGACCAAGGCGAAGGCCAGGAGACTCGACAAGCCGTACGGGGCCAAGGACGAGGGAAGGGCGAACACGCCCGTTCCGATGATCGAACCGACCACCAGCGCCGTCGCGGCCGGCAAGCCGAACCGGTTCGAGAACTCCTTGCCGCCCGCCGGGGCCTCGGCGCCTGGCTCGGCTCCGTCGAGGTCTCCAGGTCGTTCCTGCTGTGCCATCAGTCTTTCCGATCTTCCGTCCGTAGGCCCACTTACCTGAGGGGTTAGGCAAAGGTGGCGTGTGACGTGGATTGCCCCAGTGTCCGCGGCCCTTCGTGCCAGGCCGCTCACCGTCCCGATCGGGCCGGCGCGGCCCGGTACCGAGAAGGTCAGAGCCCGCGGACATGCCGGCTCTGCCGCGCCCCTCGGCGATCCGGACCGCCACTCACGCCAACCGGCCCATACGACACCTTTGCCTTTCCCTCCAACAGAGGATCTACGTCCGGCGCGGCGGTGCCATGGGGCTTAGGTCCGCGGTCGGTGGGCCTAAGGGCCGGATCGGACGGTGGCATGCCGAAGGTCCCGGTCCGTAGGGGTCCACAGCCACTCCCGTGTGCTCCCTCAGGGAGAGAGGCTGGAAGCCAGGCCGTCGACATTCGTTGCTGGATCGGCCCCTGACCGAGGAGAAATCATGCGAGCACAGCCGGGAATCGCCACGGCGGTGTGGCGGCGGCTTCATGTCGGCCGGAACCCGCTTGCCCGGCCGTCGGATCGGCTGGAGGCCGCGCTGGTGATCGGTGTGGTCCTGGTCGCCCTGTTGGCGATCCCGTTCGCCGTGGCAGTGGGGTCCGAGGCCTACGACGCCGGGTTGCGGCGAGCGGGTGAGCAGGCCGCGAACCGGCACGAGTCGACCGCGGTGCTGGTGGCCGACGCGCCGCCCGCGCAGGTCCGGTTCGATGGAGTGCCCGTCGAAGAGACGGTGAAGGCGCATGCTCGCTGGATTGTCCCCGGCGGGCCTGTCCGGGAGGGTGTGGTCACCGTGGACCCCGGCTTGACCACCGGCAACGAAATACGGATCTGGCTCGACGCGAAGGGTAACGCGGTCGAGGCGCCCGCGACGCCCGCTGACGTGGCCGGCCAGGGGGTCGGCGTCGGCGTCGCCTTCTGGATCGTGTGCGTGATGCTGCTTGCGGGTTTCTTCCTCGCCGGTCGTTCGATGCTGGGTCGCCTGCGCGGTGCCGCGTGGGAGCGGGAATGGCGGCGGGTGTCGGAAACCTGGACCGCGGCGTGAGGGGAACGGAGTTGTCGCGTCGGCCCTCGTCCTGTTCTCTCCCCGAGCCCGAGCCGGATCATTCAAGACCGCAGTTCTCGGCGGGCAGGAAGATCTGGCCCTGACCGCGCGCCGCCGAACACCGCACACGTGTTCCAGGTACCCTGGGGGGTACCTGAGGAGGTCGGTGTGGAGCTGAACCAAGATGTCGTCGCGGACGTGCGCAAGCGGCTGCGGCGGGCGCAAGGGCAGGTCGGTGGCCTGATCCAGATGATGGACGACGGACGGGACTGCCGGGAGGTCATCACCCAGCTCGCCGCGGTTTCCCGTGCGCTGGACCGGGCGGGTTTCCGGCTGATCGCCAGCGGGTTGGAGCAGTGCCTCGCCGATGACTCCGTGCAAGGGGCCGCCGATCGCGAGGAGCTCGAAAAGCTGTTCATGACCCTGGCCTGAGGGGCCGGGCCGGCCACGGGTGGAATCGGCGCGACACCGAGACGCTCGCGTCGCGCCGAGTGGGACGAACCGTCGTCGTCGCCCGGGATTTCAGCGACGGCCGAACAGTCGCCACGGCTTCCGTGCGGGCTGCTCGGGGGCGCAGGAACAGCGCTGGGCTGCGGGCACATCGCCCAGTACCTGCTCGACGTGATTGCCGCAGCCCCGATAGGACGGCTTTCCGCATTTCGGACAGACGATTCGCTGGCACATTCGGTGTTCCTCCAAGGGGCTCACGACAAGGCCTTTGCGGCCACTATACCCCCAGGGGTACCTGTGTACGCCTCCCGCGGCCCGGGTGAGCCGCCGGCGGTGGAGTGGGGACCATGGTCTCTGGAGATGTGTCCTCGGTGCTGCGACGCTGTCTCGATGGGGCGAATCACCTTCTGTCGCAGTGCCTTTTGAGGTGTCCGGCGAAGTTCCGGCCGATGCGCTACACTGGAAGTCAGATACCCCCGGGGGTATAAGGAGGTTTTATGATCGAGATCATCGCCATCGACACTCCGAGCCTCGGTGACCGCAGTTATCTCGTCGAGGACGGCGAGACGGCGTTCGTGGTCGACCCTCAGCGCGATATCGACCGGGTGCTGGACCTGGCCCAGGTGCGTGGGTTGCGGATCACGGACGTGTTCGAGACCCATATCCACAACGACTACGTGACCGGCGGGCTCGCGCTGGCCCGCGTGACCGGCGCGGCCTACCACGTGAACGCCGCGGACAAGGTGTCCTTCGAACGCGCGTCGATCGAGGACGGGGACGTGGTGGAAGTCGGGCCACAGATGCGCGTACGTGCGCTGGCGACGCCAGGGCACACCTTCACGCACCTGTCCTACGTGCTGGAGTCGCCTGGACGGGTCCCGGCGGTGTTCACCGGCGGTTCGCTGCTGTACGGCTCCACCGGCCGTCCCGACCTGCTCGGCCCCGCCCACACCGGTGAGCTGGTCAAGCGGCAGTACGCGTCGGCTCATCGGCTGGCCGAGATCCTGCCGGATGACGCCGAGGTCTACCCGACACACGGTTTCGGCAGTTTCTGCTCGGCCACGCAGTCCGACGCGGATCGGTCGACGATCGGTCGGGAGAAGCGGATCAACCCGGTCCTGACGCAGCAGGAGCGCGACTACGTGGACAGCCTGCTCGCCGGGCTGGACGCGTACCCGGCTTACTACGCTCATATGGGGCCGGCGAACAGCGCCGGCCCGGGTCTCCCCGACCTCTCCGCACCGAAGACCGCCGATCCGGCCGAGTTGCGTTCGCGGATCGAGGCAGGGGAGTGGGTTGTGGACCTACGGTCGCGGACCGCGTTCGCGGCAGGGCACGTGGCAGGCACGCTGAACTTCGGTGCCGACGGCAATTTCGCCACCTATCTGGGTTGGCTGATCCCCTGGGGTACGCCGCTGTCCCTGCTCGGCGACACCGCGGAGCAGGTCGCCGGCGCGCAGCGCGAACTGGTCCGGATCGGAATCGATCGTGTCGAAGCCGCGGCCACCGGCACGCCCGAAGCGTGGTCGGGCGCCGCGCCGCTCGGGTCGTTCCACCGAGCGGATTTCGGTGAGCTGGCCATGGTCCGTCACCATCGGCCGGTGACCGTTCTCGATGTCCGGCGCAACCTGGAATGGGCGCGGAACCACATCGACGGTGCCGTGCACATCCCGCTGCACGACCTGCTGGGTCGTCTCGGCGAGGTGCCTTCCGGAGAGGTGTGGGTGCATTGTCAGGCCGGCTACCGCGCGTCGATCGCGGCCTCCGTCCTCGCCGCGGCCGGGCGCCGGGTCGTCGCGGTGGATGACGAGTTCGACCGGGCGGCCCTGGCAGGGCTTGCCATGGCCACCGGCTGAGGCGGCCACCATGATGATCCTGGCGGCGGCGTTCGGCCTGGTCATCGGCGCCGCCCTGGGCCTGCTCGGCGCGGGCGGCTCCATCCTCGCCATCCCCGCACTGGTCTATGGGGTCGGCCTCCCGCTGTCCGCGGCGATCCCGACGTCGTTGCTGGTCGTCACGGTGTCCGCGGCCGGGGGCTTGGTGGGGCGGTGGCGGTCGAAGGTGATCCGCTGGCCGGTGGCGCTGGTCTTCGCCACTGCCGGTGTCCCGGCCGCGTTCGCCGGCACCGCGCTGGGGAAACTGCTGCCCGACCGCTGGCTGCTGGTCGCGTTCGCCGTGCTCATGGCGGTGGTAGCGGTACGGATGCTCACCGCCGCGTCGGAGCGCGACGGTGCCTGCCGGACCGGTGCGGGCGGGGTGAACTGGCGAAGCTGCGTGCCCAAGGCCCTCGCCGTCGGCGCGGTCGTCGGGGTGCTGACCGGATTGTTCGGGGTCGGCGGCGGATTCGTCATCGTCCCCGCCCTGACCATGCTGCTCGGCCTCACCGCGCCGGAAGCGGTCGCGACCTCACTGGTCGTCATCGTGCTCACCGCACTGGGCGGGCTGGCCGCCCACGCCACCACGATGCCGGATCTGCCCTACGACATCGCCGCGGTATTCGCCGCGGTGGCCCTCTTGGCGTCATTGCTGGCCGGGAAGGTCGGCGACCGGCTCCCGGAGCGGACCGTCCGGCGGACGTTCGCCTACGTGATCCTCGTGGTCGCCGCCGGAGTCGCGGCCGCGGCCGTGTTCGCCCCAGCCGCCCTGCACGGCGGCTGAACCGCCCATCCATCGAGAAAGGAGATGGTCACCGTGAAATACGACCTGAGCCTCACCCTGGACCTGCCCTACGAGAAAGCCGTCGCCGCGGTGCGTGCCGCGTTGAAAGACCAGGGATTCGGCGTACTGACCGAGATCGACGTCCAGGCCACGATGCGCGACAAGCTCGACGCCGACATGGAACCGTACGTGATCCTCGGCGCCTGCAACCCGCCGCTGGCACATCGTGCGCTGGAGGTCGACCGCATGATCGGGCTGTTGCTGCCCTGCAACGTCGTGGTCCGCGCCGACGGTGACGAACGCAGCCTGGTCCAGGCACTCGACCCGCGCGTCATGATCGAAGTGCCGGAACGCGAAGAGCTCCGCCCGGTCGCCGAGGAAGCGGGCAAGCGCATCCGGGCGGCTCTGGACGCCCTCGCGGCGTCCTGACGGAAGACTCGCGGTTCACGTCACCGGTCGCCTGGCCGCGGTGCTCTCAGCGTTCCCGCGCGAGGAGGAACTCCGTCGTGGAGTCCATTGTGGCCAGCTTGCCGTAGTCACTCTCCTCGATCCGCCCGCCGAGAGTGCCGGAAAGCCGCTCCACGAAGGTCAGGAAGTCGAGCGAGTCGAGTTCGAGTGCTTCACGAAGGTTTTCGCCGGGGTCGAGGGATTCGAGATCGGCCTCGGTGGCGAATCCTCGGAGCGCGGAACGGATCGCCGCGTGTGCCCGGTCTTGGGTGAGTGGCTGGGTCATAGCTCCTCCGGTTTCTGCAGCAAGGCTGTGACGGTCTTGAGGAAGCGGGCGCCGGTGGCGCCGTCGGTCGCGCGGTGGTCACCGGCGAGTGTCGCGGTGACGAGCGGCCGGATGCCGATGAGGTCGCCCACCGCGCAGGGCCGCGGGGTGATCGCGCCGAAGCCGACGAGCGCCACCTGCGGAGGGTGGATGACGCCGTGTACCGCTTCGACCCCGTTGTCGCCGAGATCGGTCACCGTGATGGTGGCGGTCGTCAGCTCCTGGCCGCGCAGGGAGCCGGACCGGGTCCTGGACACGAGATCGCGGAGCCGTCGCATCGTCTCCGGCAGGGAAAGCCGGTCGGCGTCGGCGATCGCGGGGGCGATGAGCCCGCCACCCCGAAGCGCCACGGCGACACCAAGGTGCACTTCGGCCGACGGACGGAAAGCGCCGTCCTTCCAGTGACCGTTGAGTTCGGGAACCTTGACGGCGGCGAGCGCGGTGGCCTTGAGCAGCAGGGCCGCCGGAACGACCCGTTCGGTGACCGGTACCGCGAGGTTGTATTCACGCAGCCAGTCGGTCGCGGCCTTCAGATCGATCGTCGCGGAGAGGTAATAGTGCGGGATCTCGCGTTTGGAGCGGGCCATCAGGGCGGCGATCGTCTGCCGTAGTGCCACCGGATCGGCGGTGTGCCGCGGTGGTTCGGCCGACGGTGTCGTGGACGCCGGTGTGATGGCGGGAAGGTCGCGCGCACGCAGTGCGCCGTCGGCGGAGCCGGGTTCGAGTGAACTCAGGTCGACACGACGTTCCCTGGCGAGCCGCCGGGCGTAAGGCGATATCTTGAGCCGTCCGCCGCCGATCTCGATCGCGCGGCGGTCCGGGCGGGCACGTTCGACGTCGGCGTGCGTGATGCGGCCGTCACGGCCGGTTCCCCGCACCGTCTCCAGATCGACACCGACCTGTGCGGCGAAGGAACGCGCCGGTGGGCTCGCCAGCTCGATCGTGGACCTTCGCGGCTGCTCCGGTAACGCGGGAACAGGCCGTTCGGGCAGTGGGGCGACGGGCGGTTCCGGTTCGCTCCCGGCTTCGGCGGAGCCGATCCGGGCCAAGGGGGTGCCGACCGCCACCGAGGTACCGGGTGGAACCAGGATCTCTTCCACCGTGCCGGAGGTGAAGCACTCCACCTCGATCGCGGCCTTGGCGGTGTCGACGACCGCGACGATGTCACCGCGCTGCACCTTGTCTCCCGGGGCCACCAGCCATTCGATGATCGTCCCGGAATCCATGTCCGCGCCCAGTGAGGGCATCAGGAAGTCGGCCATCTCAGCCCACCGCTCGCTTCGCCGCCGCCACGATGTCCGCGGGCCGCGGGATGGCCGCCTCTTCGAGCTGTTTGGCATAGGGGATCGGTACTTCGGCCGTGCAGACCCGCTCGATCGGCGCGTCCAGCTCGTAGAGCGCCTTCTCGGCGACCCGGGCGGCGATCTCCGCGGACAGGCTGCCGCTGCGCCAGCCCTCGTCGACGATCACCAGCCGATGGGTCCGGGTGACCGAGGCGAGGATGGCTGCTTCGTCGAGCGGGCGGAGGACGCGAAGATCGATGACTTCGGCGTCGATTCCCTGCGCGGCGAGATCGTCCGCGGCGGCCAGCGCGGTGCGCAAGGTGCCCCCGTACGCGGTGATCGTCAGGTCTTTGCCGCTGCGCCGGACCGCCGCGCGCTCGATGTCCACCGCGCCCGCGTCGTCGGCCAGTTCCTCCGAGACGTTGTACAGCGAGCCGTGTTCGAACAGCAGGACCGGATCTGGGTCGCGCAGTGCGGTGAGCAGCATTCCCCGCGCGTCCTCCAGTGTCGAGGGTGTGATCACCTTGAGGCCGGGGATGTGCGCGTACCAGCCTTCGAGGCTGTGCGAATGCTGGGCCGCGAGCTGCCGCCCGGCGCCGGTCGTCATCCGGATCACGAGCGGCACGTTGAGCGCGCCACCGGACATGTGCAGCAGGGTGGCGGCGTTGTTCATGATCTGGTCCAGGGCGAGCAGGCTGAAGTTGACCGTCATGATCTCGACGATCGGCCGCAGGCCGCCGAGCGCCGCCCCGATCCCGGCGCCGACGAAGGCCGACTCGGACAACGGCGTGTCACGGATCCGGTCGGGGCCGAATTCCTCCAGCAGTCCGAGGCTCACCCCGAAGCAACCGCCGTACCGGCCGACGTCCTCGCCCATCATGAAGACCCGATCGTCTTCCTTGAGTGCCTCGCGGAGTCCCTCACGCAAGGCCTCGCGGTACGTCGTCTTCGTCATGATCGCTCCGAGTAAACGAATCGAGTCAGGTCTTCCACGGGCTCGAGCGGGCCGGCTTCGGCGGCCGCGATCGCGTTCCGGATCTCCTTGTCCACTTCGGACTCGATCGTCGCGATCTCCCGGTCGCCGAGTTCGCCTTCGTCCCGCATGAGCGTGCTCATCCGCTCGATCGGGTCGCGTCGTTTCCATTCCTGGACCTCGGATTTGTCCCGATACCGTTCCGGGTCGTACATCGAATGGGCCCGGAAGCGATAGGTGCGCAGTTCGAGGAAGCAGGGCCCGGAACCGCCTCGGATGCTCCGCAGCGCGCGCTCGGCCGCCTCGCTGACCGCGACCGCGTCCATCCCGTCGACCGCCCAGGAGGACAGGCCGTAGGACGCCGCCCTGGTGGCGAGATCGGTCTCCGCCTGCGCGCGTTCGATCGCCGTGCCCATCGCGTACAGATTGTTCTCACAGCAGAACAGAACCGGAAGCCGCCAGAGCGCGGCCAGGTTGAGACATTCGTGGAACTCGCCTTCCGCCACGGCGCCGTCGCCGAACAGGCACACGGTGGCCCGTGGCCTGCCGCTCATCCGGTCGGCGAGCGCCAGTCCCACGGCCACCGGCAACCCGCCGGCGACGATCGCGTTGCCGCCGTAGAACCGGTGCCCGGCGTCGAACAGGTGCATCGATCCACCACGACCACGGCTGCATCCGTTGGTGCGCCCGTACATCTCGGCCAGCACGGCCTCCATCGGGATGCCTCTCGCCAGCGCGTGACCATGTTCCCGGTAGGTGGACACGACCGGGTCATCGGGGCCGGCGGCGTGCATGATGCCGGCGGCGACAGCCTCCTCGCCGATACAGAGATGCATGAATCCGCGGATCGCGGCCGCGCTGTACAGCTCGACGCACCGTTCTTCGAACCTCCGGATCCGGATCATCTGGCGGAGCAGCTCGCGTCGTTGTTTCGCCCGTGGCCCGTTCATCACACACCCTCCAAAGTGGACACGTCACCCTCCGGGAGACCGAGTTCGCGTGCCTTGATCAGGCGGCGCATGACCTTGCCGCTCCGGGTATGCGGAAGTCGCTGTTCGAAGACGATCGCCTTGGGCGCCACGGCACCGAGTGCCTTGCGGCCGAACGCGAGCAGTTCGAGGCGGAGGTCCTCGGTGGGTTCATGGCCCGGTTTGAGGGAGACGTAGGCCTTGACCAGCTCGCCCGCCACCGGATCGGGTGTCCCGATCACCCCGGCTTCGGCCACCGCGGGGTGGGCCAGCAGCGCGCTCTCCACCTCGAAGGGGCCGACGAGGTGCCCGGCCGATTTGATGACGTCGTCGGCCCGGCCCACGAACCAGTAGTAGCCGTCCGCGTCCCGGCGGGCGACATCACCGGTGAGATACCAGCCGTCCGCGAACGCCTTGCCGTAACGGGCCGGATCGCCCCAGTACGAGCGGAACATCGACGGCCACCCAGGCCGGAGAGCGAGCTCCCCGTCGACTCCCGGCTCGGTGATCTCGCGGACGTGCCCGCCGATCACTTCCGCCCGTCCGTCGTCCCCACGTTCGAGCAGGCCCGCGTCGATCCCCGGCAACGGCCTGCCCATCGACCCCGGCCGGATCTCCTCGCTCGCGAAATTGGCGATCATGATCGCGCCGGTCTCGGTCTGCCACCAGTTGTCATGCACCGGCAGGTTCAGCGCTTCCTGGCCCCACACCACGACTTCCGGATTGAGTGGTTCCCCGACGCTCGCGATGAACCGCAACGCGGAAAGATCGAAGCCGCCGGCGAGCGCGCCGCCTTCGCGCATCAGCATCCGCAGCGCGGTCGGAGCGGTGTACCAGTTGGTGACGTGCTGCGAGGCGAGAACGTGATACCAGCGGCGTGCGTCGAATTCGCCCTCGTCGCTGATGATCGTGGCACCGAGGGTCAACGGAGCGATGACGCCGTAGGACATGCCGGTGACCCATCCCGGATCGGCGGTGCACCAGAAGATGTCGTCGTCGCGAAGATCGAGCGCGTATCGCGCGGTGACGTGGTGAGCGAGGACGGCCGCGTGCACGTGCAAGGCACCCTTCGGGGTACCGGTGGTACCGCTCGTGAAATGCAGGAGGGCCGGGTCTTCCGGTGCCGTGGCGCCGATCTCGTAGGTGGCACTCTGCGCCGCCATGGCCGGTTCGAGTGCGGTGGTGTCCGGTTCGGCGTCCCTTCCGGTGAGCAGCACGTGGCGCAGGGACGGGAGTTCGGCGCGCAACCGCCGGATCTTCCGGCGGTACAGCGCCGGCGAGGTCACCAGCACGGCACCCTCGCCCAGTTGCAGCCGCTGCCGGACGGGTTCTGGACCGAAAGCGGAGAACAGCGGCGACAGGACGCAACCCGCTTTGAGCGCTCCCAAGGTCGCGACGTAGAGGTCCGGGACACGGCCGAGGAGCGTGAAGACCCTTTCGCCCCGGCGCACACCGAGTCCGGCCAGGAGATTGGCGAACCGGTTCGTGCGTTCGGCGAGTTCGGCGTAGGTGAGGTCGTGGACTCCGTCGTCTCGATCCAGCCAGCGCAGGGCCGTCTTTCCTGCCATCGGCCCGGTGGCGTGCCGGTCGACCGCTTCGTACGCGACGTTCAGCCCCAGCCCGTCCGGAAGTCCGGAAAGGAGGGTTCCGGCGTCCTGCCACGAGAATTCCGCGCAGGTGCGCTCGTATCCGTCGAGGTTCGCCGCAGCGGTCGTTTTCGTGATGGGTGCCCATTTCATGACGGCCTCCGGAGGGGTTCATCGCGTCGTCCCGCAAGCGCTCCAAGCCACCTCGGGCAAGCTTCGACTTTCGTTGAGCGTCGCCGAGAAGCCTGCCCGCGACGAGGGTCGTAGGTCCCTCTCCGCCGGCCTTTTCGGCCTCGGCGCCACCCGCGGAATGTGAGCTTTGCCTTATCCCTCACTGGTCCCGGGTGCGCGCCAGATCGCGGCGTGCCATTCACCGTTCGAGGTGTAGCCGTTGCCGATCACGGTGCCTCGATCGTTGATCGCGACGGCCTCGCTCGGCATACTGCTACCCGGCAGGGTGCCGAGGTCGGTGATCCGGCCGGCGGCGTCCCATCGGACGGCATGGCCGCGGCCGTCGGCAAGGTGGGCGCTGCCTGCCACGGTGCCCCATCGGTTGATCGCCGCGGCGCTGCTCGAACCGCTGAAAGCGGTCAGTTCCCTGACGGTCCCGGCCCGGTCCCATCGGATGGCACGGGTCTGTTGATCGGCGCGGTCGGCGCTTCCGACGACGGTGCCCGCGTCATTGATGCCGCTCACCCGGCTACGCACGCCACCCGGCGGAGGAAGCAGCTCGGTGACCTGGCCACGGCTGTCCCACCGGCGAGCATGAGGACCAGAATCAGAGCGATAGGCGTTGCCGGCGCTCACCCCGCTTTCGTTGATGCACAACGGGTTCCCAGTGATGTCTTCGGGCGGAAGCGCCAGCGCGGTGGTGCCGTTTCGGCTCCAGCGCACCGGACGGGTGTTCGCCGGGTCCGTATAGGAGGCGCCGACCACGACACCTTTGTCGTTGACGGCCGCCGAGTTGGCCTGAGAGTCGCCTGGGAGCGGGCCGAGATCCGTGATCCGGCCGCTCCGGTCCCACATCACCGCGCGGTAGCGCCGGTCGGCGAGCCGGACACCCCCGATGACGGTGCCCTGGTCGTTGATCCCGCCCGCCCAGCTGCCGATCCCGCCCGGGAGCGTGCCGAGATCGGCCATCCGTCCGCCGGGTTCCCAGCGCACGGCGTGGCTGTCGTCGAGGTCAGCGGTATAGGAGAAACCGACGACCGTGCCGCGTTCGTTGATCGCGTTCGCCACGCTGCGGGTGGTACCGGGCAGGACGCCGAGGTCACTGATCCGGCCGCGGGAATCCCAGCGTACGGCCCGCGACGTCGCCAACGCCGCGCTGTGGGAAGTCCCCGCGACCTCTCCACGGTCGTTCAAAGCCACCGTTTCGCTGTAGACGTGTCCCGGCAGAGTGCCCAGATCGACCACGCGGGGCGCGTGGCCCAGGGTGACGGCACTCGCCTCGGTCGTCGCCATGCCCAAGACGATCAGCAGGCACAACCCTGTCGTAGTCCATTTCCAGGACGGGCGGCGGTTCATTCCGGACATCGAAGCGTCCTTCCTCTCGAAGACTGGCTTTGGTCAGGAACCTGACTCGGCCCTTGCTGAGGAGTGTTCGAACATGTGTCGTATTCGCAGGCGAGGCCGACGCTGGGCGAAGGGCGCTTTCGGCCCTTATCCGGCTAGGGGTGGTCGTGAGTGGCGGTTCGGGTTAGCGCCAAGGTGTCTTGGGTACCCACCGCGGTGCGCGGGTGGCGGCTTCGCGTGTCGTCCACCCAATCACGCGTGTCGTCCATCGAATCACGCGTGTCGTCCATCCCAATGCCGGTTCGGGTTCGAGCCCGAATCGCCACTCACGACCACCGCACCGATCCAGCCACGTTTGTCTTACTCTCGATATCCGATGACGTCCGGCGCGGAATCTTCGTCGAGAAGGTCGCTCGGCTCGGGTTCGAGGATGTCGCCGGCACGGTGTCGGGTGGTCAGATCGTCGACCTCACAGGTCACGCCGTCGAGCTCCTGCCATCGCTCGACCACGGCCGTCGCCTCCTCGTCCGACTCGCAAAGCTCGCGGTGCAGAAGCCTGCCGTCCTGATGGACGCGGACCTCGATGGTGAGGCCGTCTCGGAAGTCGTGATGCCAGATCTCAGTCATATCCCCACGATGAGGTGGCCGGACCACGGTGAGCCAGTGACCTATGACCCCGAGTCGAGGGCCGTTGGGACGCCCGAGCCTTCAGGGGCGTCCGGTGTCTCCGAAAGACGCGCGTGCAGCCGTTCGCGGACCTCGTCCGGGGTGTAGGCGCGCCGCCGCCGCTCCTCACGCACGATCACCGCTCCGGTGGCGGCGACGCCGGCCAGTCCGGCCAGACCCACTACCTTCCACCAGCGCATCTACCTAGACTACCGCTGTGCCGGGAGCAGAGCTCGATCTAGACGAGGCCGTCGCCGTCACACGCACGGGCGATCTGTGGCTCTTCCGAGGCCGGGCCGCGGCCGATCGCACCATCCGGATGGTGACGAACAGCCCGGTCAACCACGTCGGCATGGCGGTGGTGATCGAAGACCTTCCGCCGCTGTTGTGGCACGCGGAGCTGGGGCGTTCGTTACCGGATGTCTGGACGGGGGCTCGCCAGCGCGGCGCCCAACTGCACGACCTCCGTCAAGCCGTGCTCGTGTGGACCGAGCAGTACCACCAGCAGGTCTGGCTGCGCCAGCTCGATCCTCCTGTCGGCGACAAGGAGGAAGATGCCGCTCTGCGCACCATCGCCAAGCTGGACGGTACGCCGTTCCCGTCGACGGCCCGCCTCGCCGCCCGCTGGCTGGGCGGCCGGCTTCCGTTCAAGAAGCGCGACACCGGAGACGCCGCGCTGGAGACCGCTTACTGCGCTGAGATAGTCGCGGTCACTTATGACGCGATGGGCCTGCTGCCCCACGGGCACCGGCCGAGTTGGTACGACGCCGGGCGGTTCTGGAGTGGCGACAGGCTCAGGCTGGCCGAGGGCGCCGAATTGGGCGGCGAGATCGCCGTACGCACTCCTGCTGCTTCCGTCTCAGCGGGTCCTCTGATTCCCGGCTGCGGTCACCTGCCCGGCACGGCGAGGCGGTGAGCACGAAATCTCTACCCGTCCAGCGCCGGCATCGGCCTGAGCGGCGCTCGGAGATCACTCGGGAACAGCGCCATCGTGATGCCCGCCTGGTGGCGAAGGACGGCGAAAATCGCGCGCTGCTTCTCGCCATGCTTAAGCCGGATGGCGATTGAGCCTGTCGTGGCTCACTTCCGATAGCCGAGGATGGTCGCCATGCCGGTTTCGTGGTGGTAGGTGTTGTGGCAGTGGATCATCCACTGGCCCGGATTGTCCGCGGTGAGATCGCAGGCGACGGTTCGGCCCGGGAGCACGATGACGGTGTCCTTACGGAGGCCGGTGCCGCCGAGACGGAAGGTATGGCCGTGGAGGTGCATGGGATGCCACATCATCGACCGGTTGCGAAAGGTGATGCGGACGCGTTGGCCTTCCCTGATCGGCAGGCGCCGCACCGGGTCGAACGGCAGGCCGTTGATTCCCCAGTCGTAGCTCATCATGCCGCCGGTCAGGTCGAGCCGGTGTTCGACATCGGGCGGCACGCCGAGTGGCGGTGTCTCCCCGACGGGCCTGAGATCGTCGTAGCGCAGGAGGTCACCGATCAGTTCCGCCGGACGGATCGAGGACGGTGGTGGGGTTCCTTCGCCGGTGCGAACCATGGCCAGTGCGGTCGCGTCCTTGCCCTCGGCGAGTGCGACGAGCGGGAAGACCCCTTCTTCGAGGGTGACGACGATGTCGTAGCGTTCGCCCATCCCGATGAGCAGTGCGTCGGTGTCGACGGGCTGGACCGCGAAGCCGTCCGAATGGGTGACCCGTAGACGATGCGAGCCGAGGGCGACCCGGAAAGCCGTGTCCGAGGCGGCGTTCACGAGCCGGACGCGAGCCCGCTGCCGGGGTCGCGCGGTGAAGACGACCGGCGCGGCAGGTACTCGTCCATTGATCAGGTGGTACGGGTAGCGGACGTCACCGCCCAGCGCTGTCCCGCCGCCCATCCCGTGCATCGATCCCCTCCCGCCGTCGCCTCGGCGTAGCCCGCCGAGGACCTCGTCAGGGGTGGTGCCGGTGTCGTCGATCCAGTCATCGAGGACGACGGTCCAGTCGTGGTCGTAACCGCCGGGGTCTTCGGGGTCCTCGACGATCACGGCGGCGTAGAGACCGCGGTCGAGCTGGGTGCCGGAGTGAGGGTGCAACCAGTGAGTGCCGGGGGTGTTCGCGATGAACCGGTAGGTGAAGGAACCGCCGGGCGGCACGGGCTCCTGGGTGAGTGACGGTACGCCGTCCATGTCGTTGCGCAGCGCCGGTCCATGCCAGTGGATCGTGGTGTCGACGGGCAGCAGGTTGCTCAGCTCGGCCTGGACGACGTCACCGGCACGCACGCGAATCTCCTTGCCGGGCACGGAACCGTCGTAGGCCCAGGTCCGTACCACGGGGCCGCCGAGGTCGACCTGGGCGGCCTGTGCGGTGAACCGGTAGCGGCGAGTGTGGCCGGTGGTGCGGCGCAGCGCTTCCACCTCCCCGACGCGAGGGTCGGTGGGCAGGATCAGGGAGGCGCCCGCTCCGGTGGGCGTGCAGGCGGCCAGAAGTCCTGTTCCGGCCAGCGCCAACCCCGCCCGGACGAAGGTGCGACGGTCGACGGCGTTCATCGTGGGGTGGTCACAGTCTCGGCGGGCCGGTCGGCGCCGGTCTCGACGCGTGGTTCGACGGTGGCAGCGCCGGGATCGGGCAACGGCCTCGGGTGATGACGGCGTAGCCGGTTGGCGTTGGCGACGACGGACAGGGAGGACAGGGCCATCGCGGCCGCGGCGATCATCGGCGACAGCCGCAGTCCGAGGAACGGGTAGAGCACTCCCGCGGCGACGGGGACGCCGATGGCGTTGTAGACCAGCGCGAAGAACAGGTTCTGCCGGATATTGCGCATGGTGGCGCGGGACAGCCGGATCGCGGTGACCACTCCACCCAAAGAGCCGGAGATCAGGGTGATGTCGGCGGCCTCGATGGCGACGTCGGTTCCGGTGCCGATGGCCAGCCCGACGTCTGCCTTGGCCAGGGCCGGCGCGTCGTTGATGCCGTCGCCGACCATGCCCACCCGGCGCCCGTCTTCCTGTAGGCGCCGGATTTCGCCTGCCTTGTGCTCGGGCAGGACTTCGGCGAGCACGCGGGTGATGCCGACCTGGCGGGCGATCGCCGCGGCGGTGCGGGCGTTGTCACCGGTGATCATGACGACCTCGACACCGAGCCGGTGCAGTGCGGTGACCGCGGCGGCGGAGTCGTCCTTGACGGTGTCGGCTACCGCGAGCACGCCGGCGGGGCGGCCGTCGACCGCGGCCAGGATGGGGGTCTTGCCCTCGCCGGACAACCGCACGCTGATCGGCTCCAGCGCGCCGGTGTCCATCCCGGCATCGGTCAGCAGCCGCGCGGTGCCGACCAGCACGGCCCGCCCGGCGACCACGGCCCGTACGCCTTTGCCGGTGATCGAGCCGAACCCGGTCGCGGTCGGCACGGTGAGGCCGCGGTCGCGGGCTCCGGCGACGACGGCCGTGGCCAACGGGTGCTCGCTATCGGCTTCGACGGCCGCCACCAGCGTGAGCAGTTCGGCTTCGGACAGTGAGCCGAGGGCTTCGACGTCGGTGAGTGTGGGCTTGCCCGCGGTGATCGTGCCCGTCTTGTCCAGCACGATCGTGTCGAGTTTGTGCGCGGTCTCCAACGCCTCGGCGGAACGGATCAGGATGCCCGCTCGGGCCCCCTTCCCGGTCCCGACCATGATCGACAGCGGAGTGGCGAGCCCGAGCGCGCAGGGGCAGGCGATGATCAACACGGCTACCGCGGACACCAGCGCCTGGGTCAGCGCGGGCGGCGGACCGGTCACGAACCAGACCGCGAACGTGGCGATGGCGATCGCGATCACGGCCGGGACGAAATAGGCGGAGGTCGCGTCGGCCAGGCGCTGGATCGGTGCCTTGGAAGCCTGCGCTTGCCGCACCATCTTGACGATCTGGGCCAACATGGTGTCAGCACCGACTTTGGCCGCCCGTACGCGCAGAGAGCCGGTCGTGTTGATCGTCGCCCCGATGACGGTGTCTCCAGTCCGTTTGGTGACCGGCATGGGCTCCCCGGTCACCATCGACTCGTCCACAGCGGACTGTCCGGAAAGGATGATCGCGTCGACCGGGACCTTCTCTCCAGGGCGGATCAGGACTTCGTCGCCGACTTGCACCTCGTCGATCGGGATCTCGGCTTCGACACCGGCACGCAGTACACGGGCGGTGCGGGCCTGTAGACCGAGGAGGGCGCGAATGGCCTCGCCGGTGCCGGCTTTGGCACGTGCTTCGAGGAGCCTGCCGAGCATGATCAGGGTGAGGATCACACCGACGGCTTCGAAGTACACCTCCCGCAGGTCGCTGGGCAACAGCCCGGGGGAGAGCGTGACGAGCAGGCTGTAGCCATAGGCGGCGGTCGTGCCCAAGGTGATGAGGCTGTTCATATCCGCGCCGCGGTGGGCGAGGGTCAGCCATCCGGTGCGGTGGATCGGCCACCCGGCGTAGAACATCACCGGCGTGGTCAACGCGAGCTGCACCCGGTGATCCAGCAGCACCGCGGGCACCAGGTCCGCACCGGACAACGAATGAGCCATCACCGCGAACAGGAGCGGCAGGGTCAAGACCGTGCCGACGAGCACCCGGCGGGTCAGGTCCGCGATCTCGGCATGTCGTTCCCGCGCCTGTGCGGCCTCGACGTCGACGGCCGCCCGGGAGTTCTCCGTCGTCTTCCCCGTGGTTTCCGGCGGCTCCTCGGCGTTCCCGTCCGAAGGAGGAGGCTCGGTGCCAGGTTCGACGATGAGCGTGCCGTGGATCATGTTCATCCCGCAGGCGAACCCGAACGAGCCGGCCCGTACCGGGGTGAGGCGCACGGTCGTGCTCTGGAACGCGGGCAGTGCCGCACTGAGCCGGAGGTCGGGGAAGACGACTTGCGAGGTGCATTCCCCGCTCTCCTGTCGGTCGAACACCATCTCCACCGGAACACCTTGGCGGACCTGGATGACGTCCGGGCGGTAGCCGCCACGCACGGTGACTTGCACCCGTTGCACTCCGTCGTCCAGCCGCGCGGTGCGGGCGCGGCGCGGGCCGAAGAAGAACCAGCCCAATGCGGCGACGGCCGCGACCGCGAGGACGACGACGACAAGGTCGGAGACGGTCATGAGAGGACTCCCTGTGACGTGGGACGTCGTTCCAGCCGACTCTTCGCCGCGATACGCCCTGCAGGTAGGGACCTTGTGACCCGGTGGAGCGACATAGGTCCCTATCCGCGGCAGGCCGGTCGGGCGAGCTTTGGTGGTGGCTGGTCTCCGTGCCGACGTCACCGAGGAGCTCCCGATGAACACATCCGACGATACCCGCATCGATCTGCGCGACCCCGACGGCGGAAGGAAGCACGGCGGGCATGGCCGGCTGATGATCGTCTGCTGTGTACCCATGCTCGCGATCGCCGTCATCCTGGTGGCGACCGGTGTCGCCGGCTCCGGATTCGTGCTCGCCGCCGTCGCCTGCGCGGTGATGATGGCGATGATGATGCGCGCGATGGGACACGGTGACGGCAACCGCGGCTAGAGCGTGCTCGGTAAGCCCGTTCGGTAGGTGGTGAAGGCCTCCTTCGCTACCTACCGGGTCAGGGTCTCGGCAAAGATGGCTATCCGCTGGTCAAGCGGGTGCCGGAGGGGGCTCGTCACAGTGGTCGGACACCTTCTCGGCTGTCCACAGGGGCCACTTGAAGTAGTCGTGAGTGATAGAGAGGGTTATTGAGGGGTAAGTCAAAGGTGGCGTGCCGGAGTTGGCGGCGGGAGTGGGACTTGCCGAAGAGTCACCTTCCTGACTGTCCATAAGGGACATTTGGGCGATTTGTGCGGTCTGGGGAGGGGGTCGTGAGTGGCAAAGAGGGTTAGAACCCAATGCCACGTAGCCTAAGTTGATCTTGGGCGAGGTTGACAGGTGGGGTGAAGGCTCCCTTCGCTGCGTCTGATGTGACGAAGGGAGCCTTCGGTCGGGTTGGTGCACGAGATCGGCGGCGTCCCGAAGGNCGAGTGGCAATTCGGGTTCTAACCCGAAACGCCACTCACGACCCCCATCGTGAAACCGCCCATCCAGGCCTCAATCGGACATTAAGTCAGCGAAAAGTGTCCTTCGTGGACACTCGGGGGCGCGGTCGGCTTCGGTCGGCCAGGGCAACCGAGTGCGTGACCTGCGGCAACCCTTACCGCTTGCGATCGAGACCCCCATCCAAGATCAACTTGAGCTACGTGGCAAAGAGGGGGTTAGAACCCTGCTTGCCACTCACGACCCCCTCGCCAAAATGGGCAGATGGCCTTTAAGCAGGCATTTCGTCGCCGACAAGCGTCCCTTGTGGACGCTGAGAGCGCGGCTGACTCCTGTCGGCCAGTCCGGAACCACGCCGCGAAGGGGTCTTTCACCGCAGAGGTCACCTCACCTTTGACTTACCCCTCAATAGAACCCTCTTCATCACTCACGACCCCGTAGGCAAGGAGGCCTTCACCACCGGATACCTGATTCCGAACCCCGCGACCAAGACGGTCGGTGCAGGTACAGGCGATCGGGATTCTGGCGAGTCTTTCTTGGGCACCTTCCGCGTTCTTCCTGTGGCCGGGAGGGTCAGTGAAGTACTTAAAAGTCCCCGCGGCAGATACCTGGAACCCTCTTGACCCGAACCCGAATCGCCACTCACGACGTCTGCCGGATCTCCGCGAGGACCGCGTTCACGACGTCCGGGACGGCCGCCGCGACGGCCGGGCTCAGGCCGAGGCCGAAACCCACGTCGGTCACCTCCACCGCGAAGATCACCAAATCCCCGGGGAGGCGGCCCAGTGCCTCCGCGAGTTCGACGGCCTCGGGGATTCCGAAGCCGTGTGAACTCGCGACGGGGCCGTGGACGGGCAGGGTGGTCCGGTGCCAGCGACCGTCCACACCGGGCGAGCATCGGACCGCGTCGACGAGGATGACGAGGCTCGCGTCCTCCCAGGTTTCCATGAGCCGCACGGTGTCCCCATCACTGATCTCCGCGGGAACACCGCGCCGGGCGACTTCGCGAGCCACAGCCGGACCTACGCCGTCGTCACGCCGGAATTCGTTGCCGACTCCGATGACGACCGAGTTCACCGGTGCTCCCTGGTGAGATCGAGGAAATGCGCCGAGCAGGAGATGCAGGGGTCGTAGTTGCGGATCGCGCGTTCACAAAGCGAGACCAGTGCATGGTCGTCGAGTGCGGCGTGGCGACCGACCAGCCTCGCCACGTCGTGCTCGATGGCGGGCTGGTTCTGGGCGGTCGGTGGCACGATGTCCGCGCTCAGGATCCGCCCGCCCGCGTCGATTTCGTAGCGGTGGTACAGCAGGCCGCGTGGAGCTTCGGTGATCCCGTGGCCCACCGCCGCACGAGGGGACACTTCGACGAACGGCCGATCCGGCCGCTCGTAGGTTTCGATGATCCGCAAGGCCTCCTCGACGGCGTAGACGACCTCGACGGCGCGGACCACGATGCTGCGGAACGGGTTGCGGCATGAGGTTTCCAAGCCCGCGTCGGCCGCGACGCTCACGGCGAGCGGGGACAGCCGGTCGGAGTTGAGCGTGTACCGCGCGAGCGGCCCGGTCAGGAACATCCGCCCGTCCAGCCGGGCGTGCAGTGCCGTCGAATGCGGGACCTGGTGTTCCGCCACATGCTCTCCGAACTCGCTGGAGGGGAATCGGAGGCCCGTGCTGACCACCGGTTCGCCCCGATCGAGTGGATAGCCATCGGTGTCCCGCAAGGCGAGCAGGTCATGGGGTACGTCGAGGTCGGGAAAGTCGAATCCGGATACCCAGCGCACCGTCTCCAGGGCGTCGTCCAAGGCGTGTCGCAGCGTATCCGCCAGTGCACGCAACTCGGGGAACTCAGGGACCCGGTAGAAGCCGCCGACCCGGACGTTGACCGGATGGATCGCGCGTCCCCCGATCGTCTCCATGATCAGGTTTCCCGCCTTTTTGAGCGCGAGACCCCGTTCCACTGTCTCCCGGTGGGCGGCGGCCATCGCGATGCCATCCGGGAAGCCGAGGAAGTCCGGCGCGTGCAGCAGATAGATGTGCAGAGTGTGGCTGGAGATCCACTCACCGCAATACAGCAACCGCCGCAGCGCGCGCAGTCGGTGGCCGACGTCGGCGCCGCAGGCGTCTTCGATGGCCCGGCAAGCACTCAACTGATAGGCCACCGGGCAGATTCCGCACACCCGGGCGGTGATGTCCGGTGGCTCGCGGAAGTCCCGGCCCCGGAGGAAGGCCTCGAAGAATCTCGGCGGTTCGTAAATGGCGAGTTCGACGCTCTCGACCTGGTCACCTTTCGTCCGCACGTGAAGGGAGCCTTCGCCCTCCACCCGTGCGAGTCCCGCTACCTGCAGGATGCGATTCGCGCGATGGGTCATGACCACTCCGCCGCCGTGTTGAAGGTACTGAACACCAGGTGAAGCTCGTCGTCGCCCATTCCGCTCCGGCGCAGCAACGGGACCAGCGCGGGCACGTTCGGCTGTTTCATCGGGCCGAAACAGCCGTAGCAGCCGCGGTTCACCGCCGGGCACAGGGCGCCGCAACCCGCGTGCGTCACCGGTCCGAGACAGGGAGTCCCGTGCGCGACCATCACGCAGGTCAGGCCTCGGCGTTTGCATTCGGTGCACACACTGGTGTCCGGCAGATCCGGCGCGCGCCCGGCAGCCAACGCGGTGAGAAGCTCCAGCAGTTGACCTTTGTCGATCGGGCAGCCGCGGAGTTCGTAGTCCACCTTGACGTGTTCCGCGATCGCCGTCGATGTCGCCAGGGTCTCGATGTAGTCCGGACGCGCGTACACCACGGAGCGGAACTCGTCGACGTCGGCGAAGTTGCGCAAGGCCTGGATCCCGCCGGCGGTGGCGCACGCACCGATCACGACCAGGACCGCGGATTGTTCGCGGATGCGCTGAATCCTCTCGGCTTCGGCGGCGGTGGTCACCGACCCTTCGACGAGGGAGATGTCGTAGGGACCCGGTTCGGAGACACTGGTCATTTCGGTGAAATGCGCGAACTTCACCTTTTCGGTCAAAGGCAGCAGTTCGTCCTCGCAGTCGAGCAGTGTCAGCTGGCAGCCGTCACACGAGGTGAACTTCCAGACCGCGATGGAGAGCATCACAACTCCTTCACCGGGAAGAGGGGTTCCGCCACCGGGTAGCCGACGACGGGCCCGTCCCGGCAGACGAGAAGCGGGCCGAGCTGGCAGTGTCCGCACAGGCCGTTGCCGCATTGCATGTTCCGTTCCAAGGACACTTCGATCCGCTCGGCGGGCACGCCACGGCCGAGCAGAGCTCTGGCGCAGAAGCGCATCATCGGTTCCGGCCCGCACAGGAGCGCGGTGGTGTGCGCGGGATCGATCGGATGCGTGGCGAGCGGTTCGGTGACGAAGCCGACGCGCCCGTTCCAGCCGACCTCGCCGCGGTCGACGGTGAGTACGACTTCGGGACCATCCATATCGGACAGACGACGGAGCTCTTCCCGGTACAGAAGGTCAGCGGGTGTCCGTGCGCCGGCGATGAGGATGACGCGGCGGGAAGATCGACATGCCAAGGCCTGCCGGAGCACGGGTCGCAGCGGTGCGAGCCCGATCCCGCCTGCCACGAGGAGAAGGCCCTCGTCGTCGTCGAGCCGCCAAGCCGTGCCGAACGGGCCGCGCACACCCAGGACCGTGCCGGGCTCGGCATCGTGCAGTGCCCGGCTCACCGGGCCGACGGCGCGGATGGTGTGCACCAGCGTCCCGTCGCCGGGAATCGCGCTGACGGAGATCGGTATCTCCCCGATGCCATGGGCGTAGAGCATGGCGAACTGACCGGGGCGGAACTCCGGCAGCCGATCGCCTGCCGGAGCCAATGTCAACGTCACCGAGTCACTGGTTTCGGTCACCCGGTCCGCCACCCGGTAGGGGCGGGGGTGCCACGAATCGGAGTTCACGCCGGGTTCCGGTACAGATCGAGGAGGCGGAGTCTGGTCGCCTGCAAGCGGTTCACCAGCGTCTCGAGAAGAATCCGGGTGAGCAGGAAGCCCAGCTCCGGGTCGGTCTCGACAAGCACGCGTACCTGGCTGGCGTCCAGCACCAAGGCACGGGTCGGGGCGACGGTCACCGCGCCGAAATGCCAGCGATACGGCGGGATCAGCCACGACCAGCCGAGCAGTTCTCCCGCACCCACGCTTTGCAGTGTCACCGGGCCGCGGTGGAGAACGTGGGTATCCACGGCGACCTGGCCCGAGATGATCAACCAGCACCGGTCGGCGTCGCCTCCCTCGTCGAACAATCGCGTTCCGGGGGTGTACTCCTCGATCCGGCCGGTGGCCTCCACCACCGAGCGTTGTGCTTCGGACAGGCCGGCGAGCAAGGGCGTCCCGGAGTGCGGGTCGGTCATCGTGACGCACCTTCCGCGAGTGCTGCCGCTTCCTCGGTGATGTCGATTCCCGCCGGGCACCAGGCGATGCAGCGACCGCAGCCGACGCAGCCGGAGGTACCGAACTGGTCATGCCAGGTACCGAGCTTGTGGCTCATCCATTGCCGGTATCGAGCGGCTCCCGAGGTTCGCACCGCCCCTCCGTGCAACTGTGAGAAGTCGATCTCGAAACAGGACGCCCAGCGTTGCGCACGTGTCGCACCGCCGTCGAGTTCAGTTGTGTCCTCTATGGACACACAAAAGCATGTCGGGCACACCATGGTGCAGTTGCCGCAGGTGAGACAGCGTCCGGCGACCTCTTCCCACCGGGGATGTTCGCGGCTGCCGGCAAGGAGGTCACGGAGATCGGTTTCCGGCATGGTCCTGCCCATCCGCCGGGCCGCCTCCGCGACGTCCGCGTCCGCCAGCGCGACATCATGTTCGTGCGCCGGACGTCGTGGCAGACGGGTGAGGACATCGGCACCCGCCGCGGTTCCGGCGACGGCGAGGAACCGGTGGCCTTCGCGATCGATCCGTTCCGTGAGCGCGAGGTCGTACCCCGCGTCGGCCGATGGTCCGCAGCCCATCGAAGCGCAGAAGCAGACAGCACCCGGTTCGGTGCACTGCGCGGCGACCACGAACGGCATCGGCCCGCCGACGATCTGGCGTAGCTTGCCGATCGCGGCCAGGTCGCAGGGCCGGACGCCGAAAAAGGCGTACTCGACGGGCTCTTCACGGACTGGTCGGAACCCGGCGGGCCCACTGGTGAGCAGGACACGGTGGGGCGGGTGCAGGAACCGTTTCCACGACTGCGGCCCGGCGGAATGGCCGAACACCGCCGAGTCGGCACGCCGGTGCACCCGATAGTGGCCGGGACCGGTCTCCACACCCCACCCGGAGGGGAGATCGGCCGCGGACTCCAGTTCCGCCAGTGTGATCGCCTCGTCGCGGAGCACCGGGCCGATCACCTTCCGGCCGCTCGCGATCAGCGCGCCGATCAGCGCGTCGAGCCCGGCGAGATCCAGGACGGCGTCCATCGGGTTCACCTCTCAGCAGATCCTCGGAAGTTGTTCACCGATCAGGACATCGACGATCCGGGTCGAGCCGATCAGGGTGCGCGCGCTGACCCGGCCGGCCGGGCCGTCCGTCACTTCGCCGATGACGGTCGCGTCCACCCCCTCCGGCAACGCACGCATGGCCCGGAGGACGTCCCGCGCGGATTCCGGAGCGAGCAGCCCGAGCAGACAGCCCTCGTTCGCGACGTGCATCGGGTCGAGTCCGAGCAGTTCGCACGCCGCGGCGACCGGCCGCGGTACCGGTACGTCGGCCTCGGTGATCTCGATGCCGGTGCCGGAGGCGGAAGCGAGTTCGTTCAGCGCGCTCGCGAGCCCACCCCGGGTGGGGTCCCGGAGGGTGTGCACTCCGGTGCCGCCCGCCGCGAGCATCGCGGCGACCAGCCGGTGCAGTGGACGGCTGTCCGACGCGATCTCCGCTTCGAAACCCAGCCCTTCGCGGGCACTCAGGATCGCGGTGCCGTGCAGGCCGATCGGGCCGGAGAGGACCACCACGTCACCCGGCCTGCCCCCGGCCGCGGACGGCCGTGCGCCTTCGGGCCGGAGGCCGATTCCGGTGGTCGTGACGTAGAGCCCGTCGGCCGCACCACGGCCGACCACCTTGGTGTCCCCGGTGGCGATCTCGACTCCGGCGGCGGCCGCGGCGGCCGCCGCCGAACGGGTGATCCGCCGCAGCTCGGCGATGGGAAGACCCTCTTCGATGATGTAGGCGAGGCTCAGCGCGACCGGTATGGCGCCGCGCATCGCGAGATCGTTGATCGTGCCGTGCACGGCGAGCGAACCGATGTCCCCACCTGGGAAGAAGCGTGGCGTCACGACGAATCCGTCGGTCGTGAACACGGTGTCGACGCCACCGACACCGACGACGGCGGCGTCCTCGAGCGGCTCGCCCGTGCCGAGTTCGGCGGTGATCACGTCGGTGAGCAGTTCGGTCATGAGCTGCCCACCCGAGCCGTGGCCGAGCAGTACCCGCTCGGTTTCGGCGGATGGCATCGGGCAGGCGGGACCGGCAAGGCCGGCGGGGCTGGTCATCGGAGCTCCAATCCGCGTCCGGCGTTGTGGAACGCCGCGCAGGTTCCTTCGCTCGACACCATCGGCGCGCCGAGCGGGGTCCGGGGCGTACATGCCGTTCCGTAGGCCTGGCAGTCGGTCGGCAGACGGGTGCCGCGCAGGATCTCACCCGCGATACAGGCGGGGGATTCACGGGTGACGATGTCCCCGGTGGCGAACCGCCGGTCCGCGTCGAAGCCGGCGAACGCGGGGTCGAGCGCGAGCCCGCTGGCGGGGATCTCGCCGATGCCGCGCCATTTCCGGTCGGTCACCCGGAACACCTGGGCGACGGCGTCACGAGCGGCGGTGTTGCCGGTCCGGCGCACGGCACGTACGTACTGGTTTTCCACCACTGCGCGGCCGGTTTCGAGCTGCCGCACGGCCATCAGGATGCCTTCCAGGAGATCGAGCGGTTCGAAGCCGGTCACCACGATCGGGACACCGTAGTGGTCGGCGATCGGCTCGTACTCGGTCCAGCCCATCACGGCGCAGACGTGCCCGGCGGCGAGGAAGGCCCGGACTTGGTTGTCCGGCGCCTCCAGCAGCGTCGTGATCGCGGGCGGCACGAGGACGTGGCTCACCAGGACACTGAAGTTGGTGACACCGGTCTTGGCCGCGTCCAGCACCGCCATCGCGTTGGCGGGAGCGGTCGTTTCGAATCCCACGGCGAGGAACACCACCTCGCGCTCCGGATTCTCCCGCGCGATCCGCACGGCGTCCAAAGGCGAGTAGACGACCCGGACATCCGCACCGCGTGCCTTGAGCCCGACGAGGTCTCCGGACGTACCGGGCACGCGGAGCATGTCGCCGTAGCTGGTGAAGATCACTTCCGGCCGGGCGGCGATGGCGAGCGCCTTGTCGATGATCTCGAGCGGTGTCACGCAGACCGGGCAGCCAGGACCATGGATCATTCGCATGCCCGCGGGGAGCAGTTCGTCGATCCCTTGCCGCACGATCGTATGCGTCTGGCCGCCGCAGACCTCCATCACCGTCCAAGGCCTGGTGGCGGTGGCGCGCAATTCGCCGAGCAGCCTGCGCGCCAGCGCGGGATCCCGGTACTCGTCAAGATGCTTCACGACCCCAGCTCCGTTTCGATCGCGTCCGGCATCGCACGCAGTACTCGCAGCGTCCGCGCCGCCTCCTCCTCGTCCACGACACTGATCGCGAAACCGACGTGGACGATCACGTGATCACCGACCGCGGCTTCCGGTGTGTAGGCGAGGCAAACCGGTCTCCGCAGGCCGTCGAAGTCGACGATTCCGCCGCGAGGGAAGTCCTCCTCCACGCTCACGATCCGCCCGGGTATACCGAGACACATCGATTTACCTCCCTGCCAGCAGCGCCGCCGCGATGGCCGCTTGCCCGTAGCTGATCCCGCCGTCGTTGACCGGGACCCTGTCTCCGGTGAACACCCGGAAACCCAAGTCGGCCAAGGAGCTCGTGACAGCGCCGGTGAGCCTGCGGTTCTGGAACACGCCACCACCGAGACACACCGTGTCCGTGCCGCTGACGGCGGCGGCCTTGGTCACCAGTGCGACGGTGACCTCGGTGATCGTCGCGTGGAACCGAGCCGAGAGCTCGTTCGCCGGCCGAGCCGAGCCGATGAGTTCACGCAGTGTCGGTACGGGGTCGTAGACCCACAGGTCGTCGCGGCGGTGCAGCTTCCACACGAGTGGCCTCCGCACCGGCTCGCCCGCGGCGGCGGCTTCGAGCAGAACGGCCGCTTCTCCTTCGTAGGTGTTCACCTCACAGAGCCCGAGCAGTGCCGCCGCAGCGTCGAACAGCCTTCCCGCGCTGGAGGTGACCGGGCAGTTCACGCCACGCTCGATCATCCGCCGGACCAGTTCGGTTTCCCGGTTCTCCGGTGGGGGCGGGAGGGCGCCGTCTCCGAAATCCTCGGCCCCGACCAGGTAGCCCAACGCCATCCGGTCCGGACGTCGCACGGCCACCTCGCCACCGGGCAGCGGGGCGTGGCCGAACCGGGCGAACCGCCGGTAGCCGGTGTAGGACGCCAGCAGGATCTCGCCGCCCCACAAGGTCCCGTCATCGCCGAAACCCAGCCCGTCGTACGCGACCCCGATGAACGTCCCTCGAACTCCGTGTTCGGCGGCCGTCGCGGCGACGTGGGCGTGATGGTGCTGCACCGGAATGCGCCGATCGGCGGGCCAGCTCCCCGCGTGAACGGTCGACCGGTAGCGAGGATGCTTGTCGTGGGCGCAGAACTCCGGCATCACGTTCATCCACCGGCACAGTCCGCGGGCCGTGTCTTCGAAGACTTCGAAAGCGGGGACGGTGGAGAGGTCACCTATGTGCGGGCCCTGCACGGCGTGCTCACCGGTCGCCAGCGTGACCGTGTTCTTCAGCTGCGCCCCCAAGGCCAGCACTGTCTCTGGCGAGGCGACAGGCAGGGGCAAGGGTTCCGGCGCGTATCCGCGGGCGCGTCGCACGACGCGTCCCGCGCGGACCACGGAGTCGTCATAGCGGGAGAGGATCGGCCGGTCGTGCGTGAGGATGCCGTCGACCAACGATCCGAGTCCGGACCGGACCCGCTCATCGGAGATCACGATCGGTTCACCGGCGCGGTTCCCGCTGGTCATCACCAATGGGCGGCCGAGGTCACGCAGGAGAAGGTGATGCAGTGGGCTGTTCGGAAGGAACAGGCCGATCTCGGGAAGGCGTGGCGCCACCACACCGGACACCGCGATGTCGGGGCGTGCCGTGAGGAGCACGACAGGGCGGGCCGGTGACTCGAGCAGGCGAGCCGCTTCCTTGTCCACAAAGGACAGCAGGGCCGCTTCGCGAAGATCGCGAACCATTACCGCGAACGGCTTTCCCGGCCGTTCCTTGACGGTCCGCAGCCTGTCGACCGAGAGGTCGTTTCCCGCGTCACACACCAGCTGGTAGCCGCCGATTCCCTTGATCGCCACTACGCCGCCGTTCCCGATCGCCTCGATCGCCGCTGCGAGCGCCGCGGGCCCGGTGGTGTTCGCCCAGGACAGAGCCGGCCCGCAGTCCGGGCAGGCGATGGGTTCGGCGTGGAATCGGCGATCGCCGGGGTCGTGATACTCCGTGGTGCAGGCGCCGCACATCGGGAACCGGCTCATCGTCGTCCGGACCCGGTCGTACGGAAGCTCCTCGACGATCGTCGCCCGTGGGCCGCATGCCGAACAGTTGACGAATGGGTACCGGTAGCGCCGATCGGCCGGATCGAACAGTTCCGTCAGGCAGGCGGGACAGGTGGCCAGATCCGGAGAGATCGCGCGGGTTCCCACACCGGCAGCACTGTCTCCGACCGCGAAGCTGTTCTCGTACGGTCTGGCGGCCAGCGGGGTGACGGTGACGCGTTCGACCCTCGCAGGAGCCGGCGCACCTTCGAGCACGTCACGGTGGAACGCCGCGAGCACCTCCGGCCGCCCGGACGCGGTGATCACCACATGGCCGCCGACATTCCGCACTTCGCCGCCGATGCCCAGCGTCGTCGCGACGCGATGGACATGCGGGCGGAATCCGACGCCTTGGACGGTGCCGTGCACTTCGATACGCTGCGTCACGTGTGC